>JAGCEZ010000047.1 GCA_017650365.1 Fibrobacterales bacterium | reverse complement strand
GCGCGGCGCCGGCCCGCGCCCCGGAAGCCCGTCTTCGGGACCGTCGCGAAGCGTTCCTCCGTCCAGCAGGCGGACCTGGTCTACGGGACCTTCCTCCCGCTGGCGAAGGGCGCGGAGTTCGACCGGGTCTCCAACGCGCTCTTCGCGGTCCACCTCCTCCTCGGCGAGGGGATGTCGTCGCGGCTCTTCCAGCGCATCCGCGAGGACCTCGGGCTGGTCTACTCCATCTCGACGAACATCGACCTCTGCGCGTCGGGGTTCGTCTTCAGCGTGCAGTTCGGCGCGGAACCGGGCAAGGCCGGACGCGCCATGGCCACGCTCGCGGAGGAGCTCGCGGCGGCGCGGAGGGACGGGTTCTCGGACGAGGAGATCGAGCGGACGCGCGAGATGGCGAAGGGCGGGCTGATCCTGGCCGCGGAGAGCAGCTCCTCGCGCGCGGCCTCGCTGACGCAGCGCGAACTGCTGGGGCTGCCGCCCGCGGACCTCGACGCGCGCGTCCGGGCGGTGGACGCATTCACCGCGGAGGACGTCCGCGCCCTCCTCGCGCGGCTTCTGGACGGAAGGCGCTGGTCATGCGGCGCGGTGCTCCCCAAGGGGCAGCGCCTGGACGTGCGGCGCGGCATGGCGTTCTGACGCGGAGACCTTTTTGCGCGCCGCGACGGCGCGGGAGAGACGAGATGAAGTTCGAAGAGCTGAAGGAAAAGCTGCGCGGGAAGCTGGCC
Source organism: Fibrobacterales bacterium (assembly GCA_017650365.1). Classification (GTDB taxonomy): domain Bacteria; phylum Fibrobacterota; class Fibrobacteria; order Fibrobacterales; family CADBQJ01; genus CADBQJ01. The sequence continues at coordinate 8,920 of JAGCEZ010000047.1, read as the reverse complement.
GGACCGGTCGCCCTGATCGGCTACGGCACGGAGGGCAAGAGCACGCTCAAGCTGCTGCTCGACTGCGGGTTCGAAGGGCTTGCGGTCCTCGACAAGAACGCGCAGGAGCTGCCCGAAGGCGTGCGCGGCGTCTTCGGCGAGAACTACCTCGGCGACCTCGCGCCCTACCGCACGGTCGTCCGCTCCGCCGGCGTCAAGCCGACCAAGCCCGAGCTGCTCCGTTTCGCCGAGGCGGGCGGGACGGTGACGAGCCAGATCCAGCTCTTCTTCGACCTCTTCGAAGGGAAGATCCTCGGCACCACCGGGACGATGGGCAAGGGGACCACGACGATGATGATCTCCGCCTGCCTGGACGAGGCCGGCGTCCCGCACGAGATCGGCGGGAACATCGGCACGCCCGTGCTCGAGATCCTGCGCAAGGAGGATGCCGCGCCGCTCGCGGTCCTGGAGCTCTCGTCGTTCCAGCTGATGGACCTGAAGGCCTCGCCCGACGTCGCCGTGGTCGTCCGCACGACCTGCGAGCACCTCGACTGGCACACGGACGTCCGCGAATACCGAATGGCGAAGGCGCGGCTCGTCGCGAACCAGAAGCCCGGGCAGCTCTGCGTCTTCTGCGGCGACGCGGAAGGGAGCCGCGAAATCGCGGAACGGTCGCCCGCGCGGAAGGTTTCGTATGGACGAAATCCGGACGCGGCGCTCCGCCTGGACGACGAGACCCTCTTCCTGCCCGGGAACCCGCTCCCGCTCTCCGAATGCGCAATCGCGGGCTCGTTCATGCTGGAGAACATGGCCGCCGCGGCGCTCGCCGCGCAAGAGCTCGGCGCCTCCGAAGCCGCGGTCCGCGCCGCGCTCGCGAAGTTCGAGGGACTCCAGTACCGCCTGCAGTTCAAGGGCGAGGCGAACGGAATCGGATACTGGAACGACTCCTACGCCACGCGCCCCGAGGCGGCGCTCGCCGCCGCGCGCAGCTTCTCCGGCCCGCTGGCCATGATCCTCGGCGGCTCGGAGAAGAACGCGGACTTCACGGAGCTCTTCGACGGCCTCGCCGCCCTCCCGGACCTCGCGCTCTGCGCGCTCATCGGGCAGACCGCCAAGCGCATCGGCGAAGGGCTCGCCGCGCGCGGCGTTCCGTGCATCCACTGCACTTCGCTCGAAGACGCCGTGCGCATGTGCGAAGAGGCGCTGCCCGACGGCGGCGACCTCCTGCTCTCCCCCGCCTGCGCCAGCTTCGGCATGTTCAAGAACTACAAGGAACGCGGCGCCATCTTCGACCGCATCGTGGCGGATAGGTCGTAGGGCGGATCGCCTAAAACGAAGAGAGGCGGACCGAGGTCCGCCTCTCGTGTTCCGGAGTTCTCCGGGCCTACTTCGCCTCGCCCTGGGACGCGCCGGGCTGCGACGCCTTGGTCCCGAGGATCTTCATCTCGATGCGGCGGTTGGCGCGCTGGCCGGCCTTCGTCTTGTTGGAGGCGATCGGCTGGTCGGGGCCGTAGCCCTTCACCTGGATTTCGCACTGCACGCCCTGCTGGCGGAGGAAGTCCGCCACGGACTGCGCGCGTTCCGTGGAGAGCTTGATGTTGTAGGCGCGCTTGCCGGTGTTGTCGGAGTGGCCGCCGATTTCGATGATCGCGTCGGGGTTCTCGCGCAGCGACTCGACCGTCGGCATCAGCGCGTCCATCGCGCCGTCCGTCAGGACCGCCTTGCCCGCGTGGAACTCGACGCCCTTGAGGTTGATCGGCTTCTTCGGCACCTTGTCCGGGCAGCCGTCGTTGTCCTCGAACCCGTTCATCGTCTCGGGCTGCGAGGGGCACTTGTCCACGCCGTGGCAGACGGAGGCGTACTTGCCGAGCAGGCCCTGTTCCGACACCCAGGCGTCGCAGAACCCGTCGCCGTCGTTGTCGGGGTCGGGGCAGCCGTCCTCGTCCTCGAACCCGTCCATGTCCTCGAGGTCGCTCGGGCAGGCGTCCTTGCCCTTGCAGACGCCGGCGTAGTGGTCGAGCAGGCCCATTTCGGAAGCCCACGGGTCGCAGACGCCGTCCTTGTCGCGGTCGGGCAGCGGGCAGCGCGCGGAGTCCACGGGCCCGGCGTAGTTGTTGAGGAAGTTCACCGGGACGAAGGGGCAGGCCTCGTTGGCGGCGGGGGTGTTGTCCACCGTCAGCGTGTCCACCTGCGTGAGCGTGTCGGTCACGGTCAGCGTGTCCACGATGCGCACCGTGTCGGGGCAGCCCTTGTTCGCGCGCGGTCCGAAGACGTCGGCGCATTCGTCCTCGACGTCCGGGATGCCGTCGCCGTCGCGGTCGGGCAGCGGGCAGCCCTTGTTGGAGGCGGGGCCGGGGACGTTCGGGCAGTTGTCGCGGAGGTCGGGCACGTCGTCGCCGTCGTTGTCGGGTTCGGGGCAGCCGTCCGCGTCCTCGAACTCGTCGAAGTCCTCGGGCTCGAGCGGGCACTTGTCCTTGGAGTTCGGGATGCCGTCGCCGTCGAGGTCCGGGCTCACGACGTAGCCGGACCAGCCGAGCACCGCGGAGAAGCCGTTGTAGCGGTTGTCGAAGGAGTATTCGATCCTGTTCCCGTCGTCGCCGCGGTCGAGCGCGACCGCGCGGGAATCGTCGTCCGCGAGCCCGACGTCCCAGGCCGCCGTGAAGAAGAAGCCCTGCGGGGACTGCACCGTGACGCCGGGGCTGAGGAACGCCCGGTCGCGGAGGAGGTTCGCGCGCTCGCCGAAGTGCTGCAGCAGGGAGACGGACGAGAATTCGGCGAAGAGGCGGAACCAGGGGATCGGCTTGAGGACCATCGACCCGTTGACGAGGACCGCGTTGTCGAGGTTGGAGCGCGCGGTGGTCAGCATGCCGACGTTCGCGTTGAACTCGAGGGGGATGAAGACGCCGGCGATCTCGAGCAGGTCGAGCGTCATCAGCATCATGCCGCGGACGGTGACCTGGTCGGCGGTGAAGTTCGACGGCCTGTCGTCCGGATCGGTCGGGACGTACCAGACCGCCTTGGGGACGAGGCCCTGCCCGGTCGCGCCGGTGGGGAACGTCACCATGCCGTAGAAGGAGAGGTCGAAGACGTGGCTGTGCTCGTAGGGCGGGTACTGGATCTTGCCCCAGAGCTCGAAGTCGCCCAGGGAGGTGTTCCGGCCGCGGTTCACCTCGCTTCTGTGCGAGGCGGGGTGGCTCTTGACGGTGATGTAGTCCTGGTGGAACGGAACGTTGGCGCCGAGGTCGAGCCACTCGGTCACGCCGAAGCCGAGCATCAGGCGGTAGCTGGCGGAGTAGTATCCGTCGAGCCCGAAGTCGCCGATCTTGTCCGCGCCGCGCCAGAAGCCCACGCGGCCCGTCCCGAACGCCTCGGAGCTGGAGGTCCCCTCGACGGAGACCGCCGCGCTCATCGCGCCGGCGCCGAGCGTCTTCGCGGAGAGCGTCCGGGAGTTGCCCGCCGCGCCGTAGATCGACGGAACGGGGACGAGCGGCGCCTCGAAGTCGGCGGACTGGGCCAACGCGCACAGGGCGCAGACCAACGCTCCGAATACCTTTTTCCGAGCCATAGTGCCTCTCGCTTTCGATGCTTTCCCATCTTAAAGGTAAACAAATGCGGGCCCGGACGGGCCTTTTACGCGCGGAAGCGGATCCGGCGGACCAGGGAGCTCCCCAGCGCGGCGTTGGCGCGCGAGGCGATTTCGCCGGCGGCGAAGAGCAGCTCGGTCTTCGCGGCGTAGTCGGAGGAGCGCAGCCAGAGCGTCCCGTCTTCGTCCAGGGCGACGGGCTCGACCAGCCGCGCGCGGGAGGGGCCCACGACGGACTCCCACGAGGAGGCGAGGAGCACGAGCGCCCCGGAGAAGCCGCCGGACGGGTCGCGGAGGAAGCGCAGGAGGAGCGGTCCGACCGACCGCGGCGGACGGCGCGGGCCGGGCGTGCGGCGCGACTCGGTCCGGGGTTCGGGGGCTTCGTCTCTCTCTTCCATCGCGCTCTCCTAGAGTTCCGTGATCCGCCCGGACTCCACGAGGAGCGTGCGGTCCGCCCCGAACGGGATTTCGTCCGGATTCGGGGCCGCGAGGATCGCCTGGTCCGCGCGGCGCACGAGCTCGCCCAGCGCGCGGCGGCGGTCGGCGTCGAGCTCGCTGAAGACGTCGTCGAGGAGCAGGACCGGGAACTCGCCGAAGAGCCGCCGCAGACGCTCGCCTCCGGCGAGCTGCAGGGCCAGCGCGAGGGAGCGCTGCTGGCCCTGCGACGCCGCCGCGCGCGCGGGACGGCCCTTCAGCGTGATCTCCAGGTCGTCGCGGTGCGGGCCCGCGAGCGTGGTCTTCAGTTCGCGCTCCCGCGGCGCGAGCGACTCCAGCTTCCGGAGGAACGCCTCCGCGCCGCCCTCGTCGCCGAACGAGCAGCGGTAGGAGAGCGACGCGTCGCCGTCCGCGCCTCCGCAGATCGAGGCGTAGATCCGGCCGAACTCCCCGCGCAGGTCCTCCACGAGCTCGCGCCGGAGCGCGACGACCGCGGCCCCCTCCGCGCAGAGCGTTTCGTTCAGGGCCTCGAGCAGGGCCGGGTCCGGGCGGACGCACCCCCGCAGGTATCCGTTGCGCTGGCGAAGCGCCTGGCGGTAGCGCCGGAGACGGTCGCGCCCCTCCTCGGAGCACTGGCTCACGAACGCGTCCGTCCAGAGGCGCCGCGTCTCCGGCTCGCCCTGCACCAGGGCGACGTCGTTCGGGCCGAAGGAGACCAGGGGCCAGGCGCCGAGCAGGAGCGAGAGCCCGGACGATTCGCGTTCGTCGAACTTCGCGCGCCGCGCCGCCCCGCGCGACTCCAGGGAGACCGCGGTCCTGCGCGGGCGACCGCCGAAGGTCCCTTCGGCGCGGGCGAGGAGGTCCTCTTCGCCCCACGCGATCCACTCCGCCCCGCGGCGCGCGCGCGGGCTCCAGCCCTGGGCCAGCACGTGGACCGCCTCCAGGAGGTTGCTCTTCCCCTGGCCGTTCTTCCCCACGACGCGAATCGCCCCCGGACCGAGTCGCACGGCCGCGGGGGCGAGGTTGCGGAAGTTCCGGACTTCGACGAGGTCGATCTGCACGGCGCGGACCCCGGTCCGGAAAGGAGGGCTAGTTCCCTTCGCTCAGGCGGAGGGGCATCAGCAGGAAGTAGAAGTCCAGCCCTTCGCCGACGGGCGTGATCACGCAGGCGCCGGTGGGGCTGTTCATCTGCAGCGAGATGCGCTCGGGGCACATCTTCAGGATCTCGACGAGGTACTTGGCGTTGAAGCCGAGGCGGAAGCCGGGGTCGCCGGTGTACTCCACGCCGGTCAGGTCCTCGTGCGATTCGTTGCCGTCGTCCTGGTTGCTCGACGAGACGGTCAGGCGGTCCTCGGCGAACTCGAACTTCACCAGGTTCGTCTTGGCGTTCGCGATCCTGCCGACGCGCTCCGTCACCGAGATCAGGCGGCGGACGTCCACGGTCGCGATCTTGCCGAACTCGGTCGGCACCACGTTGCGGTAGACAGGGTAGGAGCCGTCGAAGAGGCGGCCGATCACCTGCACCTTCTCGGAGTCGACGCTGATGTGCGAGGAGTCGATGCGGACGTCGAGCGCGGTGTCGGCGGGGACGCTCTTCAGGAGCAGGCGCAGCGCCTTGGGCGGGACGATCACGCCCGCGGGCCAGTCGGCGCCCTCGTTCTCCACGCTCGCCAGGCCGAGGCGGTGGCCGTCGGTGGCGACCATCGAGAGGCGGCCGTCCTGGTGCTCCGCGAAGACGCCGTTGAGGGCGATGCGGGTGACGTCGGTCGAGCAGGCGAACGCGGTCTTCTCCTCGAGGAAGAGGAGCTCGCTGCTGGAGAGAGAGAAGCGGATGCCGTCCTCGGGCTGCTCGATCTGCGGGTACTCGGAAGGGTCGAAGCCGGGGAGGTTCGCGACGTAGGAGCCGGACTTCAGCTTCACCTGGTTGTCGACGGCGCTCACCTCGACGTCGACGTCGGGGTCGAGGCTGGCGACGATCTGCACGAGCGTGCGGGCGTCGATCAGGACGGCGCCGTCGCCCTGGCCCTGCACCTGCAGGCGCGCGCGGACGCTCAGCTCGAGGTTGGTCGCCGTCACCTCCAGCGTGTCGCCGGAGAGGGAGATGTGGAAATTCCCCAGGATCTGGAGCATCGACTTCGCGGGAACCGCGCCTTCGGCCTTTCTCAGAACGTCGAGGAAGTCGACCTTGCCTACGGTGAACTGCATCTGGAACCTCCGCCTACTTGACCAAAGCCGTCAGAACGAAGAAAAGGGCGCCCAGGACGCCGAGCACGACGATGACCTTGTAATTGGCCTTGGTTTTCGTGCTGCTCAGATATTCGGCCTTGGAATGCCGTCGCTGACTGCGGGACATGGGGAACTCCTTTTCTTGACACTCAGAATATAGTTAGAGAAGCGCGGGAACGGCGAAGGGCCCCTCGCGGGGGCCCTCGCTTCGGATTCGGATTTCCGGAGGCGCGCTAATGGCGCCAGGCGGACGTCGTCCAGCCCCAGATTCCGTTCCCGCTCTCGTCGAGCACCACGCCGCGCACGGCGTAGCCCTTGGGATCCTGGGGCATCCCGGGCATCCACGTGAGGCTGGAGACGCCGAGGTCCCAGCACGGCACGTCGTCGCCGTATTCGTCCGTCACGGACCTGCAGTATCCGAAGACCCCGGCGGCGGCGCCGGCGGTGCACGAGGCGGGATAGTAGCTGCCCTGCATGAGGATCTGCTGGCAGTCGTAGAAGCCCGACGGCGGCTCCCAGCTGACGTTGGTCTTGGCCGTGTCGACCTTGATCGCGGCCGCGCCCTTTTCGTAGACCGGATAGGAGGCCGGGTTGCAGGGGATGATGGTGTTGAAGACGATTTCGGGCGAGTATTCGCTGGTCACGCCGCTGAATTCGTCCAGGTAGTAGGCGTAGAGGCGGTAGCCGTCGAACATCGGCCAGTTGATCCAGTAGTGGTTGTCGTCCTCGCGGAGCGTGTCGAGGTCGATCCAGGCCGCGCGGGAGAGCCCCTGGTTCCCGTTCGGGCCGAAGCCGACGAGGTTCCCCGCCATCGTGGAGTCGACGTGGATCGTCGTGTCCTGGGCGCCGAGCGCCTGGAGCACCCAGCCGCCCGCCGAACCCATGCGCGACACGCTCCAGGTGATGTGCTGCTGGTTGCCGTGCATCCAGCAGCCGGAGAAGCCGGTCGGCGTGTCGAACTGGCCGCCGACGAAGCCCCATTCGTCCAGCGCCATCGTGCCGACGATGTCGGTGTATTCCGAGCGGTTGGGCGACTCGGGGTCGAGCGGGATGGTGTAGAGCCGGTAGCGGTACTTCATCTGGTTGGTGACCTCGAGCGCGCTGTCGAGCCAGAGTCCGGCGCGGATCTCGTCGCCCTTGAGGGTGTCGAGCACCTTCCAGCCGGAGTAGTTCCTGTCGCGTTCGACCACCAGGCCGCCGACGAGCGCGGGGTTCCACGAGGGGGCGTCCCAGGCGAGGAGCAGCTTGCCGTCGCCGACCCAGCGGGAGACCTGCAGGCCGGTGATGTTCGGGAGGGTTTCGTCCACCTTGGCGTCGTCGCTGGAGGTGGCCGTGGTGTCGGTGGTGTCGACGACCGCCTCGCGGTAGACGATCCAGCGCTGCGACGAGCAGATCATCAGCGTGGTGTCGGCGGTGAGCACCGAATCGACGGACTCGGTGGTGTCGATCTTCATGTTCTTGCCGGTCCCGGTCGTGTCGTAGGAGTACTTCCAGACCGTGTCGAGCGCGCGCAGGACCAGCGCCATGCCGTTGTTGCGCGACTCGGTGCAGGCGAGGAAGTCCTCGGCCGACTCCTGGACGTCCACCAGCATCTGCCACATCTCCTTGTTGCAGAGCGCGAACTCGCCGGTCGACTCGATGTAGTTGTACTCCCACTGGCGCTTTTTGGTGCAGGAGGGCAGCGCTTCGGCGTCGTAGTAGCTGCGCGCGGGCACGTGGTAGGGGCCCCACTGCATGTTGGAGCACTCGAGGATCTTGCGGTCCTTCTTGATCAGCGCCAGGCCGCCCTGCCGGTTCTCGGTGCAGGCGGTCAGCTCGGCCATCGACTCGAAGATGCCGACGAGCCCGCGCCACTGGTAGCCGTAGCAGATGTAGGAGGTCTGGCCGATGGTGGCGTAGGTGCCGGCGTTGTCCATCGTGCAGGCCACGAGGTCCTCGAGCGTGCCGTCGTCGGCGGCCGAGATCTCGACCAGCGAGGAGAGGGCGCCGTTGCCGCCGTCGGAGCTGAGGTCGTCGTCGGGCTTGGGCATCGAGGGGCCGCTGTCGTCGCCGCAGGAGAAGCAGAGCACGGCGCCGAACGCCGCCAGGATCGGGAACAGGGTCTGGAAAAGGGTCTTCCGTTCCATCGGGACCTCCGGAGAATTCTTCCCACTAAAATTAAGCGATTTTTTACGAAAACGTTCCCCCGGAAGCGCTTTTTGTGGCCTCGGACGGCCTCCACAGGGGAAAAGGGCGCGAAAAAGGGCCCCGCGGAAACGCGGGACCCTTCGATTTCGGACTGGATCCGGCGACTAGGCCTTGTTCAGGCGGTCCTGGATCATCGCGATGATGTCCTTGAGCTCCTGAGGCAGCTTGGCGCCGAACTTCGGATAGTGGTTTTCGGCCACGTCCGCGAGTTCCTTCTTCCAGCCTTCGACGTCGACGGAGAGGAGTTCCTTCATGTCTTCGTCGGAGACGCCCTCGGGGCGGTCGATCGCGTCGACGGTCGGCATGTAGCCGATGGGGGTTTCCACGAACTTGCCCTTGTTGTCGCAGCGTTCGCAGACCCACTTCAGGACGCGGCTGTTGTCGCCGTAGCCGGGCCACAGCCACTTGCCTTCCTTGGTCTTGCGGAACCAGTTGACGAAGAAGATCTTCGGCATCTTGTCCGGGGCCTTGGCGCCGACTTCGATCCAGTGCTTGAAGTAGTCGCCCATG
>JAGCEZ010000046.1 GCA_017650365.1 Fibrobacterales bacterium | reverse complement strand
GCGGGGCCATACCCGTTCCCATCCCGAACACGGCAGTCAAGCCCGCCCACGCCGATGGTACTGGAGCTCCGGCTCCGGGAGAGTAGGTAGCCTCCGGAATCCCCTTCAAGGCTCCCCTCCGCCTTTCGCGCAGGGGAGCCTTCCTTTTTTATAGTGCGAAATCCGGTTCCACGCTCAAAAAGGCTTTGCGCCGCAGGCGCCTTGCTCCGCGCTGGCGCCTGGCAACTGGCGCCTGGCCACTGATTTTCGGGGAAGTACACCCGGCGGGATTCGAACCCACGATCTTCCGCTCCGGAGGCGGACGCTCTATCCAGCTGAGCTACGGGTGCGCGGAGCCAATTATAGAATTTTTCCGGGGTCTCCCCGGAGGCGGCCGGCCTAGTAGTCGTTCGCGAGGTAGAGGTACTTGATCCAGCTCGTGAAGATCTCGTTGCGGTGCGAGCGCCAGGTGTTCGCCTCGCGCCCGTATTCGGACGCTTCGGCGAGCGGGTCGCCGAGGTGCGCGATCATGCGGTAGTCGGGCGTCCCGAAGACGAAGAAGCCCCCGACGTCGCTGTCGGCGAGAAGGGAGAGGTGCCCGCGCTGCTCGTGGTAGCGCAGCACGCTTTCGTCGAGGTGGAAGAGCCGCCGCTGCGGGCAGTCGAACGCGTCGTCGAGGTCGCCGCAGATGGGGTGCGCGCGGTTGATGCCGTAGCTGCGGAAGACGCCGTCGATGGGCTCCTTCCGGCAGGCGGTCTTGAGGCCGAGGGCGTGCGCGACGGCCGCGCCGCCGAGGTCGATGCCGAGCGTGCCGACGACGCCGGTCCGCGCCTTCGCGAGGATTCCGGAGACGACGTCCCACGCGGGGATCTCCTCGGGCGAGGCGTACGCTTCGCCGGCCTTCGTCTTCCCGCAGACGAGCAGGCCGTCGAGCGCCTTGCGCGCGTTGGCCTCGTCCCACGCGCGGGAGGGGAGTTCCGGGAAGGCGTTCCCCAGGCCGACGTCCACGAAGACGGGCTCGACGTGCAGGATGCTCCTTCCGAGCCCCTGGAAGCAGTGGACGACCGTGTCGGGGACCTCGGGCGCGAGGTCCACGATTCCGATGCGCAGCGCGCGGATGTCCTGGTGCCGCCCGTCGTCCTGCGTGATGCAGGAGATGCGGTGGGACTCCAGCCACCGGCGCGCGTGGTATTCTTCGGGAAGGAGGATCGTCATCGGGGGCAAAGCTAGAAATAAACGGAAAGGGGCCCGGAAACCGGGCCCCTTCGGAGCGTTTCGCGCGGATGCGGCCTAGAGCTTCTTTTCGAAGTCCTTCATCGCTTCGATCAGCGCGTCCACGCCTTCTTCGGGCATGGCGTTGTAGATCGAGGCGCGGAAGCCGCCGACGCTGCGGTGGCCCTTGAGCTGCATCAGGCCGCGGGCCTTGCAGAAGTCGATGAACTCCTCGTCGTGGCCTTCGGCGGTCGGGACGAACGTGACGTTCATCGGCGAGCGGTCTTCCACGGCGACGGGGTTCTTGAAGAACGAGCTGTCGTCGATCGCCTTGTAGAGCTTGGCGGCCTTGCGGTCGTTGATCGCCTTGAGGGCGTCGACGCCGCCGACGGACTTGACCCACTTCAGCGTTTCGTTCACCACGTAGACCGAGAAGACCGGGGGCGTGTTGAACATCGATTCGCCTTCGATGTGGGTCGTGTAGTTCAGCATCGTCGGGATGGTGCGTTCCACCTTGCCGAGGATGTCGTCGCGGACGATGGCGATGGTCACGCCCGCGGGGCCCATGTTCTTCTGGGCGCCGGCGAAGACCAGGCCCATGTCCGTCCAGTCGAACTTGCGGCTGAGGATGTCGGAGCTCATGTCCACGACCAGGTACCCGTTGGGGTTGGCCGGCTTGGGGAAGCTCTTCCACTGCGTGCCGTAGATGGTGTTGTTCGAGGTGACGTGCAGGTAGGTCGCCTTCGGGTCCTGCTTGAGTTCCTTCGGGATGTAGCTGAAGGTGGCCTCGGCGGAGGAGCAGGCTTCGTTGACCTTGCCGAAGAGCTTGGCTTCCTTGGCGGCCTTCTTGGCCCACACGCCGGTGATGGTGTAGTCGGCGCAGCCGTCCTGGGGGAGCAGGTTCATCGGGACCATGCAGAACTGGAGCGAGGCGCCGCCCTGGAGGAAGAGCACCTTGAAGTTCTGGGGGATGTCCAGGGCTTCGCGGAGGAGCGCTTCGGTTTCGGCGAACATGGCGACGATCGGCTTGGAGCGGTGCGACATCGTCATCAGGGACATGCCGCAGCCGTTGTAGTCGATGGCGGCCTTGGCGGCGGCCTGGAGGGCGGGTTCGGGCAGCATGCTCGGGCCGGCGCTGAAATTGAAAACCTTGCTCATGGTCGAGTTCCTTTTCTCGGGTGGGTGTTGTTGGCGTTAAACTTACGAAAAATCGGCCGGAACGGGGGTCCTCACAGCCGGTCCACGGGGACGGCGGACTGCGTCCCGGCGACGAGGTCCTTGACTTCCACGCAGCCTTCGGGCACCCGGTCGGAGCCGAGCATCAGCACCTTGGCCGCGCCGCTGCGGTCGGCCTCCTGCATCTGCTTGGCGAATTTGCGCAGTTCCAGGGGGTGTCCGACGCGCCTTCCGCGGGCGCGGAGCGTCTCGGCCATGCGGAAGAGGGGCTCCACGTCGTTCCCGAAGGAGACGAGCCAGTAGTCCAGGCGGTCGCGGGAGACGTCGGGCAGCAGGCCGCGTTCCTCCAGGAGGTCCTTCAGGACCACGTCGCCCATGCCGAAGCCCACGCCGGTCGTCCGTTCGCCGCCCAGCTTGGCGCAGAGGTCGTCGTAGCGGCCGCCGCCGGCGATGGCGCGCATCGACTTGGCGGCGTCGAAGACCTCGAAGACCGGGCCGGTGTAGTAGGCGAGCCCGCGGACGATGTTGAGGTCGAGCCCCACGGATTCGCCGTGGCCCAGGGAGGCCATGCGGTCCAGGAGGTAGCGGAGCTCCTCCAGGGCGGCCTTGGCGGCCTCGGAGGTGCAGTGGGGGGCCAGCTCGTCGAGCGTGGCGCAGCCCATGGCGTCGTTGAGGGCCTTGCGGGCCTCGGGGGCCATCCCGGCCTCGGCCAGGAGCTCGCCGAAGGCCTCCTCGCCGATCTTGGCGCGCCGGTCGAGGGCGGCGTAGACCGCGTCGCGGTTTTCGACCCCGAGCTGCTCCAGGAGGGCGTTCAGGAGGCGCCGGTTGGAGATGCCGACGCGGAAGTCGGTCGGCTTGAACCCGAAGTTGCGCATCAGGGCGCAGATGGCCAGGAGCAGGTCGACCTCGGCGTCGAGGCTCTCGGAGCCCAGGATGTCCATGTTGAGCTGGAAAAACTCGCGCAGGCGCCCCTTCTGGGCCCGTTCGTAGCGGAACAGGCGGGGCATGGAGAACCACTTGACCGGCTTGGGGAGCGAATGGCCCTGGGCGGCCACGATGCGGGCCAGCGTGGGGGTCATTTCGGGCCGGAGGGCGATGGCGCGGCCGCTCTTGTCCTGGAAGGCGTAGAGCTGGTCGACGATCTCCTCGCCGGACTTCTCGGGGTAGAGTTCGAGGTGCTCGAACGTGGGCCCTTCGTAGGGTTCGTAGCCGAACGCCAGGCAGGTTTCGCGCCACTTCGAG
>JAGCEZ010000045.1 GCA_017650365.1 Fibrobacterales bacterium | reverse complement strand
CTTCCCGGGCGGCCCGCCACGGTGATCGCCAGCGTGAGCGCGGGCGCGGTCACCGTGTCGCCGCCGAGCAGCGCGACGCCATGTTCCGCGCAGGCGCGCGCCGTCTCGTCGCGCAGCCCGGCGAGCCGGCCGCCCGGGAAGCCCTTCGGGATTCCGAGCCCGAGGAGGATCCACTTCGGGACCCCGCCCATCGCGTTGATGTCGGAGAGGTTCGAGACGAGGGCCTTCCGGACGATCTCCGCGTCCGTGCTCCAGTCCGAGCGGAAGTGGACGCCCTCGACCGAAAGGTCCGTGGAGAGGAGGATTCCGCCCGGCAGGTTCCGGACGAGGGCCGCGTCGTCGCCGATGCCGAACCCATCCTCCTCCGGCACGGGGGGGAGGGAGGCCTTCAACGCCTCGATGAATCCGAATTCGCCTTCCTGTTCCGCGGTCCGATGTTCCACGGCCCGAATATAGCCCTTTTCGGGGACCTCTTTTTTTGATGTTTTTTACCGGATTTCGCCGTTCTGTGTTATCTTTTCAAAGGAAAAAGGCAAGGCACGAGTGGCGAAGCACTTCATATTTGTCGCACCCGACCGGAAGGACGTCCAGTCGCTGATCGACTGGTCCGTCGCATGGCTGGACGAGAACCGTCCGGACGAGATTCCCGACATCTACCTCATCACCTCGATCGACACCGCGATCCGCGCCGTGCGCCAGCCCGTCGTCTCCGGCGAGCTTCCCCAGATGATCGTCGTGGACCACCGGCTCGATCCCGCGCGGATTCCCGAATTCGTCGAGGGGCTGCGCCGCTGCTACCCCGAATGCTGGACGGTCGAGCTCTCCGAGCGGAGCGCGGGCGTTCCGCTCCCGAACGCCACGGTCCTCTTCCACCCGGTCGGAAAGGACGAGTGGCTGGACCAGGTGCGCTACTCCTTCGACGAGGCGGCCTCGCCGCAGTGGTCGAAGGTCCTCCTCGACGAAATCTAGCCCGCTGAACGCGCGGAAACGAAGAAGGCGGAGAATCCTCTCCGCCTTTCGATTCCACGGTGCGCCGCGCCTATTGCCAGCCGTCGTCGTCCGCGGCCGCGGCCTGCGGCTGCGGTTCGGCCTTGGCGGGTTCCGCGGCGGGCGCGGGAGCGGGTTCGGCCTTCGCCGGCTCCGCCTGCGCGGGAGCGGGCTTCGCGGGCTCGGCGGCGGGGGCCTTCTCGACGGCCTTGGGTTCCTCGGCCTTCGCGGGCGCCGGTTCCTCCGCGGGGACCTCTTCGACCTTCTTCGCCTCGGGGGCGGGCTCCGCGACGGGTTCGGGCGCGGGAGCGGCGGCCTGGCCGCGGTAGAGGAAGTTCTCTTCGCGCGGCTTGACGATGTTCGGCGTGACGAACATCACGAGGTCCTTCTTGTTGTAGACCTTCTGCGTGTGCTTGAAGAGGTGGCCGATGAGCGGGATGTCCTTCAGGAAGGGAATCCCCGACTCCACTTCGCTTTCGTCGTTCGTGGTCAGGCCGGCGATCACGATCGTCTCGCCGTCGTTGATCAGCACGGAGGTCTGGGCCTTCTGCTCCTGCTTGATCGGCTGGCCCGCGGCGTCCACGCTGAAGGAGGAGTTTTCGGGTTCGAGCTCGAGGAGGACGCGGCCGTCGCTGGTGATGTGCGGCGTGACGGTCAGCTTGATGCCGGCCTGCATCTGCGTGATGGCCGCGACGCCCTGCGCGTCGAGGGTGCGGATCGACTGGGTCTCGCCCATGTTGATCGTCGCCTTCTGGTGGTCGAGCGTGGTGACCTGCGGCGAGGCGAGCAGCTCGCTGCGGTCGTCCTTCATGTACTCGTTGATCGCCAGGCCGACGTTGCCCTGGAAGAGCCCGAGGGAGAGCGAGGCGGAGGCGGTCCCGATGCCGGGCGCGCCGGCGGGGTTGACCTGCAGCGACGTCTTGGTGCGGGAGTCGTAGAGCTGCTGCGTGGGCAGGCCGCCGCTCCCCTGGTAGGAGCCGGAGACCTTCGGCAGCGCCTCGGCGCCGGTGCCGGAGGCGATCGACCAGTCGATGCCGGATTCCTGCTGCATCTTGGAGTCCATCACCACGAGGCGCGCGGTGATGACCACCTGGCGGGTCTCGATGTCGAGGTCGGAGATGGTCTGCTCGAGGATGTCGAGCACCTTTTCGGCGGCGTTGACGACGATGGAGTTGTTGCGTTCCACGACGGTCGCGGTCCCGGTGTACTCCTGGACGATGCTGTTGACGACGCCGATGAGGTCCTTGGCCTTGGCGTGGTTGAGGACGAAGGTCCGGCGCACCTTGGGCGCGTCGCGGGTCAGTTCCTTTTCCTTCGACGACTGCTCCTTCATGCGGCGGTTGTAGTCGGAGAGGCGCAGCACGTGGATGTACTTGTCCTCGATCACCCACTTGTACTCGTAGAGGTTGCAGACGAGGTCGAGGACCTCGCTCCAGGTCTTGTTGCGGACGTTGAGCGTGACCTTGCCGTTGATGTTGGGCGCGGGGACGATGTCCACGCCGGCGTGCACGCTGAGCGCGGCGAAGACCGACTTCACGTCGGTGTTCGGGAAGTAGAAGTCGAGCCGGCGCTCGCCGCCGGAGAAGTCCGACGAGGACGGCGCGGCCTGCGCGGCGAAGACAAGGAGCGCCGCCAGGGCGAAGAGTGCGGATCGGATCGGTGTGCTCATATCGGCCCCCGCGTCATTCGATGATCCTGGGGAGGACCATCGTGTATTTCCGGCTCACGCCGAATTCGGTCAAGAGGAAGACGACTTCGGTCTTGGAGATCTTGTAGACGTTGCCGTTGACGACTTCGTCGCCTTCCCTCAAGGTGTAGGAGATGCCCTTCAGGCGCACGTCCTCGAAGATGGCCAGCGGCGTCTCGGAATCCCAGATGATCCCGACGAGCTGCACTTCGTCGATCGAGAGGCCGTCGACTTCCGGCTCCTCGAAGGGGATGAAGGGGTCGCGGCGCCCGAACGAGGAGTAGCGGTAGAACTGCTTCGGCGCGCGCGAGGGGGCGAGCGCCGCGGTGTCGCCGGGGGCGGGCGCGGAGCCGACGGTCACTTCGCGCGTCCCGCCGATCTCCTTCTCGTGGAGGCTGACGCCGCCGTCGGGCTCCTGCATGCGGGAGATCTGCCGATGGACCAGCTTGCGGAGCTGGGCTTCGTCCGCGGAGGTGACGTCCTCGAGGCGCTTGACGACGGCGGCCGACACGTAGGCGTCGCGTCCGGAGGTCCGGACCGCGTACCACCCGTTCTGCAGGCTGCCGGAGAAGAGGGTGTCGCCGACCGCCAGCTCGCGCACGATGGAGGAGGACTTGTCGGGCTTCATGTAGAGCAGGCTCTTGGGGACGCTGACGACCAGGCGGCGCGCCCCCTGGAGGACGAACCCCTTGACGCCCTTCGCGGCGTCGCCGGAGACCTCGGCGAAGAAGTCGTCGAGCGAGGTGTCGCCGGCGGCCTCGGGCTTGGGCGCCGGGCCGGACTTGGGCGCGGGCTCCGGCTTCGCCTCGGGCTTCGGCGCGGGACCGGCCTTGGCCTCGGGAGCGGGCTTCGGTTCGGGAACGGGCGCCGGGGCCGGCTTGGCCTCGGGCTTCGGCGCCGGGCCGGCCTTGGGCGCGGGCTCCGGCTTCGCCTCGGGCTTGGGCGCGGCGTCCGCCTTCGGCCAGTTCCACTTCGCCGCGCCTTCGGCGCAGCTCCAGGAAAGGGAGAAGCGGCCCTTGTCCAGCGCCTTCTTCAGTTCGCCGGAAACGGGGGCGGAGGGCTTGATCTGGAAGATCGCGATCCTCTTTCCGCCGTCGGCGCGTTCCACCGCGCGGACGCGGGAGACGCCCGCCTTGCCGGGGGTCTGCACGTCGCCGTTCCACTCGACGCCGGAGAAGCCGACCTCGATCTGCGCGCCCTGCTTCGCGGCGCGCGCGAAATAGGAGGGCAGCGGCGACTTCTCGTCGAACTGCCACCACGCGGAGCAGGTCCCCTTGGCCGATTCGAAGCCGACCGCCTTCAACGGCCCCGCGGCCTGCGCGCCGCAGACGGCCAGGGCGAGGAGAAGTCCGAATGCTTTCGTCGTCGTCCTCATGGCTCACTTCCGGGAAGAGAACGTGATCAGCCGGAAGCTGACCTGCATCGTCACGGGCGTGGTGCCGTGGCTCTTGCTGTTCTTGATTTCGTTCTGCAGGCCGCTGAAGCGGCGGATCTTGACGTCGCGGATGCGCGTGGGATAGTCGAAGTTCGCCATTTCGGCGAACATGTCGCCGATCTGGTGGTAGCCGCCCTCCACTTCGAGCTTGTAGTAGTTCTCGACGTAGTAGGAGGAGGGGTCGTCGCTGGCGGCGGCCTGCTGCCCGGGCGGGGGCGCCGCGGGGGCGGGGCGGTTGACCGGCTCCACGGAGACGACGCGCACGCCGGCCTGGCGGACGGCGAGGTTGAGGTCGTGCAGGCGCACCGGGACCTTCTCCTCGTCGGGGAACATCTCCTTCAGCCGGGCCAGCTCCTCCTGGGCGTCGGCGACTTCCTTCTCGAACTGGGGCTTGCGGGCGGCGTCCTTCAGCACGCGGTCGAGGGTCTGCTGCTCCGAGACGATCTTGTCCTGGAGCTCGGCGATCTCGAGCTGCAGCGGGTCGATCGAGAGGAAGTAGATCAGCGCGGCGGCGATCGCGGTCGCGGCGATCATCGCGAACATGTAGATGGTGAGCGGGTCGCGGACGTCGATCTGCGGCATCCTGGGCGCGGAGGCGGGCTTCGCGGCTTTCTGCTTCGCCATGCTAGCCTCCCTGCTTCTGCTTGTCCGTCGCGGCGCCGATGTTCTCGGCGAGCCCGACGGAGAGGTTGAACTCGAAGGCCTTGGCCTTCGCGACGCGGACCGTGCGGATCTTCTTCAGGCGGACGTTGGTGATGGCCACCTGCTTCTGGAGCTCGGTCATGTAGAACGCGACGTCGGCGAACTGGAAGGTGACCGCGGTCATCTCCAGCCTGCCGCCCTTCTCCTCGATGCTCGTGATCCAGGTGTTCTCCGGAAGCACGTAGGAGATGTTCTCGAAGATGACGATCCAGCGCTGGCGGCTCACCTGGATGGAGCGCAGCGCGTCGTTCTTGCGCTGGATCACGGCCTTGTCGGCCTCGAGCTTCTTGATCTCGTCGAGCAGCGACTGCTTGCTGGCGATGGTCTTCTTGATGGTGTCGAGCTCGCCCTCGAGGCGGTCGCGGTCCATCGTGAGGTTCATCGACCAGCCGATGCCGGCGACGAGCAGGATCAGGAACGCGATGGTCGGCCAGACCACGCGCCGGCAGAGGATGCGGTCCACGCGGACGCGCTTGCGCCGGTACTGGACGGGGAGGAGGTTGATCTCGATGCGAGACACTCAGAACCTCCTCGTGGAGAGCCCGAACGCCGTGGCGAGCAGCGGGGCTTCGTTGGGTCCGATGGCGGAGAGCTTCGTGGGCGGGAAGGTCTCCAGCGGGTTGAAGACCTCGACCGGGAGGTGGAGCTTCTTGCCGAGCATCGCCGCGACGCCGGGGATGCAGGCGCCGCCGCCGCAGAGGAGGACCGCGTCGATGTTGGTGTTGGCGGTCGCGGAGTAGAAGTACTGGATGGCCTGCTGCACGCCGGTGCCGAGGTCGGAGGAGGCCTGGCGGAAGGCGAGGCGGAAGAGCTCGGTCTCGGGCCAGAGGTTCTCGTCGCGCAGCAGGGCGTCGACGTCCTCTTCCGGGGGGAAGTTGGCGCGGCGCGCGAGCGTCCGCTCGAACGCGGTGAGCGAGGCGCCGGTCACTTCGCGGCTGGAGTGGAACTTGCCGTCCACGATGAAGGTGACGACGACGCGCTGCATCCCCACGCTGAGGATCGCGACCGCGCCCTTGTGCAGGGACTCGGCGGACTCGCCTTCCGCGGCGGCCTCGCCTTCGGCGGGCTTTTCGCCCTCTTCGCCTTCGGGCTTCTCCTCGGGCGCGGGGGCGGGGGGCTCTTCCTTGCCCTTCTTCTTTTTCTTCTTGCTCTTCCCGGGGTCGTTCGCCTTTTCCTCCTCCGCGCGGCGGAGCGCCTCCTCGGCCTCCTTGACGGCGGTCCAGGCGTTGAACTGCGCGAAGATGTCGGCGTCGAAGGCCATCGGCTCGGACTTCGACTCGCGGAAGAGCGTGCCCCATTCGTGGATCACGCGGTCGCGCGCCGCCGCGAAGAGAACGTCGTTCATCTTGCGGTTGTCCTCGGTGACGACGTGCCCGATGATCTGGTGGTCGAGGACGATGTCGCTGCCGTCGAACGGCGGGCGCTTCTGCGCCTCGAGGCGCGGGTCGTTCTTCTCGGAGATCTGGAAGTGGTCGATGAGGAGGACGCCGGACCACGGCGGCGAGACGCAGAGGTCCACGTCCTGGGGCGCGACGCCGAGACGGTGGAAGACGTCGCCGAGCGTGCGCCGCACCCACTGGCGCGGCGTGATTCCTTCGAGCGGGCCGTCGGGGTCCTTGGAGGCCTCTTCGCTGGCGATCTGCCCTTCGCGGATCACCCCCTTGCGCATTTCGACGAGCGCGGCCTTCTCGACCTCGAACCGGCCGTCCGCGAAATGACGGGTCAGCACGGCCTTGATCGCCTGGGAGCCGATGTCGATGCCAAGGGTGTGGCTTTCGCCCTTGATCTGCTCGATGAGAGTGGTGATCTTGATCACGCTTGCCGGTTCTCCTCAGAACGCTTTCCTTATATCTAACTTCAATTTGGGCTTGCCGTCAAGAGAAATTTTCACTTATCTCACGAAAAACAAGAGACTTACGAAAGGTCGAGGCCGGGGAGATCACCCTTCGGAGCGGCCCCGGTCGAAGACGTAGCGGACCAGCCGCTCGCGTTCCGAGGTCGGCATTTCGGCGAATTCCACGCTCTGGACGAAGAGCGGAAAGTCGACGTTCTGGACCGGAACCGAGCGGAGAACCTTGGCCAGAAGGCCGGGGAAACGGCATCCGCGGACGGTGAATTCCAGCTCCACCATCGACCCCACGGGAATCTGCTCGGCGGTCTTGAAGGAGACGCCACCGCCCGACATGTCGCTCAAAAACCCCGAATATCGCCCCCAAACGGCGTTTTTGTCGTCCAGAAGGCGGATTTCCACCGGTTCGCAGAGCCGCACGCGGACCCAGTTTCTCATCTGGGAGTGCTCGAGCTCCAGCGTGTGCTCCAGCCGGAAGAGGCTCCCGGTCGTCTCGGAGACCCGGGCGGGAATCCGGTAGTCCCCGTCGCCGGGACGGAAGTAGCGGACCACGAGGTAGTCGCCTCGTTTGGCGTGCGCCCGGTCGACCCGCCGGATGGCCCAGGAGCGGTCGTCGATCTCCTCCACCACCGAGGAGAAGGGGGTGCCGCGCCCCTCCGGCCCGAAATCGACCTTGGCCCCGATGGGGATCTGGCGGGAGGAGGTCAGCTCGACGTCGAGGCCCAGCTGGGAAAAGCGCAGGTGCTCGCGCAGGGCCCGGACGTCGTCGTAGACCTGCTGCGAGGGCGAATGGTCGGCGAGGAAGCGGTCGAGCGCCGTCTCGAAGAGCCGCGGCGACGTGAAGATCCCCATGGCGTGCTTGGAGCCGACGTAGGGGACGAAGGTCTCGAGCAGCCTGACCTGCGACGGGCTGATGTTCCAGAGCTCGGCCTCGGTCCGCATCCGCTCGGCCATCGCCTTCTCCTTGCGCTCGTTGAGGCGGTCGACCTTCCAGAACTCCCAGAGGACGGCGAGCCCGAGGAGGAAGAGCAGGACGATGCCCGTGGCGACGGCGTGCTGGACGACGAGGACCTCTTCCACCGCCTACCCTCCCCTGCGGAAGAAGGCCGTGACGAGGAGCCAGAGGACCAGCGCGCCCGCCGCGCAGAAGCCGGCGACCCCGAGGACGGGGAACCCGAAGAGCAGCGGCGGGAGCTTGGCGTGGATCACCAGCGAGGAGCTGATGAGCAGCGCGGCGAGGACGATGGCGAGCGAAAGGCGGTCGGCGGAGTCGCGGAGGCTGCGCTGCAGTCCGCCGAGGCCGTCGTGCTCGAACCGGACGGCGAGCTCGCCGCGCCGCGTCTGGCGGACGAGCGAGAGCGCCTCGTCGGGCAGCGTGCGGAGCGCGGCGGAGACGTCGCCGAAGTCGCGGACGAGGCCGCGCGCGATCCGGTCGGGGCGGAACTTGAGGAGCACGAGCTTGCGCACGTGGGGCTCGAGCTCGCGCACGAGGTCGTACTGCGGGTCGAGCGCGCGGGAGATCCCCTCGAGGGAGACGAGCGCCTTCAGAAGCACGTAGTAGACGGGGTGGACCTGCACGCGGTGCTTGGCGAGGATCCGGACGACGCTGCCGAGCGCCTGCCCCACGTCGAGCCCGCTGCTCGGGATCTCGGCGAGGTTCTGCAGCAGGGTCTGCACGTCGTCGCGGAACCGCTGGAAGTCGGGCGCCTCGACCGCGGACATCCGCTGGAGCGTGCGGGAGAGCGCGTGCGAGTCGCGCTCCTCGACGGCGATGAGGAAGTCGGCCAGGCACTCCTGCTGCTCCGCGGAGAGGATCCCGACCGCGCCGAAGTCGAGGAAGCAGACCTTGCCGCCGGGCAGGACGAGGATGTTGCCGGGGTGCGGGTCGGCGTGGAAGAAGCCGTGCTCGAAGATCTGGCGCAGGATCAGGTCGCTGCCCGTGCGCGCCAGGCGCGGGAGGTCGATCCCCGCCTCGCGCAGGCGTTCGACTTCCGAGATCTTGGTCCCTTCGACGAAGTCGAGGACGACGAGCCCCTCGCCGGAGAGCTCCGCGTGGAACTTCGGGACGACCAGCATCGGCTCGTTCCCGTAGCGTTCGCCGAAGAGCCGCAGGTGCGCGCCCTCCAGGCGGAAGTCGATCTCGCGGCGGAGCCCCTGGTCGAACTCCTCGACCACGGGAACCAGGTGCAGCGCGCGGAACGACTCGAACCGGCCGTCGGCCCAGGCGGCGAAGTTGCGCAGGATCTCGAGGTCGACGTCCACGGTCTTCGCGATCCCCGGCCGGCGGATCTTCAGCGCCACGCGGCGGTGGCCGTCGCGGAGCACCGCGTGGTGGACCTGCGCCATCGACGCCGACGCGACGGGCGTCTCGTCGAACCGCTCGAGGACCTCGCGCCAGGGCTTGCCCCAGGCCTTCTCCAGCGCGGCCTCGGCCTCGGAGGCCGGGAAGGGCTTCACCCGGTCCTGCAGCTTCTCCAGCTCGCGCACCAGCGGGAGCGGCACGACGTCGGGACGGTTGCTCAGCAGCTGCCCGAACTTGACGAACGTGGGGCCGAGCTCCTCGAGCATCATGCGGATCCGCTCCCAGCGCGACCGTTCGACGACCGCGGGGCTGATCCGGATCCGGAGCGTGGAGATCAGGCTCTTGAGGCGCGTCTCCGCGACCACGTCCTCGAATCCGTAGCGCACGGCCACGGCGATGATCTCGCGCATGCGCTGGAGATGGTGGACCGTCCGGTCGATTTTGCGGAAGGAGAGCATACCCGTGAAAATAGCTTCAGGAGACGAACCCGGAGAGGATCCATTCGCGGAAGTAGCCCTCGAAATCGGCGAGGACCTCGTCTGCCAGGGCGATCTCCTCGCCGGGCGCGGGGTCCGCGAGCAGGGCGCGCAGGACGGCCGGGTCGTAGTGTTCCTGCGCGCCCCGGGCCGGCGAGCGCGCGCTCAGGTGCCAGGGTTCGGGCGCGACCGGGCAGGCGCGCCGGCCCTTTTTCCCTTCGCCGCCGAAGTAGGGGCGCGCGAAGGCGAAGCCGGGGGCGGCGGCGAGTTCGTCCAGCCAGGCGCCGAGCTTCGCGAAGGGGCCGCCCGGCGCGTACTCCTCCGGGACGAGCTGGACTTCGTAGCCCTCGGGGCGGGCGGCCGCGTCGAAGACGTCGACGTCGGTCCCCCAGTGGTGGCGCGAGGCGCCGGGCAGCGCGGACCAGGTCGAAAGGAGTTCCAGCAGCGCCGCGGGCGCGAAGTCCCGCGGGGAGACGACCTCGCCCGCGCGGTTCCGGAGCTTGAGCTCGCCCGAGACCTTGCGGTTCCAGATGGAGCGCTGGCGCGCGAACGGGCGGAACCCGGAGGCCACCTTGAGGTCGATCCCCCTGGCCAGGCCCGCTTCGCGCAGGGTCGCCAGTTCGGAGACCGCGCCGGGGTGCAGCAGAAACGGGGAGCTCCGGTCGTCGCGGCCGTCGAGCTCCGCCGGCGCGGGGACGAGGTGCGCTTCGCTCCGCCCGGTCAGCGTCTCACTGTTCCACATAGACTCCGAACCCCTCGTGTTCGTCGGGCCAGAACGGGATCTCGTTCTCCCCGAGCGTCTCCCACGGCATCCGCATGCGCGCGGGCGTGCGGTCGGCCCTGGGGTCGCGCGCGCTGGCCATCACGAGCTTGTCGCTCTTCAGCAGTTCCCGGATCTCGGCGATCTGCCGCTTCAGCCGTTCCATCCGCGCCCCTTCGAGCTTGGGCGTGGCGATCATCCGCTTGTTGTTCGGGTTGATCCAGCTCCCCTTTTCCTTGAACCCGAGGTGCAGGTGCGGGCCCGTGCTGCGGCCGGTGTTGCCCACCTGTCCGATCACCTGGTGCGAGCCGACCTTGGAGCCGACCGAGACGCCGCGGCGCGAGAGGTGCATGTACCACGATTCCGAACCGTCGGCGTGGCGCACCGCGACCTTGTTGCCCGAAAGCGGGTCGAACGCGGAGACGGTCACCGTGCCCGGGGCGACGGCGTAGACGGGGTCGCCCACGCGGCCGCGGTAGTCGATGCCGTGGTGCACCGTGATCCTCCCCGTGACGGGGTGGCGGCGCGAGCCGTAGGGCGAGGTGACGTGCAGGCGTTCGAGCGGATAGCGCAGCCCGGAGAAGACCAGCGCGGAGCCCGACTCGTCGTAGTGGGCGTTGTAGGAGGACTTCGGGTCGTCCTCGCGGTAGCGGAAGGCCTCGTGCGTGCCGGCGACCGAGCCCGCGTAGCGCGTGTAGAGGACTTCGGCCCGCTTGGGCAGGAGCTCGTGCTCGAAGAGCTCCTCCTTCAGCAGGACCTCGAACTCGTCGCCCTCGCGCGCCTGGGTGTTGAACGCGATCTTGCAGAGCAGCACGCCGTTGACCACCTGCTTGAGCGTGGGGTGCACTCCCCCGCGGAGCAGCGTCTGGTCGAGCGTGGAGCCGCGCCGGAGGACGCCCTTCACCAGGCGGTAGCGCAGTTCGGTCGGCTTTTCGATCTGCTCGTAGGCCAGCGAGTCGCCCACGCGGTAGAGGCGGTGCCGGACGATCTTGTCGGGTTCGTAGAAGAGCTCCTCGACGCGGGTGGAGTCGGCGTTCCAGCGGAAGGAGAGCTTTTCGCCCACGCGGAGGTTGAGCATCTCCACTTCGTAGCTCAGGCGGCGATGGATCTCGAGGAACTTCTGCTGGTCGAGCCCCATGTCCGAGAGGACCTGGAACATCCCCTGCCCGGGGCGGATTTCGCCGCGGACCCAGCGGTCGACCGAGTCGGGGGCGGATTCGGGCGCGGGGGCGGGCCCTTCCGCGGGCTTTTCGTCCGCTTCGGGGAGGCGGGAGAGGAGGAGGACGGCGGCGACGGCGAGGGCCGCGGCGGCGCAAAGGGGCGCCAACGCGGAAATCCGTCGAAAAAAGGGTCCTGGCATCGCAAAAAAGATAACAAGCGCTTTTATCTTTGTCGGAGAAGGACGCCGCGCGGGTCGCGCGGCCACGACCGGACGACCGGAGGTTTTGCGATGAACGTTCTCGAGCTCATGGCCGAGTGCAGGAAAAACAAGACGAAGAGCCTCGACCTCGCCGGGCAGAAGCTCCGCGCGCTGCCCGAGGAGCTCTTCTCGCTGAAGCATCTCGAAGAGCTGATCCTCGACGGGAACGAACTGGTCGAGATCCCCGACGAGATCGGGAATCTGACGAAGCTCGTCCACCTCAGCCTCGGGCGCAACGACATCGTCGAGCTCCCCGCCTCCATCGGGAAGCTGAAGAAGCTGAAGATTCTCTACGTGGGCTACAACATGCTCGACGCGCTGCCGCCCGAGATCGGCCAGCTCTCCGAGCTCGACAAGCTCAACGCCTCGAAGAACAGCCTGGGCGACCTCCCCGAGGAGATCGGGAACCTCTCCAAGCTGACGCAGCTCTCGCTCCACGACAACATCATCCCCTCGCTCCCCTCCTCCGTCGGGAAGCTGAAGGCGCTGCGCAAGCTCTACCTGGACAACAACGTCCTCGAATCGCTCCCTCCCGAGATCGGGCTGCTGAAGAACCTCCACGAGCTGATCCTCTCGGGCAACCAGCTGTCCGAGCTCCCCGACGAGATCGGCGGCATGACGGCGCTCGAGGAGCTGGTGGTGGACGGAAACTCGCTCCGCACGGTGCCCGCGTCGCTCGCCGGCGCGCCCGTGCTCAAGGTGATCAGCCTGCACGAGAACCCCGTCGCCTCGATTCCGAAGGAACTGAAGGGGAAGAAGGACCTCAAGATCGAGGTCTAGTCCCCGACGCGCGAACGCGGAAACGGCGGGAGGAGTCCTCCCGCCGTCTTCTTTCCCGGTTTCCGGCTAGTTCTCGCCGGCGATGACGGTGCAGTTCCGCCCGCGCGAGATCCCCTTGGCCAGCGCGGCGCGCGCCTCGGCCAGGAGCTCCTCGCCGCTGCGGCAGTGGTCGGGGTAGACCGCCACCGAGAGCGTGATCGTCGTGGAGAGGAAGTTGTCGCCGTAGGCGAGGCGGAGCTGCTCCACCGCCTGCCGCAGCATCTCGGCGCGCTCCAGGACGATCTGGACCGAGGCCGTGGGCAGCAGGACGCCGAACTCCCCTTCGCGGAAGCGGCAGCAGATGTCCTCGGCGCGGATGCTCCCCGTGATCAGCCGGGCGACCTCGTTCAGGAAGCATTCGGCCGCGCCGCGCCCGAAGAGCTTTCCAATCTCCTCGAAGTAGTCGAGGTCCACGAGGATCAGGCCGACCGGCGAGTTGCGGCGCTTGGCGGCGAAGATCTCGCGCGTCAGCGTCTCCTCGAGGTACTTGCCGTTGAAGACGCGCGTCACCGGGTCGCGCAGGGCCTGCGCCGCGAAGTCGTCCTGCAGCTTCAGGTTCGCGAGGTAGAGGCCGACGCGGTCGGCGAAGGCGCGCGCCACGGCGATCCAGTTCGGCACCGCGCCGACGGGGGCCTCGGAACCGTCAATCCGCTGCAGGTGGAAAAGGCCGAAGAGCCTCCCCATCCCCATGATCGGCACGCAGAAGTACTCGCCCTCGCGGTCGGGAAGGTGGGCGCAGCGCTCCTTGACCTCCTCGCCGCGGCGGATGTAGCTCATCTTCGCGCCGACCACGCCGACGCAGTCCTGCGGCATCATGCTCCGCGCCCCGGAGAAGTCGCCCCAGGAGACCGCGAGCTCGAGCGTGTTCGTCGACTCGTTGTAGGTGTAGAAGGCGCCGTTCTTCAGCGGGAAGAGGACGACCGCCATCTTGCGGATCACCTGGTGGATCTCCTCCAGCGAATGGTAGCGGTGGAGGTATTCGCCCAGGCGGTTGAGCGCCTCGAAGCCGTTGATCTTCGCGGGACCCTCGCCGGGGACGGAGCTCCGCGTCTCGAAGATCGACATGATGTCGTCGATCTCGCTCTGCGCCAGCTCCATCTTGTAGAACCTGCGTTCGCGGCGGAACGCGACGATCAGGACGACGATCCAGA
This sequence comes from Fibrobacterales bacterium, assembly GCA_017650365.1. Lineage (GTDB taxonomy): Bacteria > Fibrobacterota > Fibrobacteria > Fibrobacterales > CADBQJ01 > CADBQJ01. Next base: position 2,370 of record JAGCEZ010000045.1, on the reverse strand, counting down.
GCCCGCCGAGGCGCGCGAGCGTGCCCAGGCTCCCCGCCTTGATCTCCTTGGGCGGGTTCTTGTCGAAGATCTGCAGGAGGCCGTAGACCGGGACGTCGTTCTGGAGCGAGACCACGTCGCGCCTGCACTCCTTGGAGCGGATGTCCCAGAAGTCGTCCTGGAGCTCGAAGAAGGCGAAGGCGAGCAGGAGGACGAGCGCCCCCGCCGCCGTCAGGAGGAATTTCACGACATGGGGCCGGACGAGGCTCTTTTCGTTTTTCTCTTCGATCGCGTCGCTGGACATCGGCATCCCTTCCGAAAGAGTTTAAACGGAACGTTCCCTATATTGAAAATACACCCTCTGTTGTTAGTTTTGCCGCGTGGCGAAGAAAAATCCGAAAGTTTTCCGCTGCGCGGCCTGCGGATCCGTCCAGACGAAGTGGTCCGGGAAGTGCCCCGACTGCGGCGCCTGGTCCTCCCTGGCGGAGTCCGAGGCCCTTCCGCCGGCCACCGGACCGCGCGGGCTGAGCGCCTCCGACGGCCCACGCCTGATCGGGGAGATCTCCGGCGGGGACGTGAAGCGGATCAAAAGCGGGAACCCCGAGCTGGACCGCACGCTCGGCGGCGGCTTCGCGCCCGGTTCGCTCCTGCTCGTCGGCGGGGACCCGGGCATCGGCAAGTCCACGCTCCTGCTGCAGACGAGCGCCACGCTCGCCGCCGCCGGGCTCGAGGTGCTCTACGCCTCGGGCGAGGAGAGCGCCGAGCAGATCAAGCTGCGCGCCATGCGGCTCGGCGTGGGGAACGCCCCGGTCCGGCTGCTCTGCGAGACCTCGCTCTCGGCGCTTCTGGAGCAGGCGCGGAAGCTCAAGCCCGAATTCCTCGTCGTCGACTCCATCCAGACGCTCTTCAAGGAGGAGCTGCCCGGGACGCCCGGCAGCGTCGCGCAGATCCGCGAGTGCACGCTCGACCTGATGAACTTCGCCAAGAGCGCGCCCTGCGTCACCGTCATCGTCGGGCACGTGACCAAGGAGGGGCAGATCGCCGGGCCGCGCGTGCTCGAGCACATGGTCGACACCGTGGTCTATTTCGAGGGCGACCGCGACCTGCAGTTCCGCGTCATCCGCACGGTCAAGAACCGGTTCGGCTCCACCAACGAAATCGGCGTCTTCGAAATGCAGTCGTGCGGGCTGGTCCCCGTCGCCAATCCCTCCGCGCTCTTCCTGCAGCAGTCCGGGGAGGCGGCGCCCGGGAGCGTCGTCTCGTGCGCGGTCGAGGGGACGCGGGCGCTCATGTTCGAAGTGCAGGCGCTCGTCGCCTCGGCGGGCTACTCCACCGGACAGCGCGTCGCGCTCGGCCTCGACAACCGCAAGCTGACCATCATCCTCGCGCTGCTCGAGCGCTACGGCGGGATGCAGCTCGGGAACACCGACGTCTTCGCCAGCGTGGCCGGCGGGCTCAAGATCGACGACACCGCCACCGACCTCGCCGTCGCGCTCGCCGTCGCGGGGAACCTGCGCAAGCTCTCGCTCCCCGCGCGGACCGTCGCGCTGGGCGAACTCGGGCTGGGCGGGGAGGTGCGCCCCGTCTCGCAGATCGAGCTCCGGCTCCAGGAGGCCGCGCGCCTCGGCTTCGCCAAGGCCGTCGTCCCCGCGGGCACGAAGCTCCGCGAGGTCGAAGGGCTCGAACTCCTCCGCGTCAAACGGCTCGACGAAGCCCTCGCGCTGCTGGAATAGAAGGAAGCGCGAGCGCGCGAGGCAACCAGGAAGGATTTCTTCCCTGTTCGCGGTTATCGCTAATTTTTCATTAACATTCCCTTAAACTCTTGACAATCAAATTCCCGATTCCTACTATCGGGGCGCACGGGGCTGTTCATGGCCGTCTCATCTAAAAGGAGACACCATGCCCTCGCGGAACCCTCTCGAATCCTGCCTCGTCGCGCCCGGCGAACAGAGCCCCTATGCCGACCTGACCGTCGACCTCGCCTTCAAGAAAGCATTCGACCCCGACAAGGAAATCAGCCGGGAAAACCTCGTCAATCTGCTGAACGACATCCTCGGGCCGCAGCTGAAGCATCCCGTTCGCACTGTCCGCACCCGCAACGTGGCGCAGAATCTGAGCGGAAGCGCCGAATCGCGGACGGCAATCTTCGACCTTCACTGCGAAGACGACCGGGGAAATCTCATCGAAATCGAAGTGCAGATCAAGCGAGCGACCCGTTTCCTGCAGCGTCTCGCTTTCTACGCCGCCGAAATGGTCGCCAACCAGTCCGAGACGGGACTTCAATGGAAATACAACGTCAAGCCCACCTATGTCATCGCGATCATGAGGGAGAACGTCTTCGATGACGACCGCGCCGTGCACCGCGCCACGACCCTCGACCTGGAAACCGGG
>JAGCEZ010000044.1 GCA_017650365.1 Fibrobacterales bacterium | reverse complement strand
GTCACCGTGTCCGAGGTCGTGTGCGCGGCGTCGTTCCAGCCGACGTTCCGGTAGACGACCGTGTCGCCGCCCGCGCCCGCGGGAAGCTCGATCCAGGCCGTGAACGACTCGCCGTCGGCGACCGCGCTGGCCTTGGCGGGACGGATCGCGATCCGCGCGTCGGCGGGGTACGTGGAGACGCGCACCGCGTGGTTCCCTTCGCCCGGGTCGAACGGCTCCTCGGAGGAGGAGCTGGCAGTCTGCGAGGTCCCGCCGTCGGAATTTCCGCCCGCGGAGGAACCGCCTTCGGAGGAGCCGTCGGCGGAGGAGAGTTCTTCGGAGCTGTCGCCTTCGGGCCCGGACGACGAGGAGTCGTCGCCGCAGGAGGCCAGGAACGCGCCGGAAAGCGCAAAAGACAAAGAGAGGAAGAGTACGCGGAGGTCCCGTGTCTTCATTTTCATTCTCCTCAGGCGCGGCCCGGCGGCCGCCCTTTTCCCGAAACGGCGCCGACCCGGCGCCGGAATTCATAATAGCATAATGGCCTGCTCCGGCAACCTCAAAAAACACATTGTAAAACTCTGTTTTCGCCCGTCAGGCGGAGGTCTGCGGGTCGATGTCCACGCGGATCGCGATTCCGGGCCGTTCGGGGCAGGCGGCCCGGGCCTTGAGGATCGTCCCGCGCAGCAGCGCGGAGGTCGGGGACTTGAGGAGGACGCGGTACCGGAACTTCCGCCGGACGCGGAAGACAGGCGCCTGCGCCGGGCCGAGGACCCGGAGCCCGCTCCGGCCCGCGGAAGCGCGCGCGGCGTCGGCGAAGCGCATGGCGGCGTTCCGCAGTTCCGCTTCGTCCGGACCCTCGAACTCGACCATCGCCGCGCGCGCGAACGGGGGATAGCCGAAGTTCCTGCGCGATTCGCGCAGCATCCTCCAGGCGCCCTCCACGTCGTGCTTCAGGGCGAACGCCATCAGGGGGTCGTCCGGGACGTAGGTCTGGATCACGACGCGCCCGGGCTTCTCGCCCCGGCCCGCGCGGCCCGCGACCTGGGCCAGCAGCTGGAACATCCGTTCGCCCGAGCGGAAGTCGGGCACGGCGAGCGTCGCGTCCGCGCTCGCGATCCCCACGAGCTGGACGCGCGGGAAGTCGTGCCCCTTCGCCACCATCTGGGTCCCGAGCAGGAGGTCCGCCTCGCCGTTCCGGAAGGCCTCCAGCACGCGTTCGAGCTCGCCCGCCTTCGCCGTGACGTCGCGGTCCAGGCGGAGCGTCCGCAGGTCCGGGATCCAGGAGCGCAGCTCCTCCTCCAGCCGTTCGATTCCGAAGCCGGCCGGCGCGAACTCCGTCCCGCCGCAGACCGCGCACGGGCTCTTGAGGGAGATCAGCCGCTCGCAGTGGTGGCAGTGGAGGACCTTGCGCTCGCGGTGGTAGGTGAGCGCCACGTCGCAGTCGGGGCAGCGCGCCGCGTTGCCGCACTTCGCGCAGACCCACGTGGAGTAGCCGCGGCGGTTGTGGAGGAGGATGGTCTGCCCGCCCGCGGCCCGCGTCTCCTCGATCGCCTCGCGAAGCCGCGGGGAGAGGAGCGGCGCGCCGAAGTCGCGCAGGCTCTCGCGCATGTCCACGAGCTCCACCTCGGGCAGGGGGCGGTCGAAGACCCTGCGTTCCAGGACCAGGCGCGTCATCTTTCCGGACTCGGCCAGCTCGCGGCTCTCGAGCGAGGGCGTGGCGGAGCCGAGCACGATCGGGATCTTCAGCTGCCGCGCGCGCCAGAGCATCGCGTCGCGGGCGTTGTAGAGCGGGGTCAGGTCCTCCTGCTTGTAGGAGGAGTCGTGCTCCTCGTCCACCACGACCAGCCCGAGATTTTGCATGGGCAGAAGCGAGGCCGAACGGGTCCCGAGCAGCACGCGGCAGCTCCCCTCGGCCACGCGCCGCCAGATCTCCTTCCGCGTCCCCTCGGTCAACCCGGAGTGGAAGAGCTCCACGCGCTCGCCGATCTGCCGCGCGAACGCGTCGCGCGTCTGCTTCGTCAGCGAGATCTCGGGCACGAGGATCAGGCAGTTCTTCCCGCGTTCCAGCGTTTTCCGCGCCAGCTCCACGTAGACCCGCGTCTTCCCGCTCCCGGTCACGCCCTGCAGCAGGAACGGCGCGTATCCCTCCGAGCCGAGCACCGCCTCGACGGCCCTGCGCTGCTCCGCGTTGAGTTCCGGCGGCTCCTCGCGCTCAGGCGCGGCGTCGAGCTTCTCGACCACGCGCTTGCTGCGCTTTCCGAAATTGCCCGAGACGAACATCCTCCGCGCCCAGGAGGGGAACGCGGCGTCCACCATGCGGCTCGGCGAGGTCATGTAGTAGTCCGACATCCACTTCAGGAATTCCGTCCAGAGCGGATCCAGGCGCGGCCACCCCTCGGGCAGCGCCAGCGGGCGGATCTTCGAGGGGTCCACGGGCGGCTTGTCCAGCAGTTCCCAGACCAGTCCGGGCGTCTTCCGCCCGCGCAGGGGGACCTCCGCCAGCTGTCCGGGCCCGATCTCCCCGCATTCCGGAGGCACCGCGTAGACCGGCAGCAGCTCCATCGCCGAGGGAATGGCGACGAGCGCCCAGCGCGCCGCGGAGGGCGCCGGCTCTTCGGACAACTTTCGCGTTCTTTCGTCCAAACGATACTCCCGGGGCGAGGATTATTTATAGTTATTTCAGGGCCCCGTTTTCCGACAGGGCAACCCGAAACCTTCCCTTTCCCGGAGAGATCCGATGAGCTTGTTCGACTTTTTCCGCCCGCAATGGAAGAAAAACGACCCCGACGAGCGCCTCCGCGCCGTCCGCGACATGGAACCGGAACAGCAGGCCCTGCTCCGCGACATCGCCCGCAAGGACCCCGAGCCCCGGGTCCGCAAGGCGGCCCTCCAGAAGATCAACGACCTGGACGCGCTCCTCTCCGTGGAGGCGGCGGAGACCGATCCCGAGCTCAAGGTGTTCCTGCGCCAGAAGATCGCCGCGGGCGCCCTCCAGCTCCTCAAGAAGAGCCCGAACCCCGAGCTGATCGACCGCTGGTTCCCGCGGATCCGCGACAATTCGGCCCTCTGCTCGCTGCTGCGCGAAGCCGCGCTCCCCGAAATCCGCCTGCTCTGCGTGGAGAAGATCAAGGCCGAGCAGGACCTCGCCCACGCCGCCCGCCAGGACGCCGACGAAAAGGTCGCCGCGGCCGCGCTGGCCAAGGTCTCGAAGCCCGAACTGCTCTCCGAAATCGCGAAGACCGCGCGCCACGGCTCCGTCAGGAAGACCGCGGCCGGGCGCCTGGCCGCGCTGGAGAGCGAGGAGCGGAGCCGGGAGGCCGAGCGGCTCGGGGCCATGCGCGCCTCCGCGCTCAAGTCCACGCTCCGCCGCCTCGCCGGGGAGTCGCACCTCGCGGCGATGGAGGAGACCGTGGACGAACTGGTCTCCGAAGCGCGCGCCATGGCCGCCGAGGAGTCGGACGAGGAGCTCTCCGCGCTGGCCGGGGAGATCGTCGCGCGGCTGGAGGCGGAGCGCAAGGCCCGCGCGCTGAAGCTCGCGCAGGAGGCCGAGGAGCAGGAGGAGCGCACGAAGTTCGAGGAGATCCTCGTGGAGCTGCAGTCCCTCGCGCACGTTCCGGACCTCCCGCAGGCCGCGCGGAGCCGGTTCGAGGAGCTGAAGGCGTCGTGGAACGAGCTCGCCGCGAAGGCCTCGCGCAACGTGACCGACCGCCTCGCGCCGAAGTTCGACGAGGTCTGCGCGAACGTTCGCGACCTCTTCTCCGCCGAGGAGGAGAAGGCCGAGCGGGCGAGGCGCGAGCTGCAGGAGAGGCTCCGCGCCGAGAAGGACAAGGCCGCCGACGAGATCCGCAGGCAGGCCGAGGAGAAGCACGCCGCGTTCCGGAAGAAGCTCGACGCGCTCGAGGAGCTGATCGCCAAGGCGCGCGACCTCGACCCCGAGACCGAGTTCGACGCCGCCGTCCTGAAGCTGCAGGAGCTGCGGCGCCAGTGGAACGAGACCGTGGGCGACGAACGCGAGAAGTTCGCCAAGGCCTGGCGCCGCTTCCGCCAGGCGGCCTCCGCGTTCCAGGAGGTCGAGGGCTGGGAGCTCTGGCACAACGAGTCCGAGAAGGAAAAGCTGCTCGAGGAGGCCGAGGCGCTCTCCGCGCAGGAGGACGAGAAGACCATCGTCGCCGAGGCGAAGCGGCTTCAGAACGCCTGGCGCCGGATCGGGCACGTGGCCCGCGGCAAGCACGAGGAGATGCGCGAGCGGTTCGCGAAGGCGATCGACGCCGCGCTCGGCAAGTGCGCCGGCTACCTGGAGAAGCTCGAAGAGGAGAAGAAGGCCAACCTCGAGGCCAAGAAGGCGCTGCTCGAGGAGATCAAGGCCTTCGCGGCCGAAAGCGAAGCCGACGGCAAGGCCGCGCAGAAGATGAAGGAGCTTCAGGAGAGGTGGCGCGAAATCGGTCCCCTTCCCTCGCAGGAGGAGAGCGACGCGCTCTGGGCCGAATGCAAGGAGGCGACCTCCGCGTTCTTCAAGAAGCGGCGCGAGCAGATGAAGGTCGAGAAGGCGGACCGCCTGGTCGCGCTGGAGCGGAAGACGAAGCTCTGCGAAGAGGCCGAGGCGATCTCCGGCTCCACCGACTGGGAGGCGACCTCGGCGAAGTTCCTCGCGCTCCAGAAGCGGTGGAAGGAGTCCGGCCCCGTTCCGCGCTCGGAATCGGAGGCGGTCTGGAAGCGGTTCCGCGCCGCGTGCGACGCCTTCTTCGACGCCAAGCGCGCGCACTTCGACGCGATCGACGAGACGCGCCGGAAGAACCTCGGCGCGAAGAGCGAGATCTGCGACCGCCTGGAGGCGCTCTCCGCGCAGAGCGACCCCGCCGCCGTGGCCGAGGCGCTCGCGCTCGCGGACAAGGAGTGGAAGGCGATCGGCCCCGTGCCGCGCAAGGAGTCCGACGCGCTCTGGGAACGCTACTGCGCCGCGCAGGACTCGCTCGTGGACGCGGCCCGCGCCGCCTCGCCGGAGTTCGCCGCGGAGATCGCGAAGAAGCTCGACGGCAAGCGCGCGATCCTGGAACGGGCCCGCGCCCTCGCCGACTCGAACGACTGGAAGGCGACGGGCGACGCGCTCAAGGAGATGCGCGCGGAATGGACCGCGCTCGGGCGCGCGGGCAAGGACGAAGACCCGCTGCGCGTGGAGTTCGAGGCGATCTGCGACGACTTCTTCTCGCGCCGCCGCGACCAGTTCGACATCCTCGACCAGATGCGGAAGAACAACCTGGAGCGCAAGATGGTCCTCGTGGAGCAGGCCGAGCGGCTCGCCGAGCGCGGCCCGAGCGAAGAGACCCGGCGCGAGGCGCGCATGATGCGCCAGCAGTGGAAGAGCATCGGACCCGTCCCGAAGAGGGACGCCGAAAAGATCTGGGCGCGCTTCGACGCCGCCTGCAACGCCCTTTTCCCGAACAAGGGGGAGCAAAATGACTAGCCGCAAACTCCTTTCCGTCCTCGTCTCCCTGCTGGCGACCGCCCTGGCCGCCGGCTGCGACGACCCCTCCGACGCCGAAGAGCCGACGCCCTCGTTCGAGGGATGGTACCAGGTCCTGAACGCGAAGAAGGACTCCGCCGGCGTGGCCGAGATCCAGCGCCTCGCCGTCTCGTTCGACCTCGGGGAGTGCAGGGCCACCGGCTCCTGGAGCGCGGAGACGAAGGACTCCACGTTCGCCGCGGTCTTCAAATCGCTCGAAGGCTGCGGGAAGACCCTCTCCGAGGAGAGCGTCTGGAACTGGTCCTTCGCCGGCGACACGCTCTCGCTCTCCGCGGACGGGAAGCCCGTCTGGCGCCTGGTTCCGCTCGATTCCGCGCCCAAGGCGCCCGACCCCTGCGCGTTCCCGAAGGACAAGGACGCCGCGACCGCGCTGACCGCGGGCAAGCGCGTCGACGGGAACCTCGAGGCGGGCGGGTGCGACTGGTACTCCGCCACGGCGACGAACGAGGCCGACCAGCTCCAGTGGCTCGACGGCCATCTGCTGAGCACCGACGTCTACGCGCGCGTCGACCTGACCACCTGGTCGGCTTCGGGCGACCTCCTCGACTCCATCGACGGCAACGGGCAGAGCGCGACGCTCCCCCACTCCGAAACGCTGATCCGCGTCGCGGGCGTGGATGCCGCGCAGGCCGGGAAGTACCGTCTCGGCTTCTTCCCCAAGGCCGAGGAGGGCGGCAGCAGCGAAGAGCTCTCCAGCTCGGCGGCGCAGTCCAGCTCCTCGGCGGCGCGGCGCTACATCGAGCTGGCGCTCGACTCGCTCTACGACGAAGTGGTGCTGACGGAGACCGACACCGTCTGGTTCAAGCTCGCGTCCAAGAAGGGCACGGAGTACACCATCACCTGCCTCGACGCCTACTCGGCCAAGGTGGTCGGTCTCTACGGGTCCGACGTCGTCCTCGACGTCTTCGATTCCGACAAGAGCACCGTCATCGCCAAGGACCTCGACTTCGCCGGCGTGAGCACCGCGAAGTTCAAGGCCGGAAGCGGAACGACCTGGATCGCCGTCCGGATGAGCCTCCTCAACGGCTTCTTCGGGCTGATGGTGACCAAAGACTAGTCGCGGCTAGTCGCCAGGGGCCAGTCGCCAGCGCGCACGAAGGCTTGCGGCATTGAATGAAAAAGGGGCTCCTATCCGGAGCCCTTTCTTTTTAGTCAAGCGCGCGGCGGATTGTCCGCACTGGCACCTGGGGACTGGCGACTGGCGACTACGCGGAATAGATGTCCGTCCCGACGAGGCGGCGGATTTCGGCCATCCTCGGGGCGGCCTCGTCGCGCGCGCGTTCGGCGCCGCGCCGGAGGATCGCGTGGATCTCGGAGCGGTTCGCCATCAGCTCCTCGAAGCGGCGGCGCGGCTCGTCGAAGACCCGTTCCAGCAGCTCGTAGAGGGCGTTCTTGGCCTCGCCCCAGCCCATGCCGCCCTCGCGGTAGCGCGCGGCCAGCGCCGCGCTCTCCTCGGGCGTCGCGAACAGCGAGAAGAGCTTGAAGACCTGGCACGTGTCCGGGTCCTTGGGTTCCTCGACGCCCTGGGAGTTGGTGACGATCTTGTTCACCTTCTTCTTCAGCTGCTTGGACGGGAGGAAGAGCTCGATCGTGTTGCCGTAGCTCTTGCTCATCTTGCGGCCGTCCAGCCCGGGGATCACGTCGGTGGACTCCTCGATGACCGGTTCGGGCAGCTTGAGGACGTCGGTCCCGTAGTTCTGGTCGAAGCGCTGCGCGACGTCGCGCGCGAACTCCACGTGCTGCTTCTGGTCCTTGCCCACCGGCACGATGTCGGCGCCGAAGAGCAGGATGTCGGCGTCCATCAGCAGCGGATAGGTGTAGAGCCCCATGCCGATGTTCGCGTCGAGCTCCTCGCCCGCCTCCTGGTTCGCGGCGACCTTGGCCTTGTAGGCGTGCGCGCGGTTCATGAAGCCCTTGGGCGTGAAGCAGCCGAGGATCCAGGAGAGCTCGAAGATCTCGGGGATGTCGCTCTGCTTGTAGAAGAGGTTCTTCTCGGGGTCGAGGCCGAGCGCGAGCCACGTGGCCGCCACGCGTTCGATCTGGTCGCGCATCTGCGCGCCGTCGAAGACGGTCGTCAGGGCGTGGTAGTCGGCGATGAAATAGACGCCGCGGTACTGTTCGGTCTTCCGGAGGGCCGGGCGGATCGCGCCCAGATAGTTGCCGAGATGGGGCATGCCCGTGGGCTTGATGCCGGTGAGGGAGATCGGTTTTTCGGCCATTTTCCTGTTCCCGCCTGGATTCTTCGGAACTGCAAAACTAGCTAAATTTGGGTGGTGCCCGATTTCCAGCTGGTCGACAAGCCCGAAGCCTTCGACGAGGCGCTCTCCGTCCTGAAGGACGAACCCGAGATCATCCTCGACCTCGAGGCGGACTCCCTGCACCACTACAAGGCGCGCATCTGCCTCGCGCAGATCGCCGTCCCCGGCCATTGCTGGATCGTGGACCCCTTCTTCGAGGGGTTCGACCACGAGCGCCTGACCGCCGTCTTCCGCGGGAAGACGCTGCTGCTCCACGGCTGCGACTACGACCTGCGGCTGATGCGCTCCCTCTGGAACTACGTCCCCGACCGGATCCTCGACACCGCCGTCTGGGCCCGCCTGCTCGGGCACCGCTCGTTCGGGCTGGGGAACCTCGTGGAGAAGTACTTCGGCGTGAAGCTCGACAAGTCCAAGCAGCGCGCCGACTGGGCGATCCGCCCGCTCTCCGCGCCGATGCTGGCCTACGCCGCCGGCGACACCGCCTACATCCGCCCCATGGTCGAGATCATGGAGGCGAAGCTGAAGGAGCTCGGGCGCCTCTCCTGGGCCGAGGAGTCCTGCGCGCACCTCCTGAAATGCTCGCAGGAGCCCCCGCACCACGTGAAGGAGGAGCCCTGGAGGATCACGGGGCACGGGGAGCTGCGGCGCCGCGGCCTCGCGCTTCTCCGCCTGCTCTGGAACTGGCGCGAGGAGGAGGCCCGCCGGCGCGACCTGCCGCCCTTCAAGGTGATCAACAACGAGCGGCTGGTCGAGCTCTCCCGCGACTTCGAGGGGCGGGCCTCCTGCCAGGTCGGCGATCTCCCCAAGCTCCCGCGGCACTTCGGCCCCGAGACCCGCGAGCGGATCGCCGAGCTGATCCGCGGCGCCGCCCAGATCCCCGAGGAGGAGTGGCCCCGCCTCCGGCTCCCCCGCCCGGTCCCCCCGCCCTCGCCGCACCCCGCTGTCTACGAGCGTCTCAAGGCCGTCCGCCAGAAGATGTGCGAGGAACTCGACCTCGAGGACTCCCTCCTGGCCACCAAGCCCCAGCTCACCTCGCTGGCGCTCCACTCCCGCGCCACCGAAGAGGAGATCCGCTCCGGAACCCCGATGATGGAGTGGCAGTACGGACTCTGGATTCCCCGGATTCTCGAAAAGAGGCCCTGAACGGCCCTCCGGCGGCCGCGTCCGGGCGCTTTCGGGACCTCCCCTACACTTTTCGGCTCCTCTTTCCTATATTTGCCCCACACATTTGAGACCAGTTTCTGCCTTGGAGGCATCATTTGGCAACTCGCATCCGTCTTAGCCGCAAGGGCCGCTGCCACGTTCCGATGTATCGCGTGGTCGTCGCCGACAGCCGTTCCCCCCGCGATGGCAAGTTCCTCGCGCAGCTCGGCACCTACAATCCCACGGTGAAGCCCGCCGAGGTCAAGTTCGAAGTCGAAGCCGTCCTCGACTGGCTTTCGCGCGGCGCCCTCCCCTCGGACACCGTCCGCTCGCTCCTGAAGCGCGCCGGCGTCTGGGCGATCTTCGAAGCCAAGCGCAAGGGACAGGACGTCTCCGGCATGGTTCCGGCCCCCAAGGCCGAAAAGCCCCGCAAGGCCCGTCTCGGCGAAAAGGCCCTGAAGCGTCTCGAAGCGAAGAAGGCCGAAGCCGAAGCCGCCGCCGCGGCCCCGGCCGAAGAAGCCCCCGCCGCCGAAGAGGCCCAGGCCTAGTTTCCCGGCCGCGCGATGCCCGACCACCAGTGGCTTGACGGCTATGCGGTGATCGGGACGGTCTCCCGCCCCTGGGGCGTCCGCGGGGAAATCAAGCTACAGCCCGAAAGCGATCGTCCGGAGAGGTACGCCTCTCTGGACTGCTTTTTTCTGGGCGACCCCGCGTCGAAGACCGTCCGGGCGGTGGAAGTCCGCTCGCTCCGCGCGCAGGGGGAATTCTGGCGCGTCGCCTTCGGCGGGGTCGAGACCCCCGAGGCGGCCGAGGCGCTCCGCGGCTCGCTCCTGCTGATTCCCGAAGAGAAAAGGCCCGCGCTCCCCGAGGGCGAGTACTACTTCAGCGACCTCGCCGGGCTGACGGTCGTGGACGACGCCGGAACGGCGCGCGGCCGCGTGGTCGAGGTCACCGAGTACCCGAGCGTCAACGTCTTCGACCTGGAGCTGGAGGAGGGCTGGCGGAAGCAGCGCGTCCTCGCCCCGTGGGTCGCCGACTGCATCGGGAAGATCGACCTCGGGAACCGCACGGTCAACGTCCACATGGACTACCTGGCCGACCTGACCTCGCCCGGCGAGGAGGGAAAGGAGGAGGCATGAGGATCGACGTCGTCACGCTCTTCCCCGAGATGTTCGCGGCGCTGGAGCACTCCATCGTCGGGCGCGCCCGCCGCGACGGGCACCTGGACCTCCGCGCCGTGCAGCTGCGCGACTTCGCCATCAACCGCTACGGGCAGGTGGACGACTACGCCTACGGCGGCGAGCCCGGCATGGTCCTCCGCCCCGAACCGTTGCGCGACGCGCTCAAGAGCATCGACTACCCCGAAGGGACGCCCGTGGTCCACATGACCCCGCAGGGCCGGACGTTCGACCAGCCGATGGCCGAGGAATTCGCGAAATTCGACCGTCTGGTGCTGGTCTGCGGCCACTACAAGGGGCTGGACGAGCGGATCGTGCAGAAGTACGTGACGCACGAGGTCTCGATCGGCGACTTCGTGCTGACCGGCGGGGAGCTGGCCGCCATGGCCATCGTGGACGCCGTGATCCGGCTGAAACCGGGCGTTTTGGGCGATCTGGGGAGCGCCGAGACCGACTCCTTCAGCACGCGCAGGCTCGGCTGGCCCCTCTACACGCGCCCCGAGGTCTTCGAAGGGCTCGCCGTCCCCGAGACGCTCAAGGGCGGAAACCACGCCCTCATCGAGGCCTGGAGGCGGCGCGAGGCGCTCAAACGGACCCTCGAGCGCCGTCCGGACCTTCTCGAAAAATGGCCTTTGACCCCCGAAGAGCTGCGATTGCTCGAAAAAGATTGCTAGATTTGGCGCCGTCAAACGACTTCGCACGTGGCGGAGTCACATCGCAAGGAAAACGATCATGTCCGCCGTCCTCGAACAGCTCCATCGCCAGAACATGCGCACCGACCTCCCCGAATTCAGCGCCGGTGACACCATCGTCGTCAACGTCCGCGTGCGCGAAGGCAACAAGGACCGCATCCAGGCCTACAAGGGCGTCGTGATCCAGCGCCGCGGCAAGGGCGTCAGCGAAACCGTCACCGTCCGCAAGGTCTCCAACGGCGTCGGCGTGGAACGCATCTTCCCCATCCACGCGCCGATGATCAGCTCCATCGTCGTGGAACGCAAGGGCGTCGTCCGCCGCGCCCGCCTGTTCTACCTCCGCAACCTCCGCGGCAAGGCCGCCCGCATCAAGGAAGACCTCGCCGCCGAAGCCAAGGCCTAAGGCCGGCTCCTTACGGAATCCGAAAGCGCTCCGCATCGCGCGGGGCGCTTTTCCGTTGCGCGGGGAATTCTACTCGGAATCCGGATGCGAGCGAAGCATGGCGAGCGCATCCGCGCGGGCGCGTGAATCCGCCTTTCGGAACGCGGCGACCAAAGCAGCCTCGTCTTCGGCCCCTTCCCCGGAGACGGCCTCCGGTTCCGTTTTCCGCTTCTTGATGGCGGAGGAGAAACCCGCGGTGACGATGCCGGTCGGAATCGCCAGGATGCCGATGCCGACCAGGCTGATAATCGACGCAAAGAGCCTGCCGACCGGCGTCACCGGAAAGACGTCTCCATAACCGACCGTTGTGAGCGTGCAAATCGCCCACCAAAGCGTGGCGACCACGTTTGGGAACTGGTCCGGCTGCACGGCGTTCTCGACCGTGTACATGACGATTGCGGAGAAAAGCATCACGACGAGGCAAAGCGCCACCGAAACGGCCAGCTGCGACGCGGAACGTTTCACCACGTCCGAGACGACGCACAACGCATCAGAATAGCGTCCGAGCTTGAAGACGCGAAGAAGCCGAGTCAAGCCGAAGAGGCGCGCCATTCGGAGGAAGCGCAGGTCGACGGAGACGAACGGGAGAAAGAACGGCAGGATCGCCGCCAGGTCTGCCAGCGCCAGCGGGGAGAGGAGATATTTCAAACGCGGATGGCGCGATTCCGGAAAGAGGAAGTCCGCGGTCCAGATCCGGAGCAGATACTCCACGGTGAACACGGAGACGACGACGATTTCCGAGACGCGGAACGCCGTTTCGAACCTGGCGCGAATCCCCGCGAACGACTCCAAAACGACAGAGAGCACCGAGAGCAAAATCAGCGCCATGATCGCGTCATCGAAGATTTTGCTCAAAATGTCGCCGTTTTCGGCCCGATTGACGATTTCGAACGTTCTTTGCTTGAGTCTCTTGAAACACCTCATTGGAATCCTCCAGAAAGAATATAGACGCGAAAATGCGCCACGCCGAGAATTCTGCTTGACTTGGCAATGCTTTTTCCGTAATATTCTTGAGGAAGGCAGAGGGGCAATCCCAAATCTCAAAACAGCTACAGGGGAACCGGATTGGACACGAAACGAATCCTAATATGGGTAGGAGTAGGCCTTGTCGCGGTCTCTTTCCTCATCGGCATCTATATCATAAGGAAAAAAGGAATCATCATCACTCGCAGAAATGGGGATCTAACATTCCCCATCATCGCCCCGATTTTTGCCGGCGCGACTTTTTTCCTGTGTTGGAAATGCATCATCCCCAATGGCTTTACATGGTGGTCAGCATCCGCAATGGCAATCTGCGGCATCGGCACCATCATCTGCATAGTGATGGCTTTTGTCTACGCCATTAGGTACAACAAAAAAATTGCCCCAGGGATTTTGGCCGGCATATACAGGCTTTTCTTTGGTCTGCTCATTAGCATATTCCTTGTGCCAATATGCGTTCTCGTCTGTTTCGGCGTACTTCTCTGGGTAATCCCTACCGAAATAGTGAAAGCAAGAAAATTGGCGAAGGCAGTCAAGGCCGAACCTTGGAAATTCGACAGCACCTCCATACGCATCGACCCAGCCAACACAAACAACATACTTGCATACAAGTGCAAAAAATGCCGGCAAGTACGGCCCGCCTTGCCAGCAAGGAGATATCATTGGCGTTGTCCATCGGGCGGAGAGCATGATTTCACACTAGTATCCATCCCAATACCTAGAGCTCAGCGTCAAGAAGGGACGCACCAAAGACAGAAACAAGCAGGTAGCCACCGCAAAACATACGATAAAAGCTTCTCGAGTGCTGAAGACGCAAACAACTACAGGCATAACAGCGCAACAGGGAGCATGTTCGGCGAGGGCGACGCCGCACATGGAAGTACATTCTCCGGAAACGCCGAGAAGGTCTACTATTGCAAAAAATGTGGCGAGGATTTCTTCGATCTTGATGACCTAATCCATCAGAACTGCAGGGAAGGCGGCAGGCACGAACCTTACGAAGGAAGCGAACACGGTCCCTATCATTGCAGAAAGTGCGGAGAGGAATTCACATGCCTCGACGATTTGGTCTGC
>JAGCEZ010000005.1 GCA_017650365.1 Fibrobacterales bacterium | reverse complement strand
GTCGGCCGTGGGGAGCAGGCGCAGCGAGATGATGGCCTGGAGGCTGGCGGCCAGCTGGTGGCGCACCTGCTCGTGCTGGTGGGGCGGGTACATCGAGAGGATGCGCGCCACCGTCTCCTTGGCGTTGGTGGTGTGGATGGTCGAGAAGACCATGTGGCCGGTGTCGGCCGCGGTGAGCGCGATCTGGATCGTCTCCAGGTCGCGGATTTCCCCCACGAGCACCACGTCGGGGTCCTGGCGGAGCGCGGCGCGCAGGGCGTTGGCGAACGACTTGGTGTCCACGCCGAGCTCGCGCTGCGAGACCACGGCCTGGCTGTCGCGGTGGACGAATTCGATCGGGTCCTCGATGGTGATGATGTGGACCGACTCGGTCTGGTTGATGTGGTCGATCATCGAGGCGAGCGCGGTGGACTTGCCGGAGCCCGTCACGCCGGTGACGAGGATCAGGCCGCGGCGCCGGAGCGCCAGGTCCTGGATCACCTCGGGCAGGCCGAGCGTCTCGAACGGGGGCACCTGGCCGGAGATGTGGCGGATGGCCAGCGCGGGCGTGCCGCGCTGCTTGAACGCGTTCACGCGGAAACGGCCCATGTCGCGCGCGCCCACCGCGAAGTCGAGCTCCAGCTGCTCCTCGAACGCCGCGCGCTGCTGGCGCGTCATGATGTCGGTGAGGAAGCTCTCCATCGTCTCGGGAGTCACGCGTTCGGACTCGGGGCGGATCAGCGAACCGCGGATGCGGTAGGCCGGAGGGCAGCCGACTTTGAGGTGGAGGTCGGAGGCGTGCTCCGACACCATCGTCCTGAGAAGCTGTTCGATTTTCATCCCGTTCTATTCCTGCGGATTGTTGCGGTTCAGAAGCGCCTCGAGTTCGGCGATGCGCCTGGACGCGTGTTCGTCGGAGGGGTCGCGTTCCAACTTGTCGCGGTAGATCTTGATCGCCTGCTCGTAGTGGCCCTGGCCCGCGTAGATCTCGGCCATCGTCGCGGTCTCGGGGAGGAAGCCGTCGCCGGCCTCGTTCGCGGCCTCGGCCGCGGATTCCAACTTGAAGTCGCTCTCCTCGTCGTCGTCCCCGAGGAGGGAGCCGAGTTCGTCGGCCACGGCGTCGCCGAGGCCGCCGTCGGAGCTTTCCGCCCGCTTCGGGGCCGCGGCCTTCGCCTCGGACGCGGCGGCCGGCTCGGACTTTTCCTCCGCGGCGGGCGCGGGGCTTTCCGCGGCCGCCGGGGCCGCTTCGCCGGAGAGCCCGGGGATCGGTTCGGACTCCTCGACTTCGAAGATCGAGTCGAGCCCGGCGAGCGCGTCGTCGGAGTTTTCGGGGGCGTCGAGCGAGACGGGGCTCTGCGGCGCCGTGAGGATGCCGTCGAGGTCGGAGATCAGTTCGTCGGTCGTCGGCTCGGAGCTCTTCTCCGCCTTGAGTTCGGGGTCTTCCGGGCCGGCGGACTTGTTCTCGATGCCGACGAAGGCGGCGTCGAGGTCGGTCAGCAGGTCTTCCGTGGCGGGAAGGGATCCTTCGGCTTCGGGAGAGGCTTCCGCGTTCCCTTCCGCGGCCGCTTCGGGCTTCGCTTCCGCGGGGGCGAGGTCGTCCGACGCGCCGAGCGCGCCGTCGAGGTCCGCGAGGAGGTCGTCCATCGACGCGGAGGGAGTTTCCGCTTCGGGAGCCGGTTCGGGCTTCGCTTCCGCGGAGGCCATGTCGTCCGACGCGCCGAGCGCCGTGTCGAGGTCAGAGAGGAGATCGTCCATCGACGCGGAAGGAGCTTCCGCTTCGGGTTCCGTCTTCTCTTCCGCCGGAGCCTGGCCGTCCGACGCGCCGAAGGCGCCGTCGAGGTCCGCGAGGAGATCGTCCATCGACGCGGAGGGGGCTTCCGCTTCGGGAGCGGATTCCTCCGCGGCCGGTCCGGGCTTCGCTTCCGCGGCGGGCTCGTCGGCCTTCGCGCCGAACGCCGTGTCCAGGTCCGCGAGCAGGTCGTCCGCGTCCGCTTCGGCGCCGGCGGCGTTTTCCGCTTCGGGGGCGGGCTCTTCCTTCTTCTCCTCCGGCTTCGGTTCGGCCGCCGCGCCGCCGAAGTCCGCGAGCAGGTCGTCCACCGAGGCCGTGGAGCCGAGTTCCTGGACGGACGGATCGTCCGCGGAGGGCTCCGCCTTTTCCGCTTCGGCCGCCGGAGCGGCTTCGGGCGCCTTCTTCGCGCCGCCTTCGCCGTCGAACATCGCCGCGAGGTCGTCGAGGTCCTGCGAGACCTGCGCGTTCTCCGCGGCGGTCTCCGCGTCCTCCTCTTCGGTGAAGAGCTCGTTCAGCTGCTGGTTGACCTCGTTGTCCTGCGGCATCGCCGCTTCGGGCGAGACCGAGCCGGTGATGTCGTTCAGGAGCTCCTCGTCGTTCACGTCGCCGAAGAGGTCGTCGATCGCGGAGCTGACGTCGCTGCCGGTGACCGGAGACTGGTAGAGGTCCTCGTCGTCGCCGCCGGTGACGAACGCCGCGCCGCCGGCCGGCTTCGCCTGGTCCTCTTCGGGAGCGGGCTGCGCGGCGGCTTCCGGAGCGGGTTCGGGAGCGGGAGCCTGCGCCTCGGGAGCGGCGGCTTCTCCGTCCGAAGGAGGCGCGAACGCGATTTCGTCGGAATCGTCCGGAAGCCCGGCGAGCGACATCTCCTGGGATTCCTCCCCGCCGGGGACCTGGTCGAGCAGCGAGGCGACCTGGTCGAAGGGGACTTCGAGCTCGGAGGAGCCGAACGCCGCCGCGAGGTCCGCCTCGCCCTGGCCTTCGGCGGACCCGCCGCCCGCGAGGGCCTCGTCCAGCGAGGCCTCGTCGTATTCTCCGTAGTCCTGGGACTCCTCTTCGGCGTTGCCGAAGGCGAAGGGGTCGAGCAGGCGCCAGGCGTTCGCGGCCTTGCGCGCCCCGTCCTCGTCGCCCAGCGTCTTTTCGGTCTCGTAGAGCCCGCTCCACGCGCCGGGAGAGGAGGGGTCGATCTTCACGGCCTCCTCGTAGCACTCCCTGGCGAGCTCGTAGTTGCCGTCGAGCTGCTCCACGCGCCCGAGGGCGAGCAGGCCCTCCAGGTCGCCCGGCGCCGCGGCGCGGTTCGCGCGGAGGAACTCGAGGCCGCGCGGGATGTTCCCGTGCTCGACGAACTGCGAACCGACCCACGCGAACCCGCGGCCGCCCGGATTCTTGTGCAGCTTCTTCTCCAATCGGACAACGCCAGACTTCGCCATCGGATGTTCCCCTTGTTACGCAAGTGGAATCGCTTCGTCGGCCAGGAGGACCGGAATCCCCTCGCGGACCGGATAGAGCCAGCGGCCGTCCGCGCGGACGAGCCCTTCGGACAGAGGTTCCGCGACCTCCTTCCCCGCCCGGTTCTTCAGGCCGCCCGCGCCGATTCTCCCGTTCACGGCCTCCAGCTCGGCGGAAGTCGCCATGCGGAGTTCGGACCGGTCGTCCGGGCAGCGGAGAAATTCGAGAAGAGAGGAATCCACGACCATACCTCCGGCGGAACGGGATTGTCCGCCACATTACTCCAATTTAGCCAATTATATGGGCGAGCGAACCGCAAAAAACGCCCGCGGGAGGCGCGGAAACGGCGATTTGGGCGATTTTAGAGGACGACCGGGTCGTCGGCGACCCAGAGGGCCCAGCGGCCGGGATGCTCGGCGACGACGCGGCGGCACTCCTCGGAGGTCCACCAGCCCTCGCGGTCGGGCAGGAGCAGGGCGCGTTCCGAAATCCGGAGCAGGTCGGGAAGGCGGCTCCACGAGCGCGCGTCCTCCCGGGAGACGCATCCCAGCACGTCGAAGCGCCCGTCGGCGAGGCCGGGCGCGCGGGCGAAGTCGGACTCCGCGCGGGCGACCACCGCGACCGGAAGGCGCCGCGCGAGGACGAAGCGGCCGGCGGAGCGCGCGGCGGGGAGGAGGACCTGCGCAAGCGCGAGCGCCAGCGCGAGGAG
>JAGCEZ010000043.1 GCA_017650365.1 Fibrobacterales bacterium | reverse complement strand
CCGCGTCCGTCGCGGCGGGGGCCTCGGTCGCCGGACGGGCGTCCGGCGTTGCGCTGCGCCGCGTAGCGGGCGATGCGCGCCGCGAATTCCTCGGAGGGCTTCTCGACCTTGACCTTGAGATCGACGTGCTGCGCCGCGGCGGCCGCCTCGGCCTTCCTGCGCTCGGCCTCGATCTGCTCGGGCGTGAGGATGATCGGAGCGGGGGCGGGCTTCGCCTCCGCGGGCTTTTCGGCCGCGGGAGCGGGGGCGGGCTCGGGCTTCGCCGCGGGTTCGATCTTCGCCGCGGGTTCCGGTTCGGGCTTCGCCTCTGCGGGCTTTTCCGCGGGAGCGGGGGCGGGCTCGGCCTTCGCCTCGGGCGCGGGCTTCGTTTCCGCGGGCGCCTCCTCGGCCTTCGTCCCGGGCTCGGGCGCGGGCGCCTCGGGCTCGGACTTCTTCTTGCGGACGATCTTCATCCGGGGCTTTTCGTCGCCGGACTTCTCGTCCCCGGCCTCTTTCTTCGAGGCGGTCTTCTTGGCGGCGGCGGGCTTCTTGGCGGCGGCCTTCTTCTTGAAGGGCTCGGCCTTTTCGAGCACTTCGGCCTTGATCGAGTTCCAGGCCGACTCGTCGAGGGTGCTCATGGGCCCGCGGACCCCCTCGACCTTCATCGAGGCGAGGATCTTCGCCAGTTCAACCGGGGTGACGCCGACTTCGGGCGCGTAGTCTTTGACTTTCTTTTCGGCCATTGCTAGGCGTTCTCCTCGGTTTCGCCGGTCCCTTCGCCGGAGAAGAGGGCGTCGGCCTTGGCGCGCGCGCTGGCGGAGGCGTCTTCAAGGGGACGGTCCCCTTCGCGGGGCATGGCCATGGCCTGGCGTTCCGCCTCGCTGTGGGCCATGTAGTCGCTTTCGCCGATGATCTCCAGGTTGCGGCCGACCAGCTTCGAGGCCAGGCGGACGTTCTGGCCGTTGCGGCCGATCGCCTGCGAGAGGTCTTCGTCGCCGATCACCAGCAGGATGCGGTCGGTGCCCTTCACCTCGACCATCTTGACGATGTTCGCGGGGCTCAGCGCCTTGCGGATGTAGGCGGGCAGCTCGGAGGTCCACTGCACGATGTCGATGCGCTCGTTCGAGAGCTCGCGGACGACGTTCTGGATGCGGGTGCCGCGCATGCCCACGCAGGCGCCCACCGGGTCGATCCGGTCGTCGCGCGAGGCGACGGCCACCTTGGCGCGGAAGCCGGGGTCGCGGGCGACGCCCTTGACCTCCACCACGCCGTCGGCGATTTCGGGCACTTCCTTGCGCAGCAGCTCCACGAGGAAGCGGCCGCTGGCGCGGGAGAGGATCACCTTGGCGCCGCGGGGGGTGTCGTCCACGCGGTCGATCACGCCGAGCACCGCGTCGCCGATCGCGTAGCGTTCGCGGCGGATCTGCTCGCGCAGGGGCATCACCGCCTCGGTGGTGCCGATCTTCACGACGAGCTCGCCGCGGTCGATCTGCTGGACGGTGCCGCTCTGCAGCATGCCGATGCGGTCCTTGTTCTCCGCGACGATGCGCGCGTTCTCGGCGGCGCGGGTCTTCATCATCAGGAGCTGCTTGGCGGCCATCACGGCGGTGCGGTTCAGCACCTCGATCGGGACCTCCTCCTCGAGGACGTCGCCCACTTCCACGTCGGGATTGTAGTCGCGGGCCTCGTCGAGCAGCATGTACTTGGCGTCGAGCGCCTCGACCTCGAGTGCGGTCGCGTCGGCGGGATAGTCCGGGTAGTCCTCCACGACCTCGACCGAGAGCTTCACCTTGATCTCGCCGGTCTCCTCGTCGATGTCC
This sequence comes from Fibrobacterales bacterium, assembly GCA_017650365.1. Taxonomy (GTDB): domain Bacteria; phylum Fibrobacterota; class Fibrobacteria; order Fibrobacterales; family CADBQJ01; genus CADBQJ01. Next base: position 3,879 of record JAGCEZ010000043.1, on the reverse strand, counting down.
ACGTCGAAGTTCTTGTTCATCTGCTTGTACTTGCGGGCGGCCATCACGATGGCTTCGCGGAGGGCGTCCAGCACGACGTCGTTGGGGATGTGCTTCGCCTCGGCGATGGCCTTCAGGCCGTCGAGGAGATTGGGGGCCGTTTCGATCGGGATGTTCTTGCGCATGGTTGTTCGCCCTGTTTGGCTGTTTAGAAAACGGTTTCGACCTTCGCCTGGAGGACCGCGGAGCGCTTCACCTCCGCCTTCGCGCCCCCGGCGAGTTCAAGTTCGAGCTTTTCGTCGTCGGCGCCGAGCAGCTTGCCCGAGACCGCCTTCTTCCCCGCCAGCGGCTCGGAGAGGCCCAGGCGGATCGTGCGCCCCCTGTTGCGGAGGAAGTCGCGCGTGGTGCGGAGCGGGCGGTCGACGCCGGGGCTGGAGACCTCGAGCGTGTAGGCCTGGGGAATCAGGTCCTCCAGGTCGAGCGCGGCGCCGAGCTCGCGGCTCAGCTTCTGGCAGTCGTCCAGGGCGATTCCGCCCTCCTTGTCCACGAAGACGCGGAGGATCAGGCGACGCCCGGCGCGGAAGAGGTCGCACTCGACCAGCTCCAGCCCGGCGCGTTCGGCCAGCTTGCCGACGAGGGCCTCGATTTTGGACTGGTTCGACTGTTCTTCCAAGTTTCGTCCGCCTCGAAAATAAAGTGTCCCTACGTCCCCGGACCTCCGAGGACCGCCCAAACATAGTAAATTTGGGCGCATGGGAGTCTTCCTGCTGCTCGTCGTCGCCCTGCCCCTCTGCGCCTACAGCGTGAGGCACGCGATCCGCGATTTCCGGGCCGTGAAGGCCAAAAACGGCGCCGAGAAGTCCGCCTGGAAGCGGTTCTGGAACTGGCCCGCGGGCATGATCTGGTCCGCCTACCTGCTCGTCTTCTCGTTCGGGCTGGTGCTCAACAACCTCGTCTTCGACTGAAAACCGGGGGCGAAGGAGGAATACCCATGAACAACCTCGCCGATTCCCTGACGGACGCCGTCATCTCCGGATTCGTCTCGTGGCTTCCTCTCCTGATCGGTGCCGCGGTGTTCTCGATTGCGGTGTCCTTCGTCCACGGCCGGATCGACCACCGCAATTCACGCAGAAGAAGGAATCGCGGTTAGCGCATGATTTGGCGTCCCCGTTTTTAGGGGGGCTCGTTCGGCAGAAACCGGCGTTCCGGCCATTTCCGCGCCCTATTTCACCTTCTTCGTTTCCTTCTCGATCTGCTTGACGCTCTTTTCCGGCGTGGGCAGATCTTCGGGCATGGTCCCGCCCAGTTCCCTGATGGTTTCGCGAACCTTTTCGCCCACTTCGAAGTGCGTTTTGTTCGCCGCGGATTTCCCGCGGATCTTTTCGCGGCGCAGCTTTTCGTCGGTCTGCGTCGCCCGGAACAGGTTCGCCGCCAGTTCGGTGCTGCCCATGTGGTCCAGGATGTTCTGGCTCTTCTTCAGCCCCTTGCGCTCGTGGATCTGCTTGGCCCCGAGTCCGCCGTAGAGCCCCTGGTAGCCCTTGTTCTGGAACACCGCGTAGTCCTGCGGCGTCGTCACGCCCGCGTTCCTGGCCGCTTCCGCCAGAGACTTGTTGTGTTCCGTCAGTTCGCCCCGGATCGCGAGTCGCTTCTGGTCTTCCGTCAGCTTCTCGAACCCCTCCCGCTCGCGGGTCTTCACGGCGAAGTAGGTCTGTCCGAGCGCGATCACCTCTTTCCTCGGGTCGCCGTTCATCACGACCAGATAGCAGGCGTAGCGCGTGAGCTTGACGTCGGCGATTTCGCGCTTGGAACCGGAGCCGAGGTCCACCATTTTGCCAACGTCGGCAAAATGGTCCTCCACCCTGAAACCGCTGGCCTTGCAGGCCTCCTTGGCGCGGTCTATCGATTCCGCGAACCGGCGCCACTGGGCGTATTCCAGCGCGGCCTGCAGCTCCCGGGCGTACCAGAATTCCACGCCGTTTTCGTCAAGGTGCTTGATGCGCTCGAACGTCTGTTCGCTGTACTCCGTCATCCCGTTCATTTTTCCTCCTTGCAAGTCGTCTCCATCCGTCGCCGCTTTCGTTTTGCGGTTTTCGAAACAATTATATCATTTTCACAAACTCGAGCGACATTTTTATGATTTCGCCCCCGAAAGCGCGTCACTTCCTCGATTCGGCGAGGAGCATCCCCAGCGCGATCATGGCGCCGCCCGCGACGGTCCCGGCCGTGACCCTCTCCCCCAGCGCAACGGCGGCCGTGGCGACGGTGACCAGCGGGATGGCGTAGATGTAGTTGCTCGCGAGGACCGTCCCCAGGCGGCGGAGGACCTTGTTCCAGACCAGGTAGCCGAAGAGCGACGAGAGCAGCGTCAGGGCGAGGAAGTTGAGCGCGACGACGGGTTCGGCGAAGTTCTCCCACGGAATCCGCGCGCCGCCCTCCGCGAACAGGATCGGGACCGACGAGAGGGTCCCGTGGAAGAACATCCTGCGCGTGACGAGCAGGGCGGGAAGCCGGGCGTTGAGCGGGCGCGCCGCGAGCGAATAGACGGCCCAGGACGCGGCCGCGGCGAACGCGAGGAGCCCTCCCAGCGGCGAAAGCCCCAGGACGAACGTCCCGTCCAGCACGACGACCGCCATGCCCGCGAACGCGACGGCGCAGCCCAGGACCTGCCTCGGCCGGAGCCGCTCCTCGCGCCAGAGGAGCCCGGCGAAGAGCATGATCAGCAGCGGGTTCCCGCAGACGACGAGCGAGACCTCGCCGCTGGGCGAGATCGCGAGCGCGGAGTTCTCGGCCCAGTAGTAGAGCGTGCATCCGCAGAGCCCGCAGAGCGCGAGCCGGAGCTCGTCCCGGATTCCGAGGAACCGCATGCGCCCGCGGTCCATGGCGAGGAGGAGCAGCCAGGTGGCGGCGAAGCGCAGCGCGAAGACCTGCACCGCCGTGAAGCCGTGCCCGAGCAGGACTTTCGTGCTGACGAAACTCGTGCCCCAGACCGCGACGGTCGCGATCGCGAGCAGATGCCAGGCCAGGTTTCTCATCGGGAGGAGGTCCGGTACAGCCCCTTGCGCGCAATATAGGCGGCGACGGCGGGCGGGAGGAGCGCGTCGGCGGACTCCCCGCGCCCGAGGAGCTCGCGGACCCGCGTGCTGGAGACGGGCGAGGCGGTGGTCCAGGCCTTCTGCGGCGGGAGGATCAGCGGCGCATAGCCCTTTTCGCGGTGCGCGACGGGGTCGGGCATCTCGGCGCCCGGACGGGGCCAGACCATGAGGGAGAAGCGGCGCAGGAGCTCCTCGCCGTTGGGCTTCCACCCCTCCGTCTGGTCGCGCCACGAGGGGATGCGCGGATAGCTGTCGGAGCCGACGACGAGCGCGTATTCGTTCCCGGGGTCGTTGCGGACGAGCCGTTCGAGCATCCGCAGGGAGCCGCGGTATTCGCCCGCGTCGATCTCCTCGCGGCTGACGACGACGTTCTCCATCCCTTCGGTCGCGAGGCGGACCATTTCGAGCCGGTCCTCGGCGCCGGCGACGGTCCTCTTGTCCCAGCGGACGTCGGGCGCGACGACGAACCGGACCTCGTCGGCCATGTTCCATTCCAGGCATTCGCGCGCGAGCCGCACGTGGTCCACGTGGACCGGGTCGAAGGCGCCGCCGAGGACGGCGACCCGCTTTTTCCGGCGCATGGGACCGTCCCCGGAATCCGCGGCGGAGTTCGCGCGGAGGCAGGACTCCGTGACGCTCCGCGCCTGGGCCGCGGAGCGCGGCCTAATCCCGCCGGCGAGCTCCTTGGCGAAAAGCCCGAGGCGGCGCCCTCCGGCGGCGAAGTCCGCGACCACGGCCCCCTCCGGAACGGAACCGAGCTTGACCGCGTCCTTCGCGAAGAGCCAGAGCGCGGCGTCCCGGGGCGCGG
>JAGCEZ010000042.1 GCA_017650365.1 Fibrobacterales bacterium | reverse complement strand
CGTCGCGGAGGTCGTTGAAGAGCGCGGCGAGGTCGGCGGGCGAGCGGACCGCGAAGGAGCGGACGGAGAGCAGGTGGCGCCGCGAGAACTCCAGGCAGGCGAGGAGCTGGGCCGCCCGCGCCCGCCCGATTCCCTCGATGGCGCAGAGTTCGTCGATCGTCGGGGCGCCCGAAAGGGTCCGGAGGCGGTCGGCGAGGTCGCGGGCGAGCGAAAACACGGAGCGTTTGGAGCTTCCGTGACCCAAAACGACGGCCAGAAGCTCCCAGTTTTCCAGTTCGGAGACCTTTCCGGCCTCGATTTTCTCCCGCGGAAGCGGGTTTTCTGTTCTTTCTTCTTGCACAAAGCACCTTGTTCTTGGAACGGAACGAAGTTTTTGTGCGGGTCGAAGTCTGATTCCGCGTGCGGATTCGCGAAACTGCGTCCGAAGATAGACATTTTGAGACTTAAAAACCGCAAATGCACCCGAAAATGGTCTTGACATCGCTGATTTCTCTGTATAGATTGGGATTCTCGTTGGAACTTTGTTCCGATTTTCCGGAAAGGAAAGGAAAAATGAGCGAAAAACTTCTGACCGGCGCCCAGGTCGTGGTCGAGGCGCTGAAACGGGAAGGCGTGGAGTGCATCTTCGCCTATCCGGGCGGGAACGCGATTCCCCTCTTCGACGCGTTGCTCGACTCCTCCATCGACACGATCCTGGTCCGCCACGAACAGGGCGCGGCCCACGCCGCCGACGGCTACGCGCGCGCCACGGGCAGGCCCGGCGTCGCCCTGGTCACCTCCGGCCCCGGCGCCACGAACACCCTGACCGGAATCTACACCGCGCACATGGACTCGGTCCCGCTGGTCGTCATCTGCGGGCAGACGATCTCGCCCCTCCTCGGGAAGGACGCCTTCCAGGAGAGCGACATCTCGGGGATGAGCTTCTCCTGCGTGAAGTACTCCTACCTGGTCAAGAGCGCGGACGACCTTCCGCGCGTGATGCGCGAGGCGTTCCGCATCGCCACGACCGGACGCCCCGGCCCCGTGCTGATCGACCTCCCGAAGGACGTGGGCGCGGCGCTCTGCCACAGCTCGTTCGAGGACGAGGTGAAGCTGCCCGGCTACCGCGTCCCCTCGAAGGGCGACCCGGCGAAGATCCGCGAAGCCGCGGCGCTGCTGGCCGAATCGAAGCGTCCCGTGATCCTCGCGGGCCACGGCGCGGCGATCTCCGGCGCGCACCGCCAGATCGTGGAGCTTGCCGAGAAGCTGCAGGCCCCCGTCGTCAACACGCTGCTCGGCCTGGGGACGATCCCCGGCACGCACGAGCTCTCGCTGGGGATGCTCGGCATGCACGGCACCGCCTACGCGAACATGGCGGTGATGAACTGCGACCTGATCATGAGCGTGGGCTCGCGCTGGGACGACCGCATCACCGGCAAGCTCGACGAGTTCTGCCCGAACGCGAAGGTGATCCACGTCGACATCGACCCCGCGGAGATCGGCAAGATCGTCGTGCCCGACGTCTCGGTCGTGGGCGACGCGAAGGCGGTGCTCGAGGAGCTGCTGCCGCTGGTCTCGAAGCTCGACACCGCCGCGTGGCTGAAGCAGGTGCAGGGCTGGAAGCGCAAGTACCCGCTGAAGTACCGCAAGCAGGGCGGGCTGCGCGTGCAGGCCGTGGTCGACGAGTTCTACCGCCTGACCAAGGGCGACGCGGTGGTGACCACGGACGTCGGCCAGCACCAGATGTGGGCCGCGCAGTTCTACAGGTTCAACCGCCCGCGCCAGCTGCTCACCTCGGGCGGCGCCGGCACAATGGGCTACGGCCTCCCCTCCGCGGTGGGCGCGGCCGTCGGCGTGAAGGACAAGACGGTGGCGACGATCGTCGGCGACGGCGGGCTGCAGATGACGCAGTTCGAGCTGGCCACGGCCGCCATCCGCAAGCTGCCGATCAAGATCCTCGTGATGGACAACAAGTACCTCGGCATGGTCCGCCAGTGGCAGGACATGTTCTACTCGAAGAGATACTCCAGCGTGGACATGACCGGGAACCCCGACTTCGTCAAGCTGGGCGAGGCCTACGGCATCAAGGGCTTCCGCATCCGCCGCATGGCCGACATCTCGAAGGTGCTGAAGAAGGCGCTCGCCTACGACGACGGGCCGTGCATCGTCCACTGCGAGGTGGAGAAGGAGGACAACGTCTTCCCGATGATCCCCGCCGGCGCGCCGTATTCCTCGATGCTGCTGGAACGACCCAAGGAAGAGCTCGAAAAGCCCGAAGGAGGCGCATGATGGAACTGCGCGAAAAACTGCCGGCGCACGCCATTTCGCTGACCGTCGCCAACCGCCCCGGCGTGCTGGTGCGCGTGGCCCTGGTCTTCTCGCGGCGCGGCTTCAACATCGACTCGCTCGTCGTCTCCCCCGCGATCGACGGCGACTTCTCCCGGATGAACATCGTCGCGCGCGGCGAACCGAGGGAGCTCGGCCAGATGATCGCCCAGCTGGAGAAGCTGGTGGACGTGGTGGCCGCCAAGGACCACACCGACGACGACGTCGTGATGCGCGAGCTGGCGCTGATCAAGGTGCTCTGCTCCCCCGAGGAGCGCTCCGAGATCCTGCAGCTGGTCCAGCACTTCCGCGCGACGACCGTGGACATGACCGAGAGCTCGATGACGATCCAGGTGACGGGCGAATCGGAGAAGATCGACGCGATGACCCGGCTCTGCTCGAAGTTCCACATGGTGGAATTCATCCGCACGGGCAAGGTGATCGTGGCGCGCGGACCCGAGGCGACCTGACCGTCAGGCCAGGTCGATCCTTTCGGGGAAGAGAACGACGAGGCGCTTTCGGAAGAGGGCGCCCGACGCTTTTTTGAACGTCTTCTTGGAGACGCCGAACCGTTCGCGGATCGCCTCCGCGGGCGAGTCGTCGCCGAAGGGGACCGAGCCGCCGTTCTCGCGCAGCGCCTTGAGCAGTTCGTCCTCGAAGTCGAAGACCTTTCCCGCGCCGGGGGCCTGGAGCCCGAGGTCGATCTTGCCGTCGTCGCGCACGCGCAGGACCCAGCCCTTCATCGAGTCACCGACCGCGACGGAGCGGAAGATCTCGTTGCGGTAGAGGACGCCGGAGCGCGTTCCGTCCACGATCGCCTTGAAGCCGAGGTCGGTCTTCGCGTAGAGGAGGAGGTCCACCTCGTCGCCGGCGCGGAGGCGGCCCGGGTCGGGGTCGAGGAAGCGGTCGACGCGCGCGCTCGCCATGACGCGGCCGGTGCGTTCGTCCGTCAGGACGCGGACGACGACGGTCTCGCCCTCGCGGAGCGGACGGCGCTCTTCGCGGAACGGGAGGAAGAGGCCGCGCGAGAGGCCCCAGTCGAGGAAGACGCCCTGTTCGGCGACGGCCGCCACCTTGAGGGCGGCGAAGCTTCCGACGGTCGCGAGCGGGGTTTCGGTCGTGGCGACGGGGCGCCCCTGGTCGTCGTGGTAGAGGAAGACGCGGATTTCGTCGCCCTCGGCGAGGTCTTCGGGCTCGTATTTGCGCGGGAGGAGCACTTCGCCCAGTTCCCCGGCGTCGAGGTACGAGCCGAAGTCCGTGAAGCGGAGGACGCGGAGCGTCGCGTAGTCGCCGATCTGGATCATCTTCCCAAAAATAGATTCCGCGCGGAGGGCGGGCTTTCGGGCGCGGGGGCTAGAGCGTTTCGAGCCGCGCGACGAGGCGCTCCGCGACGTATTCCTGCTCCTCGGGCGAAAGCGAGGGCCCGATCGGGAGGCCGAGGACCTCGCGCGCGAGCCGCTCGGCCACGGGGCACCGCGCGCCCGGGTCGAGCCGCGCGAAGGCGGGCTGCAGGTGGAGCGGCTCGGAGTAGTGGACGGCGGTCTCGATTCCGTCCGCGGCGAGCGCGCGGCGGAGCGCGTCCCGGCGTTCCGGGGAGTCCCCGCGCGACGGGATCCGGACGACGTACTGCGCCCAGACGGGGGATTCGTCCGCGTCCGCGCCCGGGAGGCGGAGCAGGCCGCGCCGCGCCGCGCCGGAGAGGAGGGTTTCGTAGCGTTCGGCGGCGGCGGCGCGGCGTTTTTTCAGCGCCGCGAAGCGGCGGAACTTGACGCGCAGCATCGCGGCCTGGATCGCGTCGAGCCGCGAGTTCGTCCCGGTCCTCTCGCAATGGTCGCGGCGGGTCTGCCCGTGGTCGCACAGGACGCGGACCTCCGCGGCGGCGGCGGGGTCTTCCAGGAAGACCATGCCGCCGTCCCCGAAGCCGCCGAAGGGTTTCGTGGGGTAGAAGCTGGCGGCGGCGAAGGGGGCGGCGCCGCAGGAGGGGACGCCGCCGCGGAGGGCGCCGAAGCTCTGGGCCGCGTCCTCGACCAGGGCGGCGGCCGGCGCCGCGCCGCGCAGGACCTTTTCCAGTTCGCGGCACGGCGCGGCGCGCCCGAAGAGCGAGACCGCGACGAGGGCG
>JAGCEZ010000041.1 GCA_017650365.1 Fibrobacterales bacterium | reverse complement strand
GTCGGGAACGCCGCGCGCACCGCGGCGTCCGAGCCGCCGTGCGCGCTCCAGATCCCCTCGCGCTCCATCGCCTGCGCGCGGCCGCCGCAGGAAAGGACGAGCGCCAGCGCGACCAGCGCGCGCGGCGCAAGGAACGCGGCGGCCGCGCGGTTCGTTCCGGACGCGCGGCTCATCGCGCGAGGATCACCCGTTCCGCCCCGCGCTTCCCGCCGGAGAGGGACCAGAGAAGGAAGAGCGGACAGCCGCGCAGGCCGGGAAGCGGGAGCGAGAGCGTCCCGTCGTACGGGCCCTCCGCGCGGCCCGATCCGAAAAGCTTCCCTTCGAGGTCCGCGATTTCCCACTCGAGCGCGGAGCCGCTCTCCAGGCGGAGCTTCAGAGGCAACCGCTCGCCGGGGCGGAAGAGACGCAGGGGCAGGGCCAGAGTGTCCGCCCGCGGCTCGCGCCGGAAGGAGAAACCCGGCGTCGCCCGTTCCGCGCGCACGAGCTCCGCAGGCGGCCGGCCTCCCTCCTCCGCGCCGGCCGCCGAGAAGTCGCGCTCCAGGGCTCCGCCGCGCGGGACCGCGTTCCAGCCGACGCTGTCCGCGGCCCCGCCGTCCGGGCCGACGAGCGCGAGACCGCCGCCGCCGTTCGGGAGCGAGAGCCAGCACGACGGGCGGCGCAGGTCGATTCGCGCCGGTCCGTGCAGCTCCCGGAACGCCGCCGTGTCGGAGACCAGCACCAGACGCCCGCCGGCGCGGACCGGCGCGCCCCCGAGCGCGCACCGCTTCCCGTTCCTCCGCAGGAAGAGCGAATCGACCGGAGCCTCCTCCTCCGACGGATTCAGGAGCTCGACCCATTCCGGCCCCTCCTCCGGCGCCGCCCAGATCTCCGAGATCAGCAGAGGCGTCTCCCCGGCGCGCGAGGGCGCGGGAACGGCGGCAAGGGCGAGGGCGGCGAGGAGGAAGACGGCTTTTTCGTTCATGGAGGCGGGTCTTGTTCGCGGTTTTCAGACAAACAAGTGCGTAAATTAACAAAAATGTCCTTGTTCCGCGCGGCCGCGGCGAAAAAAAGACGCCTGGAGGCGTTTCGGAAGGAGACCGGCGGACGGCCTAGTCCACCATCACGGCCGGAGGCAGGATGAAGCGGCGCGGATCGACCGGCACGCCGTCGCGGCGGACCTCGTAGTGGAGGTGCGTCCCGGTCACGCGCCCGGTGCTCCCCATGTAGCCGACCAGCTGGTGGCGCTGGATGAACTGCCCGGGCTTCACCGCGGCGGAGGCCAGGTGCGCGTAGAGCGTCTGGTACCCGTTCTCGTGGTCCACGCGGACGAGCTTCCCGTAGAACGACTCGGGGCGGTGGCTCACTTCGGCCACCACGCCGTCCGCGGTCGCCAGCACGGGCGTCCAGGGCGCGTCGGCGATGTCCATGCCCATGTGCTGCTTGAACTTCCCGGTCACCGGGTGGATTCGGTAGCCGAATTCCGAGGTGATGCGCCCGGGGCAGGGCTTGATGCTCGGGTGGCAGCGCCAGGCGAGCAGCTTCTGCTGGGCGATCTTCTCGATGTCGCCGAGCTGGCGGCGGTTTTCGGAGAGGAAGCGCTTCATCGCGCGGACGCGCGCGTCCAGGCCGGAGGAGAGGCGCGCGCCGGGAATCGCCTGCATCAGCGCCGAGTCGGGGTCGATCGGGCCGCCGACGCTCAGCGCGACCACGGCGGGGTCGGGGAGCTCCATGCCGAACCGGCGGTTGGCGAGCACGGTCGTCTTCCCCATCTGCGAAAGCGTTCCGCCGATGGTCTCCAGCTCGGTCCGCTTCTGCGCGAGGCGGGCCTTCAGGTCGGCGTTTCTGGAGGCGGCCGTTCCGCGGCGGACGGCGTCGTAGGCGAAGAGGGAGCCCATCAGCGCGAGGACGAGGCAGCCCAGGACGAGGACCCTGCGGACCGCCTTCGCGAACGCGAACGCGCCCTGCCCCACGCGGAGGCTCAGGGATTTCTTGCCGGAGGTTCTGCGGAGAACCAGATAGCTCGTCTTTTGGTCCACTTTCCCGTCCAAACTCCCGAAGGGGTTTAGGGACGTAAATTTACGAAAAAAGAGAACGGTCGGCGCGATTTCTTTATCTTTGGGACATGGAAAACGGCTCCGGGCGGCTCCAAAAACTCGAAAGCAGGGTCTTTTCGGGCGAACGGCTCGGGGAAGAGGAGGCGCTTTTCCTGGCGACGGAAGTCCCGACGCCCCTCCTGGTCGACATGGCCGACCGGCTGCGCCGCGAGCTCAACGGCGACAGGGTCTTCTACAACCGCAACATCCATTTCGAGCCGACCAACCAGTGCCTCTACGACTGCCTCTTCTGCGCCTTCCGGCGCGACGTCGGAACCGGGCCGGAGAAGGGCGGCTGGCTGCTCGGCGCCGACGACCTGCTGCGCAGGCTCGAGGCCTTCCCGAAGGGGACCCTGACCGAGCTCCACATCACCGGCGGCGTGCATCCCGGCCGGAACCTCGAGTGGGCCGAATCCTTCCTGCGGACCCTGCGCGCCGCGCGGCCCGAACTCCACCTCAAGGCCTTCACCGCCGTCGAGATCGACTACTTCGCGCGCTCCTCGCGCACGACCGTCGAGGAGGCGCTCGCCCGGCTGAAGGAGGCCGGGCTCGGTTCGCTCCCCGGCGGCGGCGCGGAGATCTTCGCGCCCGAGGTGCGCCGCCGCATCGCCGGCGGCAAGGCGCCCGCGCAGCGCTGGATCGAAGTCCACCGCGCGGCGCACCGGATCGGGCTCCCGACCAACGCCACGATGCTCTACGGCCACGTGGAGAGCGCCGCGCAGCGCGTGGACCATCTGCTGCGCCTCCGCGACCTCCAGGAGGAGACGGGCGGCTTCCAGGCCTTCGTCCCGCTCCGCTACCGCAACGGCAACAACCGCCTGAGCGCGCTTCCCGAGATCTCCGCCGACGAGGAGCGCCGCGTCTTCGCCCTCTCGCGCCTCGTGCTGAACAACGTCCGCCACCTCAAGGTCTACTGGGTGATGTCGGGGATGGAGCGCGCGCTCGGCCTGCTGCGCTGCGGCGGCGACGACCTCGACGGCACGATCAACGACTCCACGCGCATCTACTCCATGGCCGGCGGGCAGGAGCATCCCTGCTGCGACGAGAAGGGGATGCGCCTCGCGATCGAGGCCGCGGGCCGCGTCCCGTGCGAGCGCGACAGCCTCTACCGCGTCCTGGAGCGGTGAGAAAAAAGGCCGGAGCGCGGCTCCGGCGTCAGATCCACTCGGTCTTCTGGATCTCCAGCTTGTCGCGCAGGTCGTCGAGCGCGCGATAGGGGATGGAGAGCGTCCCCAGCCCGCACGGGCTCTGGTCCCCGTGGTAGTCGGAGCCGCCGGTGCAGGCCATCCCGCGGTCCACGGCCCAGTCGCGCAGCTTGCGGACGGCGGCGGCCTTCTTCAGCCCGGTGACGATCTCCATGCCGCCCAGCCCCCAGTCGGGGAGCTTGTCGAGGAGGTCGTCCACGCCCGTGCGCAGCGGATGCGCCAGGACCGCGATCCCGCCCGCGCGGTGGATCAGCCGGATCGCCTCCTCCACCGAGAGCCCGCGCTTCTCCACGAACGCAGCCCCCTCGTCGCCCAGGTACTTCTGGAACGCCTCGCTGAACGACGAGACGTACTCCTCGGCCATCAGCGCCTGCGCCACGTGCGGGCGCCCCAGCACGCCGCCGCGCGAGAAGCTCTGCACCTTCTCGAACGTCAGCTCCACGCCCAGCCCGGCCAGCTTCTTCAGGATCGCGCGGATGCGCTCCTTGCGCCGCCGGTGCTGCTCCTTCAGCTCCAGGTTCAGGCTGAGGTTCGTCGGGTCGAAGCAGTAGCCCAGCACGTGGATGTCGCGCCCCTCGTGCACGGCGGAGATCTCGATGCCGGGGATCAGCTCGATGCCGCGCTCCCTGGCGAGGTCCTTCCCGATGGCGTAGGAGTCCAGGTTGTCGTGGTCGGTGATGGCGAGCGCGCGCAGCTGGCGCTCCGCCGCCTTGTCCAGCAGGGTCTCCACGTCGTACTGCCCGTCGGAGAGCGTCGAGTGGCAGTGCAGGTCCACCACGTCCCGCGGAGGGCGGTTCGCGCTCTTCGGGCCCCTGGGCACCATGCGGGGCGGTTTCGGGTCGGGCGGCAGGATCACGACGGAAAACTAGAAAGCGGAAGGGGGTTCCCTCCGCTTCCGTCCGCGCGGAACGCGCGCGTCAGAACGTGGGGAGGTCGTCCTTCGCCGCCTGGGCCTTCGCGAGCTGCTCGGCCTCCTCCTGCTCCTCCTTCTGGCGGCGGATCTTCAGCTCCTGGAACTCCATCGAGGAGAGGACGAAGTCCTTCATGTTCGTGTCCGGCCACTGCTTGAGCACGAAGCGGTAGATGGCCATCGCCTCGAGCGGCTTCTCGGCCTTCTCCGCCTCGGACGCGATCTGCAGGCAGACGTCGTGGCCCTCCGCGGGCGTGCCGAGGAGCTCCATCGCGCGGAAGTAGCTCCAGGCCGCGTCGCGGAAGTGGTTCGTCTTGCGCAGCGCGCGGGAGAGCCGCTTGTGCAGCTCGGGCTCCAGCTCCAGCTCGCGCCGCGCGGAGCCGAGGCAGCGGTAGGCGAGCGAGGCGGTCTGGTCCTGGTTGTTCGGCAGGAGGATCGCGAGGAGCTTCTTCGCGAGGACGAGGGCGTTCTCCGAACGGCCGGCCTCCACCAGCACGCGCAGCCGCGCCAGCGTGATCTGCTGGATGTCGTTGGCGTAGGTGGTCTTCGCCATCTCCTTCAGCTGCTCGAGGACGGCGTCCACCTGCGCCGGGTCGAGCTGGACGCGCCGCATCAGCTCCTGCACGTCCGCCGCGAAGGAGACGCCGCCTCCGCCGCCCTGCGCGGGCGCGGATTCCGGAATGTTTTCTTCCTGCGTAGCCATGTTCCTTCCTTGCGCCACATCCCCGAAGACGGAACGAGGGGGAGCCCGACGAGGAGTCCCTACGATCCTAATCTATACTGGTTTTTCAGAAAACGGACTCTTTTTCCGTCTGAAATTCTTCGATTTGCCGATTCTGCCCGATTTGGGCCCTCAATTCGGAGGAAAACCGGAAGAACGGGGCGAGGTTGCGCTCCACCTGGACCTTGACCCCGGTCTTGGGGTTCCGGGCGGTGCGGGGACGCCGTTCGCGCGTGGTGAAGGTGCCGAAGCTGCGGATCTCGATCCGCTCGCGTCGGGCGAGCGAATCCCGGACGAACGCCAGAAGCTCTTCGACGACGGCGCGGATCTTCACCTGCGTGTAGCCCGTGGAGCGGGCCACCTCCAGGATCAGGTCTCGTTTCGTCACGTTCGCCATGCGTAAGTCCTTGAAATGAAAGACATTCCAAATATAATCCCTAATCCCGCGGAGAGGGCTGACGGGGCCTCCGATTCGAACTTTTGTTAAGTTCGTGCGCGATGGAAGAGACGCCCCGGATTCCGGCGAAACGGAGCTTCAGGTTCGGAAACCTGGAGATTGCGCCCAACGTGTTCCTCTCCCCGATGGCCGGGGTGGGGGACCTGCCCTTCCGGCGCGTGCTCCGCGCCCTCGCGGGCGGTCGGATCGGGCTGACGGTCTCGGAGTTCGTCTCGGTCGAGGCCCTGCGCAACAGCCGGACTCGCGAGCTCAAGGGGATGCGCGTCGGCGCCGAGGAGCGGCCGTTCTGCCTCCAGCTCTTCGGCGGCGACCCGGCGAAGTTCGCCGAAGGGGTCCGGATCGCCTCGGGCCTCGGCTTCGACGCGCTGGAGATCAACGCCGGGTGCCCCATGCCCAAGATGGTCCGCAAGGGAGGGGGAGCCCAGCTCCTGCGCGACCTGCCGCGCCTCGCCCGGCTCGTGGCGGAGGCCCGCCGCGCCTGCCCGCTTCCGCTCTCGCTCAAGGTCCGCGTCGGCTGGGCCGACGGATCCGCGCTCGACGAGTGCGTCCGCATCGCCTGCGGCGAGGGGCTCGACCTCCTCGTCGTCCACGGCCGGACGCGCGAACAGGGCTATGCGGGGCGCGCGGACTGGGGCGCGATCGCCCGCGCGAAGCGGCTCGCGGCCGAACTCCGCCCGGAGACGCCCGTGGTCGGGAACGGCGACGTGCGCACGGTCGAGGACGCCGTCGCGCGGCTGGAGGAGTCGGGCGTGGACGGCGTCAGCTCGGGCCGCGGCGCGATCCACAACCCCTGGCTCCTGGCGCAGATCGCCGACGTCTGGGAGGGGAAGCCGGCGCGCTCCCCGTCGCTCGAAGAGCAGCGCGGGCTGTTCGACCTCTACGACCGCTTCCTGGAGGAGGACGGCTTCACGGAGACCGGGCGCCTGGGGCGGCTCAAGCTGGTGACCGCGCGCTTCCTGAAGGCGCTGCCCGGCGGCGCGGGCGCCCGCGTCGACCTTCTGCACGCGCAGACGCCCGGAGCCTACTGGGACCTGCTGGACTCGTTCTTCGAGGAACGCCGGAAAAGCGGAACCGCCGGGTTCGAACCCGGCGGCCTGGAGGAACTCAACGGCTGACGCCGCTAGCGGACGATGGTCCCCTTCGGGATCACCGTGATGCCGCTCTCCGTGACGAAGAAGCGCTTGCGGTCCTCCTCGGGGTTCACGCCGATCTCGAAGCCGTCCGGGATGGAGATCCCCTTGTCGAGGATGGCCCGGCGGATCTTCGCGTGGCGCCCGACGACGACGTCGGGGAAGAGAATCGACTCGCTCACCTCCGCCCAGCTGTGGACGAAGACGTTCGGGCTGATGACGCTGTTGCGCACCGTCGCGCCAGAGATGATGCTCCCTTCGCAGATGACGGAGTCCACCGCGCTTCCGCGCCGCGCGTCCTCGCCCTCGCCCGCGAAGGCGAACTTCGCCGGGGGCAGGTTCCAGTTGTAGGTGCGCAGGGGCCAGCTCAGGTTGTAGAGGTTGAACTCCGGCGCGATGGCGCAGACGTCCATGTTCGCCTCGAAGTAGGCGTCGAGCGTGCCGACGTCCTTCCAGAAGCCCGAGTTCTTCTCGTCCGGGACGTCGTTCTGCGAGAAGTCGTAGACGTAGATCGGGTATTTGCCGAAGAGCGCGGGGAGGATGTCCTTCCCGAAGTCGTGCGACGACTCGTTGTCGATCGAGTCGGATTCCAGCACGTCGATCAGGAAGTTGGTGTTCCAGACGTAGTTGCCCATCGAGGCGAGGCACCAGCCGGGGCGGCCGGGGATCTCCTTCGGCTCCTTCGGCTTTTCGACGAAGCCGACCATCTTCCAGTTCTCGTCCACCTCGATGATGCCGAACTCGTGCGCCTCGGAGACGGGGACGGGGATCGCGGCGACCGTCGCCACGCCGCCCTTCTTCTCGTGGAAGCGGACCAGCTGGTTGACCTCCATCTTGTAGATGTGGTCGCCGCCGAAGACCGCGAGGAACTCGCAGCGCTCCTCCTTCACCAGGTTCAGGTTCTGGAAGATGGCGTCGGCGGTGCCGCGGTACCAGTTCTCGCCGGTGCGCATCTGCGCGGGGACGATGTCCACGAAGTGCCCGAGCGCGCGGTTGAAGCTCCAGGCGGTGGAGATGTGGCGGATGAGCGAGTCCGACTTGAACTGCGTCAGCACCTTGATCTTGTAGAAGCCGGAGTTGACGAAGTTGTTCAGGACGAAGTCGATGATGCGGTACTTGCCCGCGAAGTAGACCGCCGGCTTGGCGCGTTCCTTGGTCAGCGGCTGCAGGCGCGAGCCCTGTCCCCCCGCCATGATCATCACCAGTGTGCGCATTCCGTAGCTGCTCACGGCGAACCTCCTGTTCTTTCCCCCAAATATCCAATTTAACGCGCCATTTGGCACGTCACCCCGCAATTTTTCGCCATCGGGTGCGCGGCGGGCTTGCGGACCGAGACGCGGACCTCCCGCACGGCGCTCCAGCGGTCCAGCAGAAGGCGGCAGCAGTCCGCCGCGAGGGCCTCCAGCGTCCTGCGCTTCGCCGCGCGGGCGTGCGCCGCCAGCAGGTCGCAGGACTCGGCGTAGTCGGGGGAGTTCCCCAGCTCGTCGGCCTCCGCCTCGGCGGAGAAGTCGACGGACATTTCGGCGTCGATCCGGATCTCCTGCTCGCGCTCGCGCTCAAAAGGAAGGAGGCCCACGACGCAGTGGACCTCCAGACCTTCGATGAAGACCGAGTTCACCGGACTTCCCGCTAGAACGGCACGAAGAGCAGCACGCCGGCGCCCACGGCCGCGACGCCCGTGGAGATCCCCCAGATCAGGCGGTAGGTCTTGTGGTCGTCGAGGTTGGACTCGTTGGTCTTCAGCTTCTCCTGCAGGAACTCGGCCGCCTTGGTGCCCTTGAAGTCGGGGCCGCCGGGCAGGCCGCCGCAGGCTTCGGAGGAGGCGTCGGCGCGGCAGGCGTCGATGCGGGCGTATTCGTTGTCGAGCAGCTTCTGCGTGTCGTCCACGGCGTCCTGCGCCTTGTTGACGTAGAGCCATTCGAGGATGGTCATCGTCAGGGTGCCGGCCGTCACGGCGAGCAGGCCGTAGCCCACGTACTTCTTGATGTCGTCGCCGTAGCCGAAGACGTCGGTCACCGCGTCGAAGGCGGCGTCCTCGTCGTTCTGCTCGTCGGCCACTTCGTCCGAGGCGTCGGCCACGCTTTCCTCGTCCTCGTCCTCGGCTTCGGGCTCGGGTTCGGCCGCGACCGGGGCCTGCGCCGCGGCGATGGCGGCGGGGAGGTCCTTGGCCTTCAGTTCGGCCAGCTTGTTCAGCACGCGGTTCCCTTCCTGGTCCAGCTTGACCTGCAGGGCGGAGAGGTCCTGCTCGACCTGGGCCTTGCGCTTGCCGAAGGCGGCGTCGCTTTCGCCGTCGGCCTTCTTCAGGACGGGCGCGTTCTTGGAGACTTCGCTCTTGTTGGCCGCGACCTTGTCGGGCCAGACCGCGATGGCGCCGTCGAGTTCGGCTTCCAGGGTCTGCAGGGCGCCGACGTCGCGGGCGTCCTTCAGGTTCTTGATGCGGGTCGCGAATTCGGCCGCGGTGTCGGGCAGCGTGGGACGGGCGGTCAGCTTGACCGATTCGCTCGAGCTGCTGCCGGGCTTGGGCTTGAGGGTCTTGTAGGCCGAGTAGTAGCCGTCCTTGGCGATGGAGACCAGGACTTCCTCGCCGGAGACCTCGACGGTGGCGGGCGAGGTGCCCATCGTGGTCCCCTCGACGACGATCGCGGCCCCTTCGGGGTCGGTGGCGAAGCGGACCTGCGCGGGCTTGTCGTTGACGTACTTCAGCTGGGTCATCTTGCCGTTGTACTTCACGAAGAGCGTTTCGGTCTCCTCGTCGGCGAGCAGGTAGTTGCCGTCGAAATAGACGGTCTCGATGTCGTCTTCGGCGGAGGCGCCGGCGTTGAGGTAGACCTTGGCGCGGACGACGGCCATGGGGGAGGCGCCGGGGAGGACGAACTTCTTCAGCTTGCCGATCGCGGCGGTGGGGGAGCCGCGGTGGAGGTTGTAGTAGGCGGCGTCCTCGAAGGGGTCCTCGACCTTGCAGCGGACGAAGAAGCCGCCGGGCTGGACGTCGCTGGGGCGGACGGTCGGGCCGACGCCGGTGATGAAGTCGGTGGATTCGCACGCCTCGGGGGCGTCGAACTTGTCGATGTTGAACGAGGGGGCGCTCCAGACGGCCGAGGCGAGGAGGACGGCGGCGAGCCCGAATCGATTCAATTTCAGCATAGCACTACCCGATGGATGTTGCACACTCAGATAAGGCAAATATACACTCAGAACGAAAATCGGTTCACGGAAAGGCCTCCGAACCCTCAAAAAACGAAAACGGCGGAAGGAAAAGCGTTCTCCTGTGTGGACGGAAATCCGCGCGGCCTTGTTTTTTATTTTTTGGAAAAGACCCGTGACGCCAGGAGTCGCCGTGTTCGCTTCGCTCGGAAAATCGCTTCGGATCGCCGCGCTGTCGGCCGCGGTCCTCTTCGCCCAGGAGACGGCGACCTTCACCTACGACGGCCCCGCGTTCCGCAAGGGGCTCGAGCTGGTCAACCAGAAGAAGTACGCCGAGGCGGCCGCGCAGTGGCGCGAGGTGCTCCAGCAGCAGCCCGGGAACCCCGGCGCCTACTACTACGCCGGCGTGGGGCGCTACGAGCTGGGCGAGCTCGACAAGGCCGCCTTCAACTTCAAGCGCGCGTTCGACTATCCCGACAAGGGGTTCAACGCGTACTACTACCTCGGGCGCATCGCCGAAAAGCAGGGCAGGACCGCCGAGGCCCGCGCGAACTACGAGAAGTACCTGACGCTCACCCAGAGCGCCAACGGCATCGCCGAGGTGAAGGGGCGCCTGGCCCGCCTGCCGCAGGCGGAAAAGCCCGCGGAGGCCGCGGCCCCGGCCGCGCCCGCGCCGGAAAAGGTTTCCGAGGCCAGGCCCGCTCCCGCGCCCGAAGCGGCGCCCGCGAAGCCCGAGGCCCCGGCCGCGCAGCCGAAGCCCGAGCAGCCCAAGGTCGTCGTCAAGAGCCTCGCGCAGGCCGACGCCGAATACCGCAAGGGGAACCTGGAGGCGGCGGAGGCCGGCTACCTGGCGTTCCTGAAGGGGGCGCCCTCGCCCGAGGACGCCGCGTGGGCCTGGTACCAGCTCGGGAACCTCTACCGCGGGTGGCGGCACGACGACGCGCTGGCCGCCTACGACAAGGTGATCTCGCTCTATCCGAAGAGCAGCTGGGCCCCGATGGCCCGCTGGAAGAAGGGCGACGTCTCCTGGAAGTTCGACCACCAGAACCTCGTCGAGTAGATGGACCGCAGGGAACGCGTCGGTTCGCGCCGCGTGCGCGTGGTCTTCGGGGCGTCGCGGTCCGCGCGGATCTGGGCGGCGCTCTTCCTCGTCGCGAACCTCGTCATGACGCTCGTCCTGCTCTTCGGGATGAAGAAGCTCGGGCCGTAGCCCTTTCCGCCTCCCCTCAGACGATCCGGACCGGGGCCATGCCGAGCCAGTCCGCGCTGCAGAGCCTGTAGTTCACCGGGCCGTGCGGCCCCTCGCGCGTTCCGAACGCCTGCGGCAGGTCGCGCCGCAGCGAGTGGATGTGCCCGAAGACGACGTCGGTCAGCCCCTCCACCGATTCGAGCAGCGCGGTCGCGTCGGTGTCGCGCAGGTCGCAGGTCGTGGGAGGGTAGTGCAGCAGCGCGATCTTGCGCAGCCCGGGCTCCTTCGGAATCGCGGCGATCGAGAGCTTCAGCCGCTCCATCTCGCGGTTCCAGATCTCGCGCCGCGCGGCGGTTTCCGGATGGTCCGGCCCCTTGAGCGCGTATTTCTCCGGCGGCCTCTTGTCGGGCGTGTTCCAGTCCACCGCCTCGGCGGTCGAGAAGTCGGGGCTGTCCCAGAGGCGCGTCCCGAAGAAGACGAACTTCCCGAGCCGCAGCGCGTCGTTCTGGATCAGCCGGATCGTCCGCGGCATGGCCGCGCGCGTCTTCCCGATCGGCCCCCACCAGTGGTCGTGGTTCCCCTGCACCAGCACCTTCGTACCGGGAAGCGAGTCCAGCCACTTCAGATCCGGCGCGGCCTGCGGAAGAGAGGCGGACCAGGAGACGTCGCCCGGCATCAGCACGATGTCGGAGCCGAGGACGACGCGCTGCCAGCTGCGCGCGATGCGCGGCATGTGCTCCTTCCACTGCGGCCCGAAGACCTCCATCCCCTTGTCGGGGGCGGAGAGCGAGAGATGCGGGTCGGAGAGAGCCCAGATCGCCATCAGCCCCTCGGATGCGCCTTGTCGTAGGCCTCTTTCATCTGCCTGGCCGTGACGTGCGTGTAGACCTGCGTCGTTCCGATGCTCGAGTGGCCGAGCAGCTCCTTGACCGACATCAGGTCGGCGCCGTTCTCGAGCAGATGCGTCGCGAAGCTGTGCCGGAGCATGTGCGGGGAGGCCTTTCCGTCCCAGCCCCGTTCGCGCAGGGCCCGCTCCACGTCCCGTTCGAGCGTGCGCCGCGAGACCGGCAGGCCTTTCGCATTGACGAAAATCGGGCCGTCCGCCCCGGCCGCGACGCCCTCCTTCGCCATCTCGTCCCAGTAGGCGCGCAGGGCCGCGAGCGCGCTGCGCGTGACCGCGACCACGCGCTCCTTCGACCCCTTGCCGAGCACCCGGAAGAGAAGCCGGCCCTCGTCCAGGTCGCGCCTCTTCGCCCCGGCGACCTCCGCGAGCCGGACTCCCGAGCCGTAGAAGAGCTCCAGCGCGGCGGCGCGGCGCAGGCCCTGCGCGTCGTCCGGATCCGGCGCCTCCGCCTTCCCTTCGGCGAGGTCCCGCTGCGAGAGGAAGGGGACCAGCTTCTTCGGAAGCTTCGGGCTGCGAAGGTCCGCGGCGGGATTGCGGGGAAGCAGCCCGCCCGAGGCGAGGAACTTCCCGAAGCTGCGGAGCGCGGCGACGACCTGCGCCAGCGACGCGGCGGCGGGCGTTTTCTTCCCGTGGAGCTCGTAGAGGTAGCCGCGCAGCGTCGGAAGCGCGAAGTCGGAGACCGGGCGGCCGGGGCCGGCGTGCTTCAGGAATCCGTCGGTGTCGCGGCGGTAGGCGACGATCGTCGTGGGCGCGGCCCCGCGGATGGAGCGCAGCCATTCCAGCCACCGTTCGCGCGCTTCGCCGAGCGTGGCGGGAGGCGCGGCGCGCGAGCCTCCGAATTGGGTATCTTTCGAGGAGTCCACGTCCAAAAGATAGCCCAGATGGTCCGACAGAAAACCCGCACCGAACGCCGCGCCGCGCGCCGCCTGGCCGCGCCCGCGTTCCGGGCGCTTCCGGCCGCGGCCTTTTTCTGCATTGCGCTTTTCTGCGCCGACGGCCGGGCCTTCGAGGCGGTGCGCGGCGCGAACGAGACCCTGGAGCTCGCGCCCGACGCGCGGACCGCGGGCCTGGGCGGCGTCCTGCTCGGGCTTCCGGGCGAGGCCGGCGCCTCCTCCTGGCATCCCGCGGGGCTTTCCGAGGCGCCGGGCGGGTGGTTCGCCCTCTCGCACGCGGAGCATTTCCTGAACAGCCGCCACGACGCGCTCTCCTTCGTCGTCCGCCCGGACGGACGGGACGCGCTCGGGTTCTCGGTCGCGCGCTTCGGCTCGGACGGCGTCCCCCGCGTCGGCGAGGACGAACTGCCCGAAGGGGAGGAGTGGGAGACCTTCGACGTCTCCGACTGGGTCGCCACGGGGGCCTTCGCCCGGAGCTGGGGAAGGTGGCGCGTGGGCGGTTCGCTGCACCTGCTCTGGCGCCGCCTCGACCAGGAGGGCTTCGGCTTCCAGACCGACGTCTCCGGCGGCTGGGTCGGGGAGAGCTGGCGCTTCGAGGGGGCGCTCCGCAACGCGAGCGGATCGGGCGTGGTCTGGGAGTCGGGCTGGAAGGAGATCGAGCCCCCGGACCTCTTCCTGGGCGCGGGCTGGCGGCGCGACATCCCCTACATCTACGGCGAGCTGCGGATCGCGTGGCAGAGCGTCGGGATCTTCCAGGAGGAGGGGAAGTCGGGCGTGGAGCGTTCCGGCTCCGCGACGGACTCCTCGGGCAAGGTCGACCTCGCGGGCGGCCGCGCGTGGGAGGAGCCTCTGGAGTGGCTGGGAAGCTCGTCGCTCGCGGTCGAATACGTGATCGCGGGCAAGGCGGCGCTCCGGGCGGCGCTGCCCTCGGTGGAGTCCCCGTCGGAATGGAGCGCAGGCGGCGGGTTCCGCTGGAAGGACTTCCTCCGGTTCGACTACGCCTTCCGGCACCATCCGGAGCTGCGCTCGGTCCACCAGGTGACTTTGGGAATCAATCCTTGGGGATTGTAAATTTCATGATACTTGACGAGAGGCCCCATAGGGATTAATTCTCCAATATGGATTTCGAAATTCTCAGCGACAGCCGCGCAGTCGGCTCCTTCGACCTCATCAGCCCCCCTCTTTCGCCGATCGGGCTGATCGACGCGCAACAGCTCCTGCAGGTGATCAAGAAGCACGTCCAGTCGGGCGGCAAGCATCTGGTCGTGGACTGCAGCGGCATCAACGCGGTCTACAGCGACACGCTGAACGCGCTCGGGCAGATCGGCAAGGTGCTGCTCGCGCACGGCGGCTCCCTCGGCGTTCTCACCTCCGCGCCGACGATCGTCAAGTCCATCTCCTCGCTCGGCGGGCTGGTGAAGTGCTATCCCGACGAGCCCTCGATGCTCTCCGCGTCGGTCGAGCTGATGAATGCCGGAGCCGCGCCGAAGCCCGCCGCCCAGCCGGCTCCGCAGCCCGCTCCCGCGGTCGCTCCGGCCGCGCCGCGGCCCGCCCCCGCGCCCGCCTCGCCGTTCGCGCCTCCGGCCGATTCTCCCATCTCCCTCGAGCCCGACGACGACCCCGAGCCCGCCGCGGGCGAAGAGGTCGATCCCTCCGCCGCGCTCTTCGGCGCGGAAGAACCCGCCGCTCCCGCGGCGTCTTCCTCGCCGTTCGCGCCCGACGGGCCTTCGCCCGACGTCTTCGGGCAGCCCGCGGCCAACGCCGGCGCGGAACAGGCCTTCCTCGGCGATTCCGCCGAGTTCGCCGACCTCCGTCCCGCGCCTCCGGGCCACTCGTCCGACCCGCTCACCCGCGTTCTTCCGATCGAAGAGGGCGGCATCGGCGACGCGCTCCTCAACTCCTCCGGCGCGCCGGAGACGACCCGCATCCCCGTCCACGCCGTCGAGGAGTCCATCGTGGACAGCGGCGCGGCCGTGGCCGAACAGCTGCGGAACGAGGGCGCGCTTCCCCCTCCCTCCGAACCGGAGGAGAAGCCGGCGAAACCGGAGAAAAAGAAGAAGGAGAAGAAGGCCAAGCCGCCGAAGGCCCCCAAGCCTCCGAAGGCGCCGAAGGATCCGAACGCGAAGTCCGCGCTGGTTCCCGTCCTCATCGCGGTGGTCGGCCTCCTGCTCGTGCTCGGCGGTCTCGCCTTCGCCGGCCTCTACTTTGGTATCTTTTGAGTAGAAGGAGTCCGTTCCCCCGAGGTGCCCGTCGATGCGCGTCCATTCTTCCGTCGGTTTCGGAAAACGGAAGAGGAGGCGCGGTGGGCGCGGGTCCGACGAACGGTTCCGTTTTCCCCTGCTGAGGATTCTCCTGGTCGCCGGACTGGTCTGGTTCGGCTGGACGCACGTTCCGCGCGGATGGCTTTCCGCCGACCCCGGGCCCGCCGCCGGGGGTGAAACCTTGCGCGCCCAGTCCGAGGCCAGGGCCGTCGCGTCCGACGCGGCCTCCGTTCCGGGCAAGGCCGCGAAGCCCGGAGCCGGGAAGTCCGCCGGGCCCGAAGCGCGCGCGGTGCCGCCGTCGCGTCCCGCGGAGCCCGCCGTCCGGTCCGCCGCGGCCGACCCGTGCGAGAACCTCTTCCGGCTCGACCGCGTCTCCGCGGGCCGCGGCCGCACGCGGCTGCAGTACCACTTCCTCGCCGACGGCGCCGTCTGGTCCTGCATCGGCGACACCGCGCGCGTCCCCGCCGCCGTGCGTCCCTTCGTCGTGGAGGGGATCCTCGCGTCGCAGGAGGTGCGCCAGCCCCTCGACATGCGCTTCGTCCTCGCGCCCAACGGCGAAGCCGAGGCCTGGACCTGGACGTCCGGGCCGGAGATGCGCCAGTACCGCCTGAGCGGCGACCGCTGGATCGATTCGCTCGGCTGCGTCCGCGGAACCCCGTGCCCGTGGCGCCGGTTCCCCGAACAGAAGGGGAACCTTCTGCCCGGGGCGCGCTGGCGCCTCGACGCCCCGAAGGGGAAGCCGGTCTATTCCTACATCCGCGGGCAGGTCGTGGCCAGGAGCCAGCGCGACGGTTCGTGGAGCGTCACGGTCCACCGCCCGCCCGAGGTCTACGCCGAGTGGAGCGGTCTGCGCCAGGTGCGCAACGGAATCGCGGTCGGCTCCCTCGTCGAGGCAGGCTCCCCGCTGGGCGCCACGGGCGACGGCGGCGCGGTGCTCCGCGTCTGGACGCAGGGCCGTCCGGCCGACCCGCTGAAGCTCTGGAAGGAATCCTGGCCCGAAACGGAAACGGAGGGAACGCATGTCCCGGGCTGAACGATCCCCGCTCCTCGCGATTCTCGCGTGCGCGCTCTCCGCGCTCCTTTCGTGCACGACCGACGAGACGCCGAACGCCCCGGTCCCCTTCTCCGGAGACCGCGTCTACGAAGGGCTGGGCGTCTACAAGAACGTCCTCCTCGCAGGAGGGAACCGCTATCTCGCCTACGGCGACACGCTTCCGATCACGCTCGGCGGGATCGACGTCCCCTCGCGCTGCCTCCTCGAGGACTTCCGGATGGGCGGGCGCGACGTGGTGGCCGACTTCGGCTCCGACTCCGCGTCCGGCGGCGGCTCGGTCGGCTTCCGCGAGTCCGACTCCGCGTTCTTCTTCATGTTCGAATTCGTCCTCGGCGGAACGCTCGACCAGTCGTGCGCGCTGCTCGAGGCGCCGTTCGACACCAGTTTCTCGCTGCTGACGACCGCGCAATGGCCCGTGCGCAAGCTCGTCGTGCTGGGCTGGAACGACCTCACGTCGGTCACGAACGGCGGCGTGACCACCTGGTATCCGCGCACCGCGTCGCCCAAGGACTCCGTCTGGCTGCGCTACGGGAAGAGCGGGACCGACACGCTGAAGTTCTCGGTGGACTCGCTGCGGAACCTCGAGGGACCGAAGGAGGCGAAGCTGGTCCGCGTCCCCGGAAGCACGACCTCCCATTCCGGGATCCTGCGCTTCCGCGAACAGCTCTGCTCGGGGACGGCCTCGACGTGCGCGTCCGAGAAGGACACGGTCTACCGGAAGATCTCCGGCGCGCGCGACACGATCTACAAGCTCGTCCGCGGCGGCGACTACGTCCTCGTGGAGGATCCGGGCGACGACGAGCGGATCTGGGGACGGGCGTGGCGCGTGCTGCGCGGGAAGGACACCGCGCTCGTGCTCGAACGGAGCGCCGCCGACAGCGTCGTCCTCGCCTCGCTCTACTACGTGCTGCGCGGCGGCGACACGCTCCTCTCCGCCGACACGGTCTCGGGGACTTTCCCCATCGACACCGTCGTCCGGACCGTCGAGCCCGACACCGTGGAGATCGTCGAGCGCACGAGCTGCCTCGGCGGCCGGAGCTGGTGCGCCTCCGACAGCCTCTACGAGCGGACGAAATCCGTCTCGTCCGACACGGGGACGGTCGTCTCCGTCTCGTGGCGCAGCGCGCTGGTCGAAAAGGTCCCCGAGTGCGCGCGCATGAGCCGCTTCGCGGTCGCCTCGTTCTCCGAGCCCGGAAGCTCCGAAAGGCGGTTCGTCCGCTCCACGACCCCGAAGTTTCTGCGCGAGATCTTCACGCTGGACTCCGCGAAGGAGGACTGCGCCGCGGGACAGGAGGAATACTGGGGCTGGCTCCTTCCCGCGGGAACGCGCGTCTTCGGCGAGGACACGCTCCGCGCCTGGTGGCAAGGGGAGTAGGGGACCGCGTCTATTTCTTCGCCTTCGCGGCGGAGAGCCGGGCGAACTCCTCGCGCGCGGCGCGCATGTCGGCGTCGAACGCGGGGTCCGCGTGCAGGCGCGCGAAGCAGCCGGCGATGATCGTCTTCGAGGCCTCGACGTCGCTCTGCCAGTGGAAGCCCGCGATTACGCGGCTCTGCCCCCACTCGTATCCGTATTTCAGCAGCGCGTCCTGCGCGGCGGGATTGATCTCCGCGAGCAGGAGGGCCATGGCCCAGCCGCGGACGGTGTGGCCCGACGGGAACGACCCCGTGTTCCGCAGCTCCTCCTCCGCGGCCGGCACGAGCGTCGGCTCGCCGAAGCGGACGTAGGGACGCGTCCTCATGTAGTGCTTCTTCGGGACGCGCGCCGCGAGGCGCATCGTCAGCACGCCGCGCTTCAGCGCCTTCATGATCGCCGGCGTCCCCTTTTCCGAGATCTCCATGCCGAACGGGCCGGAGAAGAGCGCCGCCATCTCCGCGACGTCGACCGTCGCGTGCGCCACGGCGAGCGCGGCGCGGGCGGAGTCGGCCCGCATCGACTTGCCCCATTCGTACTGGGCGAGGTCGTAGGCGAACGCCGCCGACGCGGTGTCGGGCGGGGGAGGCAGGAACGCGAGCGCGTCCGGGAGCGATTCCGCGCCCATGTAGAGCTCCACGCCGTCTCCGGCGCGGGCGCAGAGCAGCGCCCCGCAGAGGGCGACGGCCAGGACGGCTTTCCGGGCGAGTTTCTCCATGCCCCCAAAGATATCTCCGCGCGCGGCCGCAAAACGAAGAAGGCGCCCCGGGGGAGCGCCTTCCGCTTTCTTTCCGTCCGTCTCGCCTAGAGCGCGAGGTACTTGATGCCGGACTGGTCCTTGATCGTCAGCTTCAGGTAGTCGGGCTTGAAGCTGCTGTCGAAGGTGAAGGAGACCTGCGTCACGCAGTCGGCTTCGGGTTCGAGGCCGGGGGTCTTGGACTTCAGCTCCTTGTTCTCGGTCACGAGGCATTCCTTGGAGATCGGCGCGGTGTTCGTCACGACCTTGCCGTCCTTGGAGACCAGCGTGATCTGCTCGGGCTTGAGGAGGACGTTCCCGCCGGAGGAGTTCCAGATGTTCAGGGCGCCCTTGAAGCTCGTGGGGCCGGGGTTGAACGCGCCGACGCCGAAGCCCATCACGAAGTGGCCGCTGTACTTGTTGTTGATCGCGGGGTCGGGGTTGACGTCGTTGACGCCGGGCGACCAGATCAGCAGGTTGTGGCGGTTGATGCGGCGCACCTTGAGCAGCGCGGCCTCGAGCTCGGCGTTGTCCGGCACGAGGTTCTGCACTTCGAGCAGGTAGTACTCCGCGGCGACGGCGTCGTCGGCGGAGGGCGAGCCGTAGTCGGCGACTGCCTTCTTCACCCACGCGGCCGAGATCTCCTCGCGGGTCTTCTTCGCGATGTCGGCGCCGGCGTTGGCGGCCTTGGCCAGCTTGGCCGAGTTGTCGAGCAGGCGGAACGCCTCGAGGCGGCCGCGGTAGCTGTCGAGCTCCCACATCATCTTGGCGATGTCGCAGAACGACTGCACCACTTCCTGGACGACGGCGGCGTTGGTCGAGCCTTCCAGACGCTTCGGGATCTCCTGCGTGTAGTCGAAGATCACGTCCGACTGCACGCCGTCCTTCTGCGCCACCTGCATCATCAGGCGGGTCATGGCCAGTGCGTAGTTGTCGTTGAACTCGTCGGAGCCCTTGCCCGACTTGTCGACCTGCAGATAGGCCTTCATGGCGTTCTTGTACATCCCCTTGCCGAGGAATTCGTCGCCCTTCTTTTCCTGTCCGCTCTTGCATGAGGTGAGCGCGAGGAGGGAGATCGCGCAACCCACAGCGAGCAATTTGCGAATTTTCATCGTTTCCGCCTTTTTGGGTCAAGGTTGGCGGAGGATGCCCCGTGAAACGGAACCGAACCAGGAGTCCTCCGCGTCCAATTTGAAATCTACGCTCAAAAAAGCGGGCGTGGGCGGAATGGACGAAAAAACGCTTTTCTTTTTCGGGGGTTTTACGGGGAGTTAACAAAGGGACGGGGAAACGGGCGCTTTTTTCTATATTCACGCCGCCGTCAAATCGGTCACAACACCTTAACCAAGGACAACGACAATGGCCATCAAGGTTGGCATCAATGGTTTCGGCCGCATCGGCCGCATGGTCTTCCGCGCCGCCGTGGAAAACTTCTCCAAGGACATCGAAGTCGTCGGGATCAACGACCTCCTCGACCCCGACTACCTCGCCTACATGCTGAAGTACGACTCCGTGCACGGCATCTTCAACCACGACATCAAGGTCGACGGCAACTTCATGATCGTCGACGGCAAGAAGATCCAGGTCTTCGCCGAAAAAGATCCCGCCAACATTACCTGGGGCGCCCTGAACGTCGACGTCGTCGTTGAATCCACCGGCTTCTTCCTG
>JAGCEZ010000040.1 GCA_017650365.1 Fibrobacterales bacterium | reverse complement strand
GTTCTCCGCCGTCCGTTCTTCGCCCGCGGGCGCGGCGGGCGCCCCGGCCGCTCCTTCCGGAGCCGTTTCCGCGGCCGGGGCGGCGGCTTCGGGAACGGGTGCGGGAGCGGGTTCGGGCTCGGTCCGCATCGCGCGCCCGGCACCTCCGCGGGGGAGGTTCTCTTCGGGCGCGGCGGCCTGCGCGGATTCGGGGGCCGGCGCGGACGCGGGTTCCGCCGCGGGGGAGTCCGTTCCGGGGGCGGGGGCCGCCTCCTCCGCGGGCTTCCCCTCGTCGATCGACGACCAGATGTCGTCCGCGGGGGTCTGCGCGAAGAGGAGGGAGGCGGCGCAGAGGAGCGCCGGGAGGAAGACTCGGGACGGATGTCCGGAAAGGAGGGCTTTCATCACGGGAAATATAGAAGATGGCCCCCTCCCGGACCCTCTCCGCGCAATGTAAAAGGGGCCTCCCGGAGGAGGTCCCTTTCGCGTTTTCCGTGCGGAACTAGGCGTTCTGGTCTTCGACGACCCAGACCTTCACCTTGCCTTCCACGCCGGCCATCAGGCGCACCTTGGCGCTGTAGACGCCCAGCTGCTTGATCGGCTCGTCGAGGAGGATCTGGCTCTTTTCGACCTTGAGGCCCTGCGCCTGGAGCTTTTCGGCGATGTCGGCGGGGTTGATCGAACCGTAGAGCTTTTCCTCTTCGTGGACCTTGGCGGCGATGGTGACGCTGGCCTTTTCGATTTCGGCGAGGACGGCGCGGGCCGCTTCGCGTTCCTTGGCCATCAGGGCTTCCAGGCGGGCGCGGTCGCGTTCGATCGCCACCTTGTTCTGCTTGGTCGCCAGGATCGCCAGCTTCTTGGGGAAGAGATAGTTGCGGGCGTAGCCGTCCTTGACCTTGACGACGTCGAGGACCTTCCCGAGATTCTGCACATCGGCTTTGAGGATGACTTCCATTCTGATCTCCTCCTTACTTCATGCTGTCGGCGACGAAAGGCAGCAGGGCCATGTACCGGGCGCGCTTGATGGCGGTGGCCAGGGCGCGCTGGTTGCGGGCGCAGGTGCCGGAGATGCGACGGGGGACGATCTTGCCGCGTTCGGTGGTGAACCGGCGCAGGAGCTTTTCGTCCTTGTAGTCGATGTATTCGATGTTGTTTTCGGTGAAGAAGCAGCTCTTCTTGCGCTTGCCGCGAGGACCCATCTTTAGGCCTCCTCTTCTTTTTCGATCGCCATGGCGTCGGCGGCCGAGGTGATTTCTTCCGCGTTGGAGCGGCGGAGTTCGGTGCTGCCGGATTCCACGGCCTGCGCGATTTCGGCGGGCATCGGGACGTTGGCGAGCGTGATCCAGCGGAGGATGTTCTCGTTGATGCGGAAGTCCTTCTCGATCAGCGAGGTCATGTTCCGTTCGGCCTTGTAGTAGAACACGGCGTAGAAGCCGTGGGACTTGCGGCGGATTTCGTAGGCCAGCTTGCGCTTGCCCCAGATGTCCTTGAAGACCATCTGCCCGCCGTTTCCGACGATCTTGGCCTCGAGCTTCTTCAGCTCGTTCTCAATCGCCTCTTCGGCGATCATGGCATCGACGATGACCATGGTTTCGTATTGGCGCATTACAACCCCCTTTGGTCTGATCGCCCGGCGCACCATGCGCCGGGAGGGAAATGCACGCGGCCAAATGTAGTAAAAGGCGCCCCGACTTCCTAGATTGGAGGGAGGAATTCCCCCGAGGAGACGCGAAAAATGGCCCGTCCCGACCCGCTTTCCCGCCTCGCGCGCGCCGTCGCCGGCCTGCTGGCCGCGGGCGCCCTCTGCGCGGCGTGGGCCGTCGTCGGGGACGTGCGGACCTGGATGCCCGCCGGGACGGCGACCTCCTGGCTGAAGTCCGACGGGTCGCTCTGGATCGCCTCCACGCGCGGGGTCTACCTCTACGACACGCTTTCCAGGCCGTCGTTCAGGCGCCGCTTCGGGCCGGCCGACGGGCTCCCCGGGGCGGACGTCGCCCTGCTGGGCGTGAACGAAGGCCGGCTGCGCGCGGTCATGGCCTCGGGCGCGGTGGCGCGCTTCGACCCGAACCGGAACCGGTTCGAGGCCGTGAACTCCTCCTGGCAGGCGGAGAACCTCCCGATCGAGCCCGGCGTCGGCTGCGCGCGGGGGCGCTACCTGGTCTTCGCCTCGGGCGGGAAGGTCGCCCTCTACGACACGCGGACCGAGCGGACGGAGCTCACGCTGAGCCACCTTTCCTCTTCGAAGCTGACGCGGGCGGTCGCCTCGAAGGACGCCCTCACGCTGGTCTTCGAGGACGCGCGGTTCCGCGCGCCGTTCGACTGGGACTCGCTCCTCGCCACGCGCGACGCCTCCGGGCGCAAGGTCAACCTCAGCGACCCCTCGCAGTGGCGCGCGCTCCCCGCGGACTCCGTCCCGGCGCCCGACTCCGCGCTCGGAAAGAGGGTCCGGGCGCTCGCGCTCCCCGGCGACGACGTCGAGGGGATCCGGTCGCTTCTCTTCTCCGAAGACGGAACGCTGCACGGCTGGCACGAGCCGCTCGTCCGGCGCCTGGACGCCGACGGGAACTGGGGAGGCGCGTTCCAGTACGATCCCGGCGTCGCCGGCACGAACTACGAGGTCGGCTCCCGCTGGATCCGCCCCTGGAGCGCCTGGTCCGGCGGCTGGCTCTTCGGCAGCTGGGGCAAGGGGGCGTTGCTCTCCTCGGCGGACGGCGCGTCGCAACGCTGGCTGCTTCCCGAAACGCCCGGCTCCTGCCTTCCCGCCTACGAGCCGCTGGCGAACCCGTCGCAGCCGAGCTTCGCCGTGGTGGCCGGCGGCGCGCCGCTCGGCGACGGCGCGGTATTCGCCGTCTGGCCGCCCGCCGCGGAGAAGGGCTGGCTCCTCGTCTGGTGGGACGGGAAGAACGCCCCCGTCTGCAAGCCGGTCGAGGGGATGAAGGAACCCCAGCTCCTCGTCCCGGGACGCGAGGAGGGCGAGTTCTGGGCCACGAACGTCGGTTCGGCGCAGCGTCTGCGCCTGGGAAGCCGGCTCTCCTCCGTCGAGGTGGAGAAGACCTATCCGGTCGAGTCCGTCGGCGCGGTGACGGGCCTGGCGTTCGACCGCCTGGGGCGCGTCTGGATTTCGGGCGCCGACGGGTTCGGCGTGATCTGCGACGAGAACGCGCCCGAGGGGATCTGCTCCCTGGGCGTCCCCGACACGGTCGCCCGCGCCGACTACTGGCTCGGGCTCTCCGAAGGGAACTTCTCGACCGTGCGCGAAGACGGGCACGGGCGCCTCTGGTTCGCGAGCGCGGTCTCTGGCGTCGTCCGCGTGGACGTCTCCGGGCGCGACGTCCCGCGCTCGGGAATCAGGCGCTGGACCTCCGCGAACGGGCTTCCCTCCGACGAGGTCTTCGACGTCGTCGTCGATCCGAAGAGCGGGCTGCTCTACGCCGCCACTTCCGCGGGCGTCGTCCGCATCGAGACCTCCTCGCGCGACAAGAAGCAGTTCGAGAGCGGGCCCGGCCCCGTCGTCTATCCCAACCCCTTCCGCCCCGGACGGCACTCCGCGGTCCGGTTCGACCGGATTCCCTCCGGCGCGAGCGTCGCGGTCTACAGCCGTTCGGGCCGCCTGGCGCGCAAGTTCTCTCCCTCCGCCGCCGAAGGCGGGCTGATCGAATGGGACGGCCGCGACGCCTCGGGCCGCCTGCTCGAGCCGGGCGTCTGGAACTGGGTCGTCTCCTCCTCCAAGAAGAGCTGGAAGGGCCGCCTCCTCGTCGTCCGGTAGAAAAGCCTGATTTCGGCCCGGAATCGAGGATTTCGTCGGGCGGATGCTCGTTTTATTCGGTGGCGTTGAGCATGCCGTAAAAGTACTGTTTCACGGCTAGAAAACAATGAAATGCCAAAATTTTGAACGAGTCTTGAACGAAAAGATCGTCCATAACGGCATTTTTGAGCCCAGTACCGACGGATACGGACTACAACGGGCTACATAGTGTATGAGGACATGTCGCGCGCGGAGGTGCCGCGCCAACGATTCGTCCACCCTTTCCCTGGGGAAGTAGGGACATTTCATTTCTGCCGCAATTTCGCGGCGGAGGAGTATAAATTCTATGATGTACCAAGATTCTGACTCGAAGGAAAACGAATCCAAGACGCCTGACATGGGACTTGATTTCTTGAGAAATAGGAGCTCTTTCGCACCCAAAGCTCAAGCACAATCGGATCAGTCGCCGATGTCGCTCAAAACGATTGCCGACGCATTTGGCATGAATCGCGATTATGACCAATTCGCCAATGGCATGTGCACGGACCAAGGGCAGAACAGGCCAATGTCGCTGCTGGAAAGCGTTGTCGCTGGTTTCAAAAAGGATCCCGATTCCGATGGTTTCGCCAACGCATCCGACAAAGAACTGAACGGCTTGGCCCCGCTTGCGGGACTGTACCGCTCGAACAATTCCAAGGGCGATGACGAACGAATTGCGCGAGAAGAGGTTAAAGACCTGCTCACGAGTGGGCCGGCGCGACGCTGGAAAAAGGTGTTGGACGAGACATTGAACAGAAACAAAATGGATGTCGGCACAGAGGAATTCAGAAGCAACATGTGGCGAGTGACCGTGGAAGACGCAAATACGGAACTCGGCAAAGTCACGGATCGGCTCGGAATGTTGCCCCAAGGTTTCGATCCGGACGACACAATGCTGTTCTGGATGGCCAACAACGTCATCACCCAGACCTGCAGGGACATCGTTGAATCCACCAGGAACAACGAGATGTACGGATGCGCGAACCTGGGACGTGACACAACGGCGTATCTTGGCGGTCAATCGCTGCAGACGTATCCGACGACAATTCTTTCGAACGCCTGGGATGACGAACACGCTGCAGCGGCGATGAGCCATGAAGTTTCACACTTGGTCTCTTTCAGGGTGAGGCAGATTCTCGTGAAGCACGACGAATGGCGGGAGGCCAACGGCGCTGTCCAAATGGACCGTGCGGAGTTCAAGCGTCTGCTCGGAAAATTCGACGATTTGAATCGCGGGTTGGACGACGACGATGCCGCGTATTTCAACCATCGTACGGGGCGGGTCGAAATTGACAAACAGTCAGATGTTTGGTCGGCGCTACATCGCTTCGTCGATGAATATATCGCAGGCATTCAACGCGCCGCTCGCAGGAGACGCAAATGAGAAAAGCCTCCGCATTGCTGATGCTCCTTGTCGCGCTTTCCGCGGCAACGGAGCGCAATTGGCTCGACCTTCCCACCAACTGGGGAATTTGGCTGATCGCGCCGAGGCCGTACTTGCCTGAAAAGGAATACCCGCCGGAAATCGCGGACGAAATGAAGCGCCTGAAGGAACGGAACAACGCGCTTTTCGACCTGAACGAGACGCCTCCGTTTCCCTGCTACGGTTACGAAACCGTCGCGCCGTGGGATTCGGTCCAGGAATTGCCGCTGTTCGTTGGAAATTCGTCGACGCCGTGCTATCCTTGCGCGCCGAGGACGGTGCTGCGATGGAACGCACGGTCCGACGTGGACGATTCGGCGTACGGACGCGGTTCCTTCGGCGAGGACGGCAAGCGCTTCTTTTCCACGTTCCTCCATCCCTTGAAAGAACGCGTCGGGCGTCCTTCGCTTGCGGAATGGGAGTGGAACGGAATCGGCTCCGACTATTTTGGCCGCGAGCGGCTATTGGCCGCCTTGGTCTTCGCGTTCGTCTCGGACCCGGGATACTCGCGGACCGTCGATCACGACGAACTGGAGTGCCGCAGCAAGTTCGGCGAGGAAAGGCGAGCCGATTACGCGGTCGAAGTTTCGTTGAAGCGGGACGGACGCGGCCGGGAACTCGAGTTCCCCAGCTTGGGAATCCCCTGCGCATGGGCTCCCGGCGGGTCGTCGGGGATAGGGCCAAACGGCGGATACAGCAGGAGGACGCTCACTGATTTCGAGAAGTTTTTGGAGTTGGTCGCGGAACGGTGGACATTTCCCGGGTGGATGACGGACGCCTCCGTGGAGTTCTTTTTCATCGACGTCGGCCATTCGGACGCCATGTGGCACGTGGAGTTGAAAAGCGAGCTCGAAGAACCGCCCGCTCCCGGTTATTGCGACATCCGTCGGGAAACCGCTCGGGAACTGTACGAACGCTGGCGCGCCGTCAGGAGAGGCCTGAAAGAATCGAAGAACGGCGGCGTTGCGACGCATCGTCCGAGAAACTGCCATCCCGCGCCGAACGAACAGGGATTCGTCTGCGATTGATTCTTCTGCTTCCTCGGAAAAACAGACGCGTCGTCTGGTAGGAATCCCCGATTTCGGCCTGAAATCGCCGATTTCTCCGGGCGAACGCTCGCTTTTTTCAGTGGTGCTGAATAAAACGCCGCACGGGTCCGTTTCCGGATATATCTTGGCAGAAAGAGGTCCGGCCATGGAACGCTCCCGCTCTCCGCATCGTCTCCCGCTTCTTGCGATTTTCGCATTGCTTTTTTTGCTCTGTCTTCCGGCATGGGGATCTCCGCGCTCCGTGGACGTCGAGGTCAAGGCGCGGACGGGACTGAGGGAGATCTCGCCCTACATCTACGGGCGGAACATCTCGGACGTCGGCGACCTGACGATGGAGAGCGACTCCGCCGAGGACGCCGCCGTTGCGCGGATGGTCGAGGCGGGGATCCGCATGCTGCGCGCGAACGGAGGCAACAACTCCACGCGCTACAACTGGCGGAGGAAGCTGACGGTCCATCCGGACTGGTACAACAACGTCTACGCGCACGACTGGGACGTCCTGGCGAGGAAGGTGCAGGAGCGGATGCCGGGCGTGGACGCCATGTTCGGCTTCCAGCTGACGGGGTACGCCGCGAAGACGAACGAGTTCAATTTCGGGGACTGGGCCTGGAAACAGGCGCACGGGTTCAACGCGGAGCGCTCGCTCGACCTGGCGGGCGGCGGCTCGGTCGCGGACGACGGCACGACGCTGGTCCAGGCGGGGAACGCGAGCCTCTACAACGAGCCCTGGCCCGCGGACTCCACGGTCGGAATCGTCCCGCACTGGAAGGACGAGCTGGGCTACGACATGTCGCGGTTCCGCCACTGGAGCATGGACAACGAGCCGGAGATCTGGCGCGGGACGCACTCCGACCTGGACCTGCCCGTCACGGGGGACTTCATCGTCGAGCGCTACGTGGAGGTCGCGAAGAAGGCGCGCGCGGCCTGGCCGGAGATCAGGCTGGGCGGGCCGGTCGTCGCGAACGAATGGCAGTGGTGCAGCATCGGCTCCTACAACGACCAGAACCGTCCCGTTGGCCCGGACCGCAGCTACTGCTGGCTGGAGTACTTCATCATGAAGGTCGCCGCGGCGCAGAGGGAATCGGGCGTGCGGCTGCTCGACCTCTTCGACATCCACTGGTATCCGACGGAAACCTCCTACGAGGACCGGACCAACTGGCACCGCGTCCTCTTCGACACGAACTACGTCTATCCCGGCGCCAACGGCATCAAGAACGTCGGCGGTTCGTGGAACTCCTCCGTGAACCGCGAGTACATCTTCAAGCGGATCTCCGACTGGCTCGACCAGTACTTCGGCGAAGGGCACGGCATCGGGCTGGGGATGACGGAGACCGACCTGATCGCCGGCGACGCCATGACGACGGCGCTGACCTACGCCTCGTTCCTCGGGACGATGCAGGACAACGGCGTCCAGGTCTTCACCCCGTGGACCTGGGGCGACGGCATGTACGAGGTCGTGCACCTCTTCAGCCGCTACGGCAAGAGATTGCGGGTCGAGTCCGTCTCGGCGGACGACTCCCTGCTCTCGGCCTACGCCTCGGTCAACGCCGCCGGCGGCGACTCGCTCGTCGTGATCCTGGTCAACCGTTCGGCGTCCGACACGCTGAAGGCCGCGGTCCGGGTCGAGCAGTTCGACATCCCGAACGAAGACGCGACGACGCTGACGCTCTC
>JAGCEZ010000004.1 GCA_017650365.1 Fibrobacterales bacterium | reverse complement strand
GGTGCGCCTTCCGTTCCGCGGCGGGGACTCCGCCGCCGCGCCGAAGGCGAACGTCCTCTTCGTGCACGGCTTCAACGACTACTTCTTCCAGCGCGAGCTGGCCGGGCGGCTCGACTCCGCGGGCTACGCCTTCTGGGCGGTCGACCTGCACGGGTACGGGCGCTCCTGGCGCGAAGGGGAGCGGCGCGGGGCGATCGACTCGGTCGCGGAGTACTTCCCCGAGCTCGACTCCGCCGTCGCGGCGATGCGGAAGGCGAACGGCGCGCCCGTCGTCCTGCTGGGCCACAGCACCGGCGGGCTGGTCGTCTCCTGCTACGCCGCCGCCCGCGGCCGGGGGCGCGGCCTGGCGGCCCTCGCGCTCGACAGCCCCTTCCTCGAGATGAACTACGGCTTCTTCGTCCGGGAGATCGGCGTGCCCGCGGTCTCGGCCCTCGCCTCGCTCTTCCCCGGCGCGCGGCTTCCCCGGAGCGGGAACGAGAACTACGCGCGGTCGCTCCACCGCTCGTTCGGCGGCGAGTGGGACTACGACCTCCGGCTGAAGGAGCCGAAGAGCATCGTCGTGGACTTCGCCTGGGTTCGGGCGATCCACCGGGCGCAGCTCCGGATGCAGGCGGGGCCCGACCTGCTTCCCCCCGTGCTGGTGATGCACAGCGGATGCAGCGTCTCCTCCCGCTCCTGGGACGACGACTACCGGCGCTGCGACGGCGTGCTCGACCGCGACCACATCCGGCGCTACGGCGCGAACCTGGGCGGGAACGTCCGCCTGGTCGAGATCGAGGGCGGGCTGCACGACCTCTTCCTCTCCCCGAAGCCGGCGCGCGAGCGGGCCTACGAGGAGCTCCTGCGCTTCCTCGACGACGTCGCCGAGGGGCGGGCGAACGGCCCGGAATCGCCGAAAAACCCCGGAATCGGCGAATTCTGACCGCCCGGTCAGAAAACTGGACCGGAATCCATTATATGATGTATATTTCGACGGTCTGCCCGTGTGGGCAGGCGTTTTTTTGGCGCATCCGCTCCTTTGAGCATTTCGACTCCCGGGCAGTTCGGCCCCCGCAGCGAACCGAGGAGAGAATTCCGCCAAACGGACCGGACAAATGGCATTCACCCTGACGCTGCTGTTCATTCTGGCGCTTCTGGGGTTCGCGGCGCTCCGCGGACCTTCGGCGCGCCCCGCGTTCGCGGAATCCGGCAGCGTCTGTTCCGCACAGCGTGGTCTTTTCCATGAAAGTTTCGAAGCAAAAACGGGAGATTCTCGTCTCCATCACCCCCTACGACAAGCGGACCGCGGTTCTCCAGGACGGAGAGCTGATGGAGCTCGTCGTCGAGGGCCACGAGTCCCAGCGGACTCTCGGCAACGTCTATAAGGGCATCGTCCAGAAGGTCCTCCCGGGCCTCCAGGCGGCCTTCGTGGAAATCGGCCAGGAGAAGGCCGGCTTCCTCCACGTGGACGACGTCATCGACCGCAACATCCACCTCTACAAGGAATACGGCCGCGACGAGGGCGACGCCGAGGCCAGGGCCGAGCGTCCCCTGATCGACCAGCTCCTCAAGGAGGGCCAGGAGCTGATGGTCCAGATCATCAAGGAGCCCATCAGCACCAAGGGCGCGCGCCTGACCACGCACCTCTCCTTCCCCGGCCGCTTCCTGGTCTGCATGCCCGGCACCGACTTCGTCGGCGTCTCCAAGAAGGAGCGCGAGGTCTCCCGCCGGCGCGACCTCAAGCGCCTGGTCAAGCAGATCAAGGCCAAGGGCGTGGGCTACATCGTCCGCACCAACGGCCTCAACGCCACCGACGCCGAGGTCCAGGCCCAGATGGAGCAGCTCGAGGCGCGCTGGAACCAGGTGAAGGAGCGCTTCGAGAACTCCGAGCGCGGCGTCCCCGCCCTCCTCTACGAGGAATCGACCTCCACCGAGGCGACCCTCCGCGAGTACTTCTCCGAGAACACCGACTTCGTCTACGTGGACGACATCGACGAATACCGCTCCATCAAGTCGTGGATGCGCTCGCTCAGCCCCGAGATGGTGGACCGCGTCAAGCTCTGGAGCGACGACGAGGGGCTCTTCGAGACCTTCCACGTCGAGAACGAGTACGAGACCTCGCTGCAGCGCAAGGTCCCGCTCCGCCGCGGCGGCTACCTGATCATCGAGCAGACCGAGGCGCTCGTCTCGATCGACGTCAACACCGGCCACAAGGTGCAGGGCCAGGACCAGGCGAAGAACATCGTCGAGACCAACGTCGACGCCGCCGAGGAGATCGCCAAGCAGATGCGCCTGCGCGACATGGGCGGCCTGATCATCATCGACTTCATCGACATGGACAACGAGCCCGACAAGGACCGCGTGGTCCAGGCCTTCAAGAAGGCGGTCCGCAAGGACAAGGCGCCCGTCTCGTTCATCCCCCTCACCTCGTTCGGGCTGATGGAGGTGACGCGCAAGCGCGTGCGCATGAACCTCCTCACGCAGAAGACCTCCGTCTGCCCCACCTGCCAGGGCCGCGGGTTCGTCTACGCGAACGAAGTGGTGCTCTACAACCTGGACCGCTGGTTCGGCCGCGCCGCCAAGCACAAGGCCGAGCGCAAGGTCGCGCTGGTCGTGGGTCCCTCGCTGTCGGAATACCTGACCGACAACCGCGGGCGGTACCTGAAGTACCTCGAAGACCGCCACAAGGTCTCGATCGACCTCTACGAGGAGGACTCCGTCGGCGTGAACGAGTTCCGCGTCTTCGACGCGCGCTCCGGAGACGAGCTGACGGAGAAGTACTCCATCTGAGGACGGGAATGGGCTTCCCCATGGCGTTCTCTCCGGCGCTGGCCGCTCTCGCGGCCGGCGCCGCGCTTTTCGCGCCGGGGCTCCTCGCCGGGTGCTCCGGCCCGGCTTCGTCCGGGCCCTCGGGCGGGGGCTCCCTCGCGGGCGAGTGGCGGTGGGACGGGTCGCGGAGCCCGTGGCGCTCGCCGGAGGACGGGCTGCAGTACGCCTCGATGGAGCTGACGCTCTCGGAGGGGAACGCGCCGGAGTTCGTCCTGCTCGCGGAGTACGGCGCCGCCACGCCCGGGCGCGACTGCCTCGGCACGGAGAAGCGGGGGTACTGGGACGCGGACGTCCCCTCGGGCGAGATGCTCCTGACCGTGACCTCGGAGCGGGAGAGCTGCGACCCCGGGCGGGAGTTCGACGACCTCTACCGGCGCGAGACCGTCCTGCTCAGGGGCGCGACCCGGAGCGCCTTCTCCGCCTGCTTCGCGGAGTGCGGAAAGGCCGCGAACTGGCTCCGGTTCGAAAGGACGCGCTGACCGCCGGAAGGCGGCCCCTCCCGTCCGCTTACAAGCCGCTTACGGTTCGCGCGGCGGCGCGGAAAATGGTATCTTCTTTCCCGAAGAGACGGTCGAGCTCGTTTCCAATCCCCCTCCCTCCCCTCCTCCAAAGCTCGACCGTCTCTTTTCTCTTTTCTCCTCTCTCCTCCGCGGCGCCTTGGCGCCGCCTTCTTTTTTCCTCCGCCCGCGCCCCTTCCGCCTCCTTTCCCGTCCGGGGAAAGCCCCCTCCGCGCCGCGAATCCCGCGGTTCGCACGTCCCGCGCGCGGGTTTCCCCGACAGGGCGGAAAGCCCGAAATTGCTAGATTTGAAGGCAATCATGGCCATCACTCTCTACAACACGGCGACCCGGAGCAAGCAGGAATTCGTCCCCCAGGACGGGAAGACGGCGAAGATCTACTGCTGCGGCCCCACGGTGTACCACTACGCCCACATCGGGAACCTCCGCACCTACATCTTCGAGGACCTGCTGAAGCGCTCCCTGGCCTACCACGGCTTCGACGCGAAGCACGTGGTCAACATCACCGACGTCGGCCACCTGACCAGCGACGCCGACGAGGGCGAGGACAAGATGGAGAAGGGGGCCAAGCGCACCGGCAAGAGCGTCTGGGAGGTCGCGGCCTTCTACACCGACGCCTTCATGCGCGACTTCCACTCCCTGAACCTTCTCGAGCCGACGGTCTGGTGCCGCGCCACCGACCACATCGCCGAGCAGATCGCGCTGGTGAAGACGCTCGAGGAGAAGGGCTACACCTACCGCACCTCCGACGGCATCTACTACGACTCGTCGAAGTTCAAGCGCTACGGCGACTTCGCGCGCCTCGACCTGGAGAACCTCTGGGCGGGATCGCGCATCTCCATGGGCGAAAAGCGCCTGCCCACCGACTTCGCGCTCTGGAAGTTCTCGCCCAAGGACGTCAAGCGCCAGATGGAGTGGGACTCCCCGTGGGGCGTCGGCTTCCCCGGCTGGCACATCGAATGCTCCGCCATGGCGATGAAGCACCTGGGCGAGACGCTCGACATCCACTGCGGCGGCACCGACCACGTCCGCGTGCACCACACCAACGAGATCGCGCAGAGCGAGGCGGCCACGGGCAAGACCTTCAGCCGCTTCTGGATGCACGGCGAGTTCCTCCGCCTCGACGGCGACAAGATGAGCAAGAGCACGGGCGAGTTCCTCACCGTGGACAGCCTGGTCAAGCGCGGCTTCTCGCCGATGGACTACCGCTACTTCGCGCTCGGCAGCCACTACCGCAACTACCTCTCGTTCTCGTTCGAGTCGCTGGAGTCCGCGCG
>JAGCEZ010000039.1 GCA_017650365.1 Fibrobacterales bacterium | reverse complement strand
GCGTGCGCGCCGCCCTCCGCGGCGGGACGCGACCAGCCCGAGCCGATCTCCTCGCCGTCCGCGACGGCGACCGCGCCCACGCAGGGGTTCGGCAGCGCGCGCCCCCAGTGCGCGAGCGCGGTTCCGAACGCACGTTCCATCCAGAGCCTGTCTTCGCTGCGCGCGCTTTCCTTCATGGCGAACTCCGGCGGCTTCTCGTCATCGGGTTTCGTTGGCGTCGGGAGAGAACCGCCGGAACCAGGCCAGGTCTTCGCAGACCGGCGCCAGCTCCGCGATCGCCGCGCCCATCAGGTAGAGCGAGCCGCAGACCACGACCGGGTCCCCGACCGCGCGCGCCCGCTCCAGCGCGGCGCGGACGTCCGTCCCGAAGAGTTCGGAAGGGGCGCGGCCGCGCAGTTCCGCGTCCAGCTCCTCCGGGTCGCGGAAGCGCGGATAGGGCGTCCGCACGAAGAGGAACCGCTTCGCGAAGGGAAGGAGCGCATCGAGCATCGGGCCGAGGTTCTTGTCGCGGACCACGCCCATGACGACCGTCGCGGAGTTCTCCCCGAACGCGGAGCGCACCCTCTCCGCCAGGCAGGAGACCGACTCCGGGTTGTGCGCGCCGTCGACCAGCGTCCGCGGCCAGCCCTCGATCTCCAGGAACTGCAGGCGCGCGGGCCAGACGTGTTCGCGGAAGGCGCCGCAGAGCAGCTCCGCGAGCCGGGCGGGGTCGTCGAGAAGGGGCTTCAGCCTCGGGTCTTCGGAGTTCCGCAGGCAGAAGGCCTCGACCAGGAGCGCGGCCAGGACGCGGTTGCGCTGCATCGGGAGCGGGGAGCCCGGGAAGTCGCCCAGGCGCACGTCCGCGCCGCCGAGCGAGCAGAGCAGGACCCCGTCCGGTTCCGCGCGCCAGGCGCGGTCGCCCAGGCCGAGAAGCGAATACCCGTCCCGGCGCGCGAGCGCCGCGGCGGCGGGAAGGAGGCGCGGGGGAAGCGCGTGGACGCAGAGCCCGCCGCGGCGCATCACCCCGAGCTTCTCCGCGAGGATCTCCTCCTCCGTGTTCCCCAGGAGGTCCGTGTGCTCGAGCGAAATCGACGTGAGCGCGGCGAGCGGCGAGTCGGCCACGTTGGTGGAGTCCAGCCGGCCGCCCAGGCCCGCCTCCAGGACGGCGACCTCGACTCCCCCCTCCTTGAACCAGAGCAGCGCGGCGGCGGTGGCCGCCTCGAAGAAGGTCGTCTGGATCTCCGGCGCACGCGCGGACGCGTCGCGCACGCGGAGAAGGACGGAGTCCAACTCCTCCGCGGAGACCGGCTCGCCGTCGATCCGGAACCGTTCGCGCACGCTCACCAGGTGCGGGGAGGTGAAGAGCCCCGTCCGCAGCCCCGCGCGCGAGAAGGCGAGCGCGGACATGCTCGCCACGCTTCCCTTTCCGTTCGACCCGACGACGTGGACGGAGCGGAACGAATCCTGCGGGTTCCCCAGCCGGGCGCAGAGTTCGCGGATGTTCTCCAGACCCGCCTTCATTCCGAGGAGGATCCGGGAGTCGAGCCAGGCGAGGCCGGGCGAAGAAGGCGCGGGCATGGCGCAAAGCTATCTTTTTCCCATGGAAATGGAAAAAACGGCCTCCGCGCCCGTCGAAATCGACCTGGACGGGAAGCGCGTCCTGCTCGTCGGCACCGCGCACGTCTCCCGGGAATCCGCCGAAACGGTGGAGAGGACGATCTCCGAGA
The DNA here is from genome assembly GCA_017650365.1 of Fibrobacterales bacterium. Taxonomy (GTDB): domain Bacteria; phylum Fibrobacterota; class Fibrobacteria; order Fibrobacterales; family CADBQJ01; genus CADBQJ01. The sequence continues at coordinate 12,352 of JAGCEZ010000039.1, read as the reverse complement.
ACTCCCCCGACGCCGTCTGCGTCGAACTCGACGCCGGCCGGCTCGAGGCGCTGCGCCAGCCCGACCGCTGGCGTTCGCTCGACCTCCGCGCGGTCATCCGCAGGCGCCAGCTCCCCACGCTCATCGCCAACCTGATCCTCGCCTCCTACCAGCGCCGCCTGGGGATGGGGACGAAGACGCTCCCCGGGACCGAACTGCTCGCCGCCGTGGAATCCGCCGAGCGGAACGGCGTCCGCGTGGAGCTGGTCGACCGCGAGATCCGCGTCACGCTCAAGCGCGTCTGGCGGCTCACCGGGCTCTGGAAGAAGGCGAAGCTCCTCGCCGCGCTCTGCGGCGCGCTCTTCGAGAAGGAGCAGATGGACGAGGAGAAGCTCCGCGAGCTCCAGGACCGGGAGACGCTCGGGGCGATGCTCGACGAGATGGGCGAGGAGCTGCCGCAGCTCAAGCAGGTCCTGATCGACGAGCGCGACCTCGTGCTGGCCGAGCGGATCCGCGCGTGCGAGGGAAAGGTCGTCGTCGCCGTCGTCGGCGCGGGCCATGTCCCGGGCATCTGCCGGATCCTGCGGGAGCCCGCGCGCCCGGTCGACGACGCGCTCGCGGTCCCGCCGCCCTCGTTCGCGGGGAAGGCCGCCGGCTGGGCGGTCCCGCTGGGAATCGTGCTCGCCGTCGCGCTCACCGCGCGCCTCGACCCGCAGGCCGCGGAGGAGGGCGCGGTCGTCTGGATCCTCGCCACGAGCTCCCTCTGCGCGCTCGGCGGGCTGGTCTCGCTCGCGCACCCGTTCGCGATCCTCTCCGGGATCCTGGCCGCGCCGATCACCACGCTCTCGCCGCTCCTCGGCGCGGGCTACGTCACCGGCCTGGTCCAGCTCTTCTTCGCGCCGCCCGCCGTCTCCGACCTGGAGGCCCTCCCCGACGAGATCGGGGAGCCGAAGCGCTGGTGGAGGAACCGCGCGCTCAAGGTCTTCCTCGTCTTCCTGCTGACCAGCCTCGGCGCCGCCGCGGGGAACCTGGTCGGCACCGCGGCGATCGTCCGCAAGTTCGTCGGCGCGCTCTAGCCCGAAGTCCGGCGCGCGAAAAAAAGAACCGCTCCCGGAGGAACGGTTCTTTTTTCGTTCGCGAAGATCCGCTACTTCTTGGCGGCCTTCTTGGCCGGAGCCTTCTTGGCGGCGGGCTTCTTCGCAGCCGGCTTCTTGGCGACCTTCTTGACGGTCTTCTTGGCGGCGGCCTTCTTGGCCGGAGCCTTCTTGACGACCTTCTTGACGGTCTTCTTGGCGGCCGGCTTCTTCGCAGCGGGCTTCTTGGCGGCCGGCTTCTTCGCAGCGGTCTTCTTGGCGGCCGGCTTCTTCGCAGCAGGCTTCTTGGCGGCCGGCTTCTTGGCAGCGGGCTTCTTGACGGTCTTCTTAGCAGCAGTAGCCATTGGGTGTTCCCCTTGGTTGAAGTTGAGTGCTACGGAAGATATAACAAAAGGATTTTATTCCGGGACATTTTTTTTCAAGAAATTTTGCTATGCGTCTCCGGGGCGTTTTTCCGCCGGAACCCGTATTTTCGTATATACGTTATTTCGTCCCCGCGGACGACGCGCGGCCTTCGTCCGCTCCGCTCCCCTCTCCGGGACGGAGCGCTCCGCGCGCGAGCGAGTCCGCCGTCTCGTTCCAGACCTCGCCCGCGTGCGCGACGACGTGCCTGAACGAAAGCCCTTCGGGAAGCGGCGCCGCGTCGGCGGCGTAGCGCCGCGCGACGGCGCTCTTCGCCTTCCACTCGCCCAGCGCCCAGCGCGCCACGCCCTCGTAGTCGTGCACGATCTCGGCGCGCTGCGGGTTCTCCCGCAGCCAGCGGATCGCGCGCGTCGCCGCCTCGACTTCGCCGTCGACGTTGCGGCTCTCCGCGGGCCGTTCCGTCCTGCCCGACATCGTCCAGAGCTTCTCCCCGTTCCGCACGGCCACGACCGCCCATCCCGCGAACGGGCAGGACGGGACGAAGGACCCGTCCACGTAGAGCCGCAGGACTCCGTCGTCCGGAGTCTCCGCCGCGCGCTCCGCGGCCCAGGCCTCGGCCTCGCCGCGCGTCGCGAACGACTTGTACCGCGCGCCGGAGACGCCCGCCACGACGGCCTTGCATTCGTCCCAGGTTTCGAAGACGGCGGGCCCGAGCGGCGCGCGCACCGCGTAGAACTTCCGGCTAGGCATGGAGTTCTTCGGCCGCGGCGGCCTCTTCGGGCGTGACCGCGCCGAACAGCGTCACGCGGTCGCGCCCCGCGTGCTTCGAGGCGTAGAGCGCGAGGTCGGCCTTGTGGATCAGCGCGGACTTCGAGTCCGCGTCGTCGGGGTAGACGGCGACGCCGACGCTGACCGTCACCTGCAGGTCGCCGCCCTCGTACGAGACGCGCGCGTCGGCGACCGCCTGGCGGACGCGCTCCGCGAGCGCGGGCGCTTCGGCCGCGCCGGTCCTTTCGAGGATGACGACGAACTCCTCGCCGCCGTAGCGGGCGGCGTGGTCCCCGGCGCGGATCGTCTTCTGCAGCGCCTGCGCCACGGTGCGGAGCACTTCGTCGCCCAGCTGGTGGCCGTAGGAGTCGTTGAAGTTCTTGAAATGGTCGATGTCGAGCAGCAGGAGCGAGAGCTTCTCCCCGCTTCTGCGGTGCCGGGAGATCTCCTTGTCCAGCAGGGTCTGGAACTGGCGGTGGTTCGGAATCCCCGTCAGGCCGTCGACCGTCGCCAGCCTCTCCAGGTGCGCGAAGACCCGCGCCTTGGCGATCGCCGTGGTGGCGTTGGCGTTCAGGATCTGCATCAGCACCAGCGAATCGACGCCGAAGAAGTTCTCCGTCCCCTTCTCCACGCCGGTCACCGCCGTCACGGCCCCGGTCTCGTCGAAGAGCGGGGCGGCGAGGAAGCTCTTCACCGCGGGCGCGTCCCCGTCGCCTTCGGCGAACCGCCCGACGCCCTTCTCGCCCGTCCCGAGCAGCTTGGGCGTCCCGGTCCGGAAGACCTCGGGCACGAGCGCGTTCTTCCCGCGCAGGTCGAACGTCATCCCCTCCGCGAGCGGTTCCGACGCGCCGAAGAGGTTCACGACGCGCCCGGTCTCGCCCGAGCGGTCGCAGAAGAAGAAGCGGTCCGCGCCGAAGATCGCCGGGTAGCTGGAGACGATCCCCTTGAGGATGCTCGCCACGCTCGACTGCTGCGCGAAGTAGGCCGCCATCTTGTAGGCCTGCTCGCTGCGCATGTTCTGGCGCTTGAGCCGCTGGGAGAGGCGGACGTTGGAGATCAGCTGCGACGCGACCAGGGCGAACCTGTCGAGCAGCGCCTTGTGCTCCTGCGAGAAGGCCTCGCGCATCTGCGAGTCCACCACCAGCAGCCCGACGATGTTCCCGGAGTCCACGTCGAAGATCCGGGAGAGCATCAGCGAGTTGACCACGTTGCGGGCGCTGTAGTACTCCACCGGGTCGGAGTAGCTCACCACGTTGCCCGAGCAGAAGCCGGCCTGGCGGAGCGACGCCTTGCCGACGGCCCCCTTGCCCGCGACGACGATCTTCTCCTTGTCCAGCTTGGAGCCCGCCTGCGAGAGGACCGCGGAGAGGTGGAAGGTCCTGCCGCCGTCGGAGGAGAGGTAGCCGATGCAGGTGTAGCTGCGGAAGTTCTTGCTCAGGAAGAAGATCATCGTCTCGAACACTTCGTCGAGCTCGGTGCGGTCGGTCGCCACCTCGATCTTGGACGCGACGCCCGCCGAGGCGATCGCGGGCGCCGCTTCGGGCGCGCCCTTCTTCCCGTCCTTCCCGTCCTTCCCGTCCTCTTCGTCCTCGCCGTCCCACTCGTCCACCATCTGGGCGACGTTCTGCGACGGGACGCGGTTCGGGGTCTGCACGGCGGAGCCGCCGCGGAACACGACCTGGGAGAGCCCGACGCAGGCGAACGCGACGGCGACGGCCTCGGCGGCCGCGAACTCCAGCGCGACGTCGCGCAGGGCGAGGGATGCGGGCAGGCGCGGCAGGAGGTCTTCGGGAAGGAAGCCGCCGACGGCGGCGATCGCGCGGTGCGACACGAGGCACTCCAGCGCGCCGAAGAGGAACGGGGCGAACAGGACCGAAAGACGGGCGCCGCCGCAGCGCGCGAGGGCGAAGGCGAGGAACAGCGGAAGCGCGCCGGCCCAGGAGCCCGCCTGCGGGGAGACCGCGAGGCAGAGCCAGGCGAGCGCGGCCAGCATCATCGTCCCGAGCGGCGAGGTGGAGCCGTGCCTGTCGGAGAAGAGGAGGAGTCCCTGCATCGGGACCGCGAGGAGCAGGAAGAGGACGAGCGGGAAGAACTCGCGCCAGCGCAGGATCTCTTCGGGAAGGAAGTCGAGGCCGCCCGCGTTCGTCCAGCCGCGCGCGGCGACGCCGCCGACGGCGAACAGGAACAGGGCGATGGACTGCAGCGCGGTTTTCATTTCGTTCGGCTCCGGGAAGAAGAACCCCCGACCATGTAGAATATAGACACGGAAAGGGGGCGCCGGGCGGATTGCTATTTTTCCCCGCATGGAACAGAAGGTCTTCGCCGACCGTTTCCCCTGGAAGCTCCTCAACTGGCGTTCGCCCGAAGCGCAGCGCGCCTGGCTGGCGAAGCGTCTTCCGAAGCGCGGCGCGGACCTCCACTTCCCCATGGACGGGGCCGTCCTGAAGAACCGCTGGGTGATCCTCTCCGAAAGCGGCGAGGGCTGGCCCTCGGTCGGGAACGTCCTCGCCGCCTGGCCCGGGACGACCACGCTCTTCGCGCCGCCCGCGCTCTCCTCCGCGGTCCACTTCGGCTGCGCCTTCCGCGTCGTCCGGCCCGGGGAGTTCGCCGTCGGCTCCCCGCTCTTCGACGACCTTCTCGTCCGCTCGGTCGAGAACCCGCCCGGGACGGTCCTCCTCCTGGACCGGAACCCCTCGCCCCAGATGCTCTACCTCGTCGCCAAGACCGAGGCCCCCGTCCGGATCAGCTTCGGCCCGGACGGCTTCTTCCCGTGGTGCAACTTCAACATCGCCTCGGGCGACTCCTCGCAGTGGCCCGCGCTCCTCGCGAAATGGATGGCGCCGGCCCCCGGGGGGAGCCGGCGTCCGAAGCGCTGACCGAGACGGGATCAGATGTTGCCGTCGATCATCTTCGCGAGCGCGCTCTTGGGGGCCGCGCCGACCATGCTCGCCACCTCGACGCCGCCCTTGAAGAGCTTGACGCTCGGGACGGACGAGATGCCGAAGCGCGCCGCGAGGTCCGCGGCCTGGTCCACGTCGACCTTGCCGACGACGACGCGCCCTTCGTACTCCTCGGCCAGCTGGTCCACGATCGGGCCGAGCATGCGGCAGGGGCCGCACCAGGTGGCCCAGAAGTCGACCAGGACGGGAAGGTCGCCCTTGACCGCGGCGTCGAAGGAGGCGGTGTCGAAATGCTGGATCTGCGCCATGTTCCCTCCTTGTGGGAAAGCGGATTCCTTCTCCGTGGAAAGTAGCTAAAATCCGGGGTGCCGGCGACGGCCGTTCTTTGAGGAGTTTGCGATGGAGACCTTGGCGAAAAAGGGACGGAGGAAGGCGAAGCGGCGCGGAGGGAAGCGCCGCGGGCGCAAGGGCGGAGTCCTGCTCGGCCTCGTCGGCGCGTTCGCGTTCGCGCTCCTCGGCTTCGCGCTGATGGCGGCCAACGTCAAGCCCGTCTTCGTCAAGGTGCTCGACCCGGCGCTCGCCCAGGCGGTCCCCGAGCTCCACGCCCACATGAAGTACTCCGACGACGTGGAGCTCTCGCTGACCGGCGCGCTCGTGCTGCGCGACGTGTCGATGAAGTTCGACCGCCCCGACGACCGCTACGCGCGGCACGCCCGGGCGACGGCGAAGCGCCTCGACGTCCGGTTCGATCTCGCGCACATGCTCCTCTTCCTCGCGGGGAGACGCGGCTGCCCGACGGTCACCGCGGTCTCGTCGCCCGAGCTCCATCTCTTCTGGAGCCGGAACACGCCGCTGGCCAGCGACGGATCGAGCGCGGCTCCCGCCGCGGAGAGCCTCCTGAAGAGCGCCGACTTCGCGGTGCTCGCCGGCCCGAAGATCAAGGTCGGGAAGCTCGTCCTCCACTCCCCCGACGGCGAGGTATTCGCGCTCTCGAAGTTCTCCTCGCGCTTCCGGAAGGACGAACTCCGGATCGAGGCCGCGGAGCTCGAGTCCGCGAAGCTGCCGCGCGTCTCCGGAATCAGGGGCGAGGTCGGCGTCTCCGCCGAACGCCTTTCGGTCAAGTCGTTCCGCTGCGCGGCGTTCGGCGGAACCGCCGAGGCGCGCGGCGAAGTCCCGCTGCGCGGGAACCCCGTCGCGCACCTGCGGATCGCCGCGCGCGGGATCGACCTCGCCGCGGCGCTGCGCTTCTTCCTCCCCTCGCGGGCGGAGATCTCCGGGAAGGTCGACGCCTCCTTCGACGCCGCCGCCCCGCTTCTCCACCCCTCGCGCTTCGCGGCCGACGGCGACGTCGCGGTCTCGGACCTGCGCGTCGCCGGGCTCGCCGTGCAGAAGGAGAAGCTCGTCCGGCGCATGGCCCCCGAGTTCGCCGAACTCTCCTTCGACAAGGCGGTTCTGAGGAACGTCCGGGCGTCGAAGGACTCCGTCGCCTGGCGCTCCATGGCCGGGACTGGCCCGCAGTTCGACTTCTCCGGCCGCGGGCGGACCGACCTCGACGGGAACTTCGCGCTCTCGATGAACGCCACGCTCCACCCCGCGACCGTCAAGCGGCTCCCCGCGACCACGCGGATCGGGCTCAAGTCGGGCAAGGCGCCCGGCACGAAGACGGTCGAGGTCCGGCTCGCCGGGAACCTCGAGAAGCAGACCGTGGTCAACCAGAAGGAGCTCGTCCGGCAGGGGATCCGGAACGCCGTCCAGTTCTGGAAGTAGGATTCCGGTCCGAAAAAGGAAAACGCGAAGCGCCGGGGAGAGGCTCCCCGGCGCTTCTCCGTCCGGATTCCGGCTAGTCCGAGGACTTCCCGCCGAGGATGCGCACTTCGGTGCGGCGGTTGCGGGCGCGGCCGGCCTCCGTGGAGTTGTCCTCGACCGGCTGCGTGTAGCCGTAGCCCACGGCCGTCACGCGGTCCGCGGCGATCCCCTTCTTCAGCAGGTAGTCGCGCACCGATTCCGCGCGCGACTGCGAGAGCTTCATGTTGTACTCCTCGCCGCCGACGTTGTCGGTGTGGCCCGCGATCTCGACCACGAGCTTCGGCTCGACCTCCTTCATGCCGTAGACGAGCTGGTCGAGCTCCTTGAACGAGCTCTTCTTCAGCGTCGCCTTGCCGGTCTCGAAGTAGATGTTCTTCAGCTCGACCGTGTTGTCGTCGTACTGCACGTGCAGGTTGCCGGACACCGCGCGGGACTTCGCCGGGAGGTCGATTTCGTCCACGGTGTAGGGGCCGACGACGGAGAGGTAGCGGATGTCGTAGGTCTCGCCCTTCTCCACGCGGATCTGCGTCTGGCCGGCGCCGTCGGTCGTGCCGGTGAACTCGCGCCCGCTCTTCCGTCCGTGCAGGACGATCTTCGCGCGGGGGATGGAGCGCCCGTCGAAGTTGGTCACTTTCACGTCGAGGAGGATCGAGGTGGGAGACGGGGCCTCCTTCTTCGCGCCCTTGAACTGGATCTGGAACTTGCCCTCCTGGGCGCCGGGGGCGCGGGCGACGGGAATCGCCTGGTCGAACTTCTGCGGGCCGTCGGGCGAGTTCCAGACGACGAAGTAGGAGTCGCCTTCCGCGGCGAGGAGGTCGACTTCGCCGGCGTCGTTCGTGTTGCCGGAGAAGTTGTGCTCGGGGTTCTGCCCTTCCAGCGCGATGTTCGCGCCGGCCAGCGGCCTGCCGTTCGGCCCGAGGACCTTGAAGTGGAGAAGGGCCTGGTCCTCGGACGCGGTCAGCATCGACCAGGCGGGGGCGAGGAGCAGGGCGAGCGCGATCAGGGCGGTTTTGCGGAACATGGCGACCTCCGGAATCTCCCCCAAACATAGCTTTAGATTAGTTTTTCGCAGAGAGTCCACGCGAACCGGAGTCCCCCATGCGCACCCCTTCCCGTTCTTCCGCGGCCGCCGCGCTCCTCGCCTTCGCGGCCTTCGCCCTGCTCTGCGCCTCGTGTTCGTCCAGGCCCGCCCCCCGCGCCGGGGACGGCGAGGCCCTCCAGGCCGAATCCCCGCTCGCGGCCGTCGACTGGGCCGACTCCACGGCGCTCTGGACCCCGCACGTGGACGACCTCGGCTCCGCGGTCGACACCACGGGCGGCTTCGTCCGCGACGGCGCGCTCCGCGTCCACTTCACGCTCGCACGCCGCGCGACGGAGGCCTGGCCCTTCATCGAACTCATTTTCAACTCCCCCGTCTCGCTCGAGGGGATCTACGGCGTCAAGCTGACCTACAGGTGCGACCAGCCGCTCATCGTGAAGATCGGCCAGACCGACTTCGGCCCCAAGCCCGAGGGGAACGAAACCTACTCGCTCTACCAGAACATGGCCCCCACCAGCAAGGAGTGGTCCACCATCAAGCTGCGGTTCGCCGACTTCGTCTTCCCGCAGTGGGTGCCCGACGAATCCAAGGACATCCCGCTCGACCTGACCAAGAGCACGGCGCTCTACTTCACGCCCGCCGTCGACGCGACCTACGGGGGCAACACGCTCCTGGAGATCCGCGGGCTGGAGTTCCTGCAGTAGCGCCTCACGGCTCCGCGGGCGCGGCGACCGCCTCCGCCGCCTCCCTGCGGCGCAGAGGCAGCACGACCTCGAACCCCTCGCGGGAGATGTTCGGCCCTTCGAAGCGGAAGGCGAGCTCGGCCGGGAGGTTTTCGTCGATCGTCCACTCCCCGCGGCGGTTCCACTCCTGCCAGATGTAGCGCTTGCTCCACTCGTAGACCGCCATCGCGCCCCTGTGCCGGAACCTCGCGACGCGCATCGGCGCGATGGAGAGTTCCTCCCAGCCCGGCGGGAGCTCGCCGACGGCGTCGCGGTCGTAGACCACGGCGAAATGGTGCATCCGCAGCAGGCGCTCCTCCGGGGAGTTCCAGACGAAGCAGTGCGGATCGGGCGCGCGTTCGGGCACGGAAAGGCGCGCCCGGTCGAAGAGCAGGTCCGACTCCGGGGAATCCATCGGCAGCAGGCGGTGGAGCCCGGCGAAGCGGCGGGCCGGCAGGTCTTCGATCTCCGGCTCGAGCGTGACGTTGCCCGAATGGAGGTGGCGGAGCTCGCCTCCGCTGAGCGCGGCGTAGTAGCGGTGCCAGTGGGCCGTCCCCTGCCGCCGGTAGGCCGCGGGCGAGACGCCGTAGTGGAACTCGAAGGCGTTGCGGAACGTCCGCGCCGACCGGTAGCCCAGCATGAAGGCGATCCTCTCCATCGGGAAGTCGGTGTGGAGGAGGATCTCGGAGGCCTCGGTCATCCGCCTGGCGCGAAGGTATTCGCCGACGGTGCGGCCGCAGAGATCGCGGAAAACGCGCTGGAAATGGTATTTCGAGTAGAACGCCTGCTTCGAAAGCTCCCCGATCTCCAGCGGCGCGCCCAGATCGTTCTCGATCCTGTCCAGGACCGGGAGGAAGCGGTCGACCAGCTCGAGCATCGGATCTTCCATCCGCCTTAAATTAAAACAATCGGCGCTCAAGACGGAAAAAAAGCACGTAAAGTGCACTTCTTTCCCGCGGATGGAATTAGGTTAAGGGGGAATCTCTTCTCTTTCGGAGGACCCCATGGCTTCCATCGAAAAAACGACCGCGCGGCGCGCCTTCTTCGCCGCCCTCTCCTTCTGCCTGGTCGCGGGCCTGGCCGCCTGCGGCGATTCCTCGTCCTCGTCCGGACCGGACCCCGACCCCGATCCCGGAACGAGCAGCGCCTCCGGCGAAGGGGGCGGCGGCGAGGGCGGAAGCGACGGCGGCGCGAGCTCCGAAGCGGCGTCGTCCGCGTCCGGCGACGGCCAGACGTTCTGCTTCAACACGGGCGACACCGTCCGCCCCAACAGCCCGATCTTCGCCTACGACGGCGTCTGGTATCCGGAATACGACGAGGCCCAGCAGGTGGAATTCCTGTTCCGCCACTCCCCCGAGTGCCGCGCCAACGGCTCCTGCATCCGGGGCGACCTCGCCAACATCGGCTACAACCGCGTTCACGCCGGCGCCATCGTCCGCGTGAACTTCGTCTCCAGCGGCGACCCGGGCCAGCGCGGGGCGCAGGCGCTCTTCTCCGTCAACCCGGAGGTGGCGGAGTCGAACTGGCGCAAGCCCTACCCCGCCGGTCCCGCGTTCGGCGTCCACCAGGACGGCGTCTACAAGGGCAAGGTCACCGCGATGAACGGCTACGCCACGACGCCGAAGGGGGCGTGGATCAACATGAGCGACGACGGGGCGCCGCACTCGGTGGAGATCACCCTGCCCCACCAGCTGCCCATGCGCTTCCACGGTCTGCGCATCATGCACGACAACGTCTGCTTCTCCGTTCCCGCGCCGCTCGACAAGCCGGTGATGGCGGTCGTCGGGAACTCCCTGGCCCACGGCGAAGGGCAGTTCGTCACGGAAGAGACCTTCGCCTGGATCGCCTCGCGCGAACTGGGCTACGAACTGGTCAACCTCGCCGTCGGCGGGTCCACGATCACGCCCGAGATGGTGTCGATGAACTTCGACGCCTCGAAGCGCGTCGACCTCGCCGTGGTGGAATGGGGCTTCAACGACTGGAACGCGGGCGGCGTCGACGCCGCGAAGGCCAAGTTCGCGCAGGTGATCGAGAACATCCGCGCCGTCCAGCCCGCGGCGAAGATCGCCGTGATCGTCCCCTTCCCCACGCTGATCGGCACCACCTTCGAAGGCAAGACCTACCTCCAGGGCTACGGCTGCGTGCAGCCCGGCACCGGCGCGAACGAAGGCGTCGGCGTCTGCACGACCGACAGCACCACGATCGAGGACTGGCGGCAGATGGAACGCGACGTGGTGGCCGAACGCCAGGCCGCCGGCGACGCGAACATCGTCGTCGTCGACCCCGTGGCGCTGGGGATGGAGGCCAACCTGACCGAACTCGTCTCCGACGGCATCCACCTGAGCGTTGCCGGCGCGGCCAAGTTCGGACCGCTGCTCGCCGCCCAGCTGCAGTAGTCCGCCCCCGACGGGGATTTCGCGGCCGGGTCCGTCCCGGCCGTTTTTTTTCGTCCATTTTAGCATCCGGGATGCACCTGGTCCGCCGAAACGAAACGATATTGGGGGTATGAAAGCCCATTCGCCGATTCTGTCTCTTCTTCCGGGGATCGCCATCATGCTCCTCTCCTGCTCTCCCTCCCAGACCGCGGTCGGCCGGGATTCCGCCGCCGGCGGAACGTCCCCGGCGGCGCCGGAGGCAAGCGCGGCGCCGGAGGCGCCGGCCGCGGCGACGGCGGCTTCCCAGCTCTTCGTGGCCCCGGACGACCCGGCCGTCGCCTACGACGGCGTCTGGTTCCCCAAGGTCGACGCGGAGAAGGCCGTGCTCCTGCGCCACAGCGACGAGTGCATCGCCGACCCCGACTGCATGCCCGAATGGCTGAAGCAGTACGGCATCCACAACCAGCACGCCGGCGTCGTGATCCGATTCCGGACCGACGCCCCCTCGGCCGTCGCCCTGGTCGAGGAGAGCCCCGTCACCCCGAAGGACCAGCGGCGCTACCCCTTCATGCAGCTCGGCCTCTACGTGGACGGCGTCTACATGGGGCAGAAGGAGCCCGCGGAACGGGTCCTCGAGGGAACCGGCCGGACGGAACTCCCGCTCGGCGAGGCGGGGACGATGCGCACCGTGGAACTCGCGCTCCCCCACCAGCTGGCCGTCGTCTTCCGCGGGCTGGAGCTGCCCGCCGGTTCGCGCCTGGAGAAGGCCGCGCCGCTGGACAAGCCGGTCTACTTGGCCATCGGCAACTCCCTCTCGCACGGGGAGGGCCAGCTGAACGCCTCCGAGACCTTCCCGTGGATCCTCGCCCGCGAAAAGGGCTGGGAGCTGGTCAACCTCTCCATCGGCGGCACCACCATCGAGCCGAAGATCGTGACGATGAACGTCTCGCCCGAACGGCGCGTGGACGTGGCGACCGTGGAATGGGGCTACAACGACTGGTGGTCGCAGAACTTCACGCTGGCGGAGTCCGCGCCCCGCTTCGCGGAGACGCTCCGCGCGCTGCGGGCCGCGCAGCCCAAGGCGAAGATCTACGTCATCACACCGTTCGCGACCGAAACGGTCCGCGGCGACGCCTCCGAACGCGACGGCGAAGCCAAGGACGGTTCCACGCTCGCGGACTGGAGGGCCATGATGAGGCACGCCGTCGAGGCGATGAGGTCGGAAGGCGACGCGTCCGTCTTCTGCATCGAGGGAGACCAGGTCTCGACCGTCGACGACCTCGACCACCGAGACGGCGTGCATTTC
>JAGCEZ010000038.1 GCA_017650365.1 Fibrobacterales bacterium | reverse complement strand
GAAGTGGAAGTTCGGGAACTCCTTCTCGATCGAGAGGAAATCGTCGAGGTAGAACACTTCGTTCAGCGCGCGGGCGCCGTAGAAGTAGTGCATCTCGCGGTCCGTGACGTGCAGCGTCTTGGTCATGTGCATGATCTGCGCGCGGAGGGGGGCCATGCCGGCGCCGCCGCCCACCCAGATCATCTCCCGCTTCGAGTCGAATTCCGGATGGAAGTCGCCGTAGGGGCCGCTCATCGTCACCTTGTCGCCGGGCTTCAGCGAGAAGATGTAGGAGGAGGAGATGCCCGGAGGGACGTCCATGAAGCCGGGGCCCTGGTCCTTCGGCTTGAAGGGGGGCGTGGCGATGCGGACCGTCAGCATGATGCGGTCGCCTTCGGCCGGGTAGTTCGCCATGGAGTAGGCGCGGATGGTGGGCTCGGTGTTCTTCGCCTTGAGGCCGAAGAGGCCGAACTTCTCCCACGCGGGCAGATAGGCGTCGCCGACGAGGGACTTGTCGATGTCGACGTCGTAGTCCATCTCGTACTTCGGGATCTTGATCTGCGCGTAGGAGCCGGGCAGGAAGTCCATGTGCTCGCCCGGGGGCAGCTGCACGATGAACTCCTTGATGAAGGTCGCGACGTTCTTGTTGGAAATGACCTCGCATTCCCATTCCTTCACGCCGAGAATCGACTCGGGGACCTGGATCTCCATGTCGTTCTTGATCTTCACCTGGCAGGCGAGGCGCCAGTGGTCGGCCGCCTGCTTGCGGTTGATGTGGGCCGCTTCGGTGGGAAGCAGCTCGCCGCCGCCGGAGAGGACCTTGCACTTGCACTGGCCGCAGGCGCCGCCGCCGCCGCAGGCGGAGGGGATGAAGACGCCTTCGTTCGCCATGGCGCTCAGGAGCGTCTGCCCGGGGGCGACCTCCTTGGCCATTTCGGGGTTCCCGTTGATGCCGATCTTCACCTTGCCCTGGGGCAGAAGCTTCGATCCGGCGAACATCAGCAGCGCGACGAGCGCGACGATGACGACGGTGAATACGACAATGCTGACCGCGATGACCATCGTTCGCTCCTTACATGCCGCCGAACGCCATGAAGGTCATGGCGATGAGGCCGCTGATGATGAAAACCCCGGGAAGGCCGCGCAGGCCGCGGGGAAAGTTCGAGTATTCGAGCTTCTGGCGGACGGCCGCCAGCGCGACGATGGCGATCCAGAAGCCGAGGCCGGACCCGAATCCGAAGACCGCGGACTGGGAGACCGTGTAGTTCCGCTCGACCATGAAGAGGGAGGCGCCGAGGATGGCGCAGTTCACCGTGATCAGCGGCAGGAAGACGCCCAGCGCCGCGTAGAGCGAGGGGGAGTACTTGTCGACGACCATCTCGACCAGCTGCACCAGCGACGCGATGACCGCGATGAAGGTGATGAAGGTGAGGAAGGAGAGGTCGAGCCCCGCCAGTTCCGCGTTCCCGGTCCACGAGAGCGCGCCGGGGCGGAGGACGAAGTTGTAAACCGCCCAGTTGACCGGGGTGGCGATCGTCAGCACGAAGGTGACGGCGGCGCCCAGGCCGATCGCGGTCTTGATCTTCTTCGAGCAGGCGAGGAAGGAGCACATCCCCAGGAAGAACACCAGCAGGATGTTCTTCGTGAAGATGGAGTCGACCAGCAGCTTGAGGAGACTGTCTTCCATCATTTGCCTCCCTTGCGGAGCAGGAATTCGGTCTGCGCCCAGGCCAGCAGCGCGATCAGGAAGAACGCGCCGGGGGCGAGGACCATCAGGCCCATGTTGGAGTAGCCGGCCTCGTAGGCGGCCTGCGGGACGACCTGCATGCCGAGCCAGGTGCCGGAACCGGCGATTTCGCGCACCGTGCTCACCAGGAGCAGCACCGCGCCGTAGCCGAGGCCGTTCCCGATGCCGTCGAGCAGCGAGGGGATCGGCTTGTTCGCGAGCGCGAAGGCCTCGACGCGGCCCATGACGATGCAGTTGGTGATGATCAGCGCGACGAAGACGGAGAGCCGCTTCGAGACGTCGAACGCGTAGGCCTTCAGCACCTGGTCGGTGATGATGACCAGCACGGCGATGACCACCAGTTCGACGATCATGCGGATCTTGCCGGGGATCCAGTTGCGCATCGAGGAGAGAATCAGGTTGGAGAGGGCGACGACCGCCGTGACCGAGATCCCCATCGTGAGGCCGGTGCTGACGTTGGTCGTCACGGCGAGCGACGAGCAGATCCCCAGAACCTGGACGAGAACCGGGTTGTTCCTGAAGATCGGGGTCGCCATTGTGGAGAAGGGCGAGCTCATTCCTGCACTCCTTCCGCCGCGGGGGCGTTTTCCGCGGGGGCTTCCGCGGCGGGTTCTTCGGCGGCGGGGCGTTCCACGGCCTGGTTGGCGCCGTCCGTGGCCGCCTCGGCGGCGGGGGCTTCGGCTTCGGGCGCGGCTTCTTCCGCGGCGGGGGCCTCTTCGGCCGGGGCCTGCGCGGCTTCGCCGGAGCGGTTCTTTTCGATCCACTTTCCGTAGGCGTTCAGCTCGTTCGCCAGCAGGCCGGTCACGCCCTTGCAGGTGAGCGTGGCGCCGGAGATGCCGTCCACCTCGTGGTCGCCCTTGGCGGTTGCGCCCTTGGCGACGGAGACGGAGACCAGCTTCCCGTCTTCGCCGAAGATCTTCTTCCCGACGAAGCCTTCCTGGAACCAGCCTTCCTCGATGCGCGCGCCCAGGCCCGCGGTTTCGCCGTGGGAGTAGAACGTGATGCCGCGCACGGTGTTGAAGTCGGATTCCAGCGCGAGGAAGCCGTAGAGCGTGGACCAGAGGCCCTTGCCGATCGCGTCGATCGCGACCGCCTCGACCTTGCCGTCCTTCACGAGCGACCAGATGGGCGCCTGTCCGGGGCCGATCGCCTCGGGATCCGCGCCTTCGACCACGTCGCCCGTGGCCAGGTCGACCACGCCGGGGCGGACGTAGGCTTCGTAGAGCTTCTGCACGGTGGCCTGGTCGGCGGTGTCGGCGTAGAAGGCCTTGACGTGCTCGGTGCCGTAGCGTTCGCCGTCGCGGCCGACCTTCAGCACGATCAGGATGTTCTTCTGCTTGTCGAGCTTCGCGTTGGCCTCCTGCAGGGGGCGCAGCTGCGTGCTCGCGAACGAGAGCAGCCCCGCCGCGACGGCGCAGACGACCGACGCGAAGAGGATGGAGAACGAGTTCTTTTCCTTATTGAGCACGGCGCAGCCTCCTGCGGACGTTGGCCTGGACCACGAAGTGGTCGATCAGCGGGGCGAAGACGTTCATCAGCAGAATCGCGAGCATCGTGCCTTCGGGGAAGGCGGGGTTGAGCACGCGGATGACGACGACCAGAAGCCCGATCATGAAGCCGTAGACGATCTTGCCCACGCCGGTCGCGGCGGCCGAGACGGGGTCGGTGGCCATGAAGACCGCGCCGAAGGCGAAGCCGCCCATGACCAGGTGCCAGTAGGCGGGGAGGTGCCAGTAGGCGGGGCTCGCGTCGCCGGCGAAGAGGTTCAGCAGGCCGCCGGTGACCAGCACGCCGGCCGCGGCGGAGACCATGATGCGCGCGCTCGCCACGCCGGTCGCGATCAGGATCGCGGCGCCGACCAGGCAGAGCAGGACGGAGGTTTCGCCCATCGAGCCGGGCATGACGCCGAGGAACATGGACTTGAGCGTGAAGCCGGCCTGTTCCAGGGCGGCGACGGGGCTCTGGCCCGCGGGGGTCGCGGCGGCGATCGCCAGGGGAGTGGCCCCGGAGAAGCCGTCCACCACGGCGTCCTTCGTCGCGTCGACGGCCTTCCAGACGGTGTCGCCGGAGATGGCGCCGGGATAGCTGAAGAAGATGAAGGCGCGGGTCGTGAGCGCGGGGTTGAGGAAGTTCATCCCCGTGCCGCCGAACACTTCCTTCCCGAAGACCACGCCGAAGGCGGTGCCGACGGCGACCATCCAGAGCGGGATGTCCGGGGGGAGGGTGAGGGGGATCAGCATGCCGCTGACCAGGAACCCTTCGTTCACCTCGTGGCCGCGCACGGCCGCGACGACGAACTCGATCCCCAGGCCGACCGCGTAGGTGACGGCCATGATCGGAATGAACTGCCAGAGGCCGTGGAGCACGCAGTTGAGGAACGTGGGCTCCGTGCCGAGAAGCGCGCAGCCGGACTTCAGCGCGCCCGGGACGTTCTGCAGCGCGGAGAGCTTCTGGAAGCCGGTGTTCCAGATCGAGAAGAGGGCCACGGGGGCCAGCGCCAGGATCACGGTGCTCATCATGCGCTTGCTGTCGAGGGCGTCGCGCAGGTGGACCGAGCCGGAGGTGCGGGTCTTGGGGGTGCGGAGGAAGGTGTCGAAGGCGTCGACCGTGGCGGCCATCACCTTCTTGCCCTTGCTCTTCTCTTCGAGGCCGTCGAAGAGCTTGCCGAAAATCTCGAGGGGGTTCTTCATCGCCTAGGCCTCCTTTTCGAGGAGTGCGAGACCCTTGCGGATCTCTTCTGCCACATCGACCTTGGAGGGGCAGGCAAAGGTGCAGAGCGCGACGTCCTCGGGCTCCAGTTCGTAGAGGCCGAGCTGTTCGAGGCGTTCGATGTCGCCCGAGGGAATCGCCTTGACCAGCGTGGTCAGCGGCACGTCCAGCGGCGAGAAGCGTTCGTAGACGTCCTGCTGGATGATGGCGCGCCTGCCGCCGTGGAGGGCGGTGTCGAGGGCCCACTTCTTCGCGCGGCAGCAGAGCGCGGAGGCGAAGAGGCGCCAGGTGGAGAAGGAGCGGAAGCCCGCCCCGGCCCAGTGCTCGTCGCTCATCAGGTAGTGGCGTTCCGTCGATTCGGGGATCAGGCAGAGCGAGGCGTCGCGCATGCCGATGCACTCGTCCGAGCCCTTGGCGGTCCCGAACAGGGGGGTGCCGGCGATGGCGCGGACGTTTTCGGGGAGCGCGGAGCCGACCAGGTTGGAAATCTGGGCGCCGCGGGTCGCGCGGAAGTAGCCGCGTTCCTTGGCGGCGGAGCCGGCGATGGCCACGATCTGGCGTTCCGGGACCTTGCCGGTCTTCAGGAACTCGCCGATGAGGGAGACCTGGTAGGCGGTGATCGTCCAGACGGTCTCGCCCTTGTTGATCGGGCTGATCATGTTGATGTGGGTGCCGGGCAGACCCGCGGGATGGGGACCCGCGAAGGTGTGGATGTTCACGCCCTGCGCCTGGCTCAGCGCGCCGAGCGTGCAGCCCTGGCGGACGCAGAGGTGGACGGTCGGCACGATTTCGAGCAGGGCCTGGAGGCCCAGGGAGAACTCGTCCGCGCGGTCGGCGAGCAGGAATTCCTGGTCGGCGCCGAGGGGGGCGGTCTCCATGCCGTTGACGAAGAGGGCCTTGGGGGCCTTGGCGGGGTCGGCGAGCTTGCCGAAGGGACGCTGCTTGAGCAGGGGCCAGAGGCCGCCCTTCTGGATGTGCGCGACCAGCGCGTCGCGGCCGGCGGAACCGATCTTGGCCATGTCCCAGGCGCCGAAGTCGACCGCGTCGCCCGAGCCGTCGTTCTTCAGGACGACGGAGAGCAGCTTGCGGCGGTCGCCGCGGACGATCTGGTGGACGGAGCCGGCGACGGGGCTGACGACGAGGATGTTTTCGTCGTGCTTGGCCGAAGCCAGGGGGGTGCCCACCTGGACCTTGTCGCCTTCCTGCACCAGGAGCCGCCACTTGGTGAAGGCGAACTCGTCGGTGTTGAACGCGGCGAACGGACTGGCGGGAAGATCTCTCAGCGTACGCGGGGCTTCTCCCTCAAGAGGGACGTCGAACCCCTTTTTCACCTGAAATGCGCCCAATGGTCTCTTCCTTTTTGATGAGGATGGGTCTCCGGCGTCCGCCGGAGAAGGCGGCTGAAATGTAGAAAGCCCCGCCCCGGTATGGGGGCGGGGGAAAGGGCCGTCGGCGGCTTTTTTCGCGTTTCCGTCAGGGGGTCATGAAACTGGTCTGGTTTTTGCAGGTCAGGTAGTCGTCCTCGCTGCCGGTCCAGTCGGAGGGGACGGGGGAGACGCCCAGGATTCCGGCGATGTACTTGTACATCTCCACCCGCTTTTCGCCCCTGTAGTCCCACGCGCCGCTGCATTCTATCCCGTTGACGATGTTGATGGTGACGCCGAAGCCGAAGGTGCGGTTTTTGGCGACGTCGCCCTGCCTGGGCTTCCAGGTCCCCGTCATCGCCATGTGGCAGGACGGCTTGTAGTAGTAGAACGAGGCCAGCCCGGCGCCGTCGGGATCGCCGTTGAGCGTGGTGGGCAGGTTGACGTCCCCGTGGTCCTCCTTCACGGTCCAGAACCAGATGGCCGATCCCCAGAAGCCCAGCGAGCTCCGGAGCACCTGGCCCGGGTCGTTCAGCCAGACCGTCTTGTCTCCGTAGAGGTATTCCGACGCGGGGCCGTAGTTGTAGGGGTAGGAGAGCTGAATCGGCCCGCGCCCGTGGTAGGATTTGCCCGCGACCGCTTGGTAGTTCGAGTCGTTGGACCAGGCGTAGCCGCCCACGCTGGCGTCGTTGTAGCCATCCTCTTCGCACTTGCAGAGGGCCCCGGCCTTCACGCCGCCGCAGGTCAGCTCGCCGCCCCCGCCGGTCTCCTGGAAGGAGTGGGCGAGGAAGCCGGCCAGCTCGCGCTTGCGGTCGTCGGCCGAGCCGACGGCGAGGAAGGCCGGGAAACGCGCCGCCGCCTCGAGAAAACCCTGGTAGGTCGAGATGCCCGTGCACTTGGAGGCCGCGCACATCGTGTTGAGGTCGTTGTAGCAGGGGTCTGAGGGGTTCATGATCGGGAAGATCTGGTTGAACTGCGCCTCGGTCAGCAGATCGGCGAGCGCGACGTCGCCCGCCGAGGAGGAGGTGGTCTCCGTTCCGGAAGAGAAGCCCCCTTCGGAAGGGGTGCCGCAGGTTCCGCAGGAGGAGTTGTCCGGAACCGGGTCGGAGGAGACGGGGACGTCCCAGGAGGAGGTTCCCGGATCGGGCGTGGGGCCGGAATTGCCGGAGTCGGAGCAGCCGAGGGCGAGGAGAAGGAGGGGAAGGGAGAGGGAAATCGCGCGTTTCATGTCCGAAATATGGCAAAAACGGGTCCGTTTTTCCATAAAGAGGATAGATTGGGAATATGGAGGCATGAGCATGGCGGAACAGGAAATCCTCCTCCGGCTGGTGCTTGCGCTCGGAATGGGGCTCCTCGTGGGGTTCCAGCGCGAATCCTCTTTCGGCCCGGAGGGGAACTTCGCCGGGGTGAGGACGTTCGCCCTGACGGGTTTCCTCGGGTTCGCCTGCGGCCATTTCTCCCTCGTCCTGGATTCGCCGCTCCCGCTCTGCGCCGGGCTGCTGGTCTCCGCCGCGCTGGCGGTCGTCACGTTCCTCCCGGGACGCGAAGGGCGCGCCGCGGGCACGACCACCGAGGCGGCGATGGTGGCGGTGACGGCGATCGGCGCGCTCTGCGCGTTCGGGCTGCTGCGCGTCGCGGTCGCGGCGGGGCTCCTGACTACGTTCCTCCTCTCCCTCAAGGAGCAGCTCCACTCCATGGCGCGCCGCATTTCGCGCGAGGAGCTCGTGGCGACGGTCGAGTTCTGCGTGATGTGCGCCGTGGTGCTCCCCGTGCTGCCGGACCGCGCGTTCGGGCCGGAGCCGTTCAATGTTTTCAATCCCTTCCGGACCTGGCTGCTGGTGGTCTTCATCTCGGGCATCGGGTTCGTCGGGTTCGTCCTCACGCGCCACGTGGGCGCCGACAAGGGAATCGGCTTCACGGGGTTTCTGGGCGGGCTGGTCTCGAGCACCGCGCTCACGCTCGACTTCTCGCGCAAGGCGAGGCAGGCCCCCTACCTGGCCCGCGCGTACTGCTTCGCGCTTCTCCTGGCCTGGGCGGTGATGTACGTCCGGCTGCTGGGCGTGATCGCACTGCTCCGCCCGGACCTCGCCGCGAACCTCGCCGCGCCGCTCCTGGTCTCGGCCGCGGCCGGCGCGGCGATGGCCGCCGCCGCCCTCCGCAAGGCGCGGCAGGGGAGGGGTGGCGACGGCGGTGGCGCGGGGGTCAGCAACCCGTTCGAAATCCTCCCCGCGCTGCGGTTCGCGGCGCTCTTCCTGGGCATCCTCTTCGTCTCCCGCCTCGCCCAAGTGGCCTTCGGCGAGGCGGGGCTCTGCGCCACCAGCTTCTTCGCCGGGCTCGCGAACGTCGACGCCATGGCCCTCTCGGTCATCGAGATCCTGGGCGCCTCGCAAGGCTCCGTGCCGGTGGAGACCGCCGCGCGCGCCTGCGTGATCGGCGCGTTCGCCAACACGCTCAGCAAGGGCGCGATGGTCGCCCTGCTCGGCGGCCCCGCCTTCCGCCGCGAAATGGCGCCCGGCGTCCTCGTCGTCGCCGCGGCCGTCGGCGCCTCGCTGCTGCTGGTATAGTCCCCGCTCCCGGTCTTGGCCGTTCGCGGCCTTGCGCGGCGGGGCGGCCCGGGCGGAGCTAGATTTGCCCCCGTGAATTTCACGACCGCGTTTCCCCTTTTCGCGAGCCCCTACCGCAAGGCGTCGTTCTGGCGCGCCCGCGGCGGCGTCCGCGAAATCCTCGCGCTGACGGTTCCGCTGATCCTCAGCACCGGCTCGCAGTCGCTGATGCAGTTCTGCGACCGCATCGTCCTCAGCTGGTCCGGCCCTTCCGCGGTCGCCGCCGCGACCCCCGCGGGCCTCGCGACGATGACGATGGGCGCCCTCTTCTCGGGCGTGGTCTGCTTCGCGGGAACCTTCATCGCCCACGCCACCGGCGCCCGCGACGGGAAGGCGGTCGGGACCTACCTCTGGCAGGGAATCTGGGTCGCCCTCTTCGCGCAGCTCCTCCTCTTCGTCCCGGCCTGGTTCGCGCCCGAGTTCTTCTCGCTCTTCGGCCATGGCGAGGAGTTGGCCGCGATGGAGAGCGCCTACTTCCGCATCCTCTGCGGGACGCAGGTCGTCGCGCTTCTGCAGCAGAGCTTCTCCGGGTTCTTCACCGGGCGCGGGCGGACGGCCGTGGTCGCCAAGGTGACCGCGCTGAGCATGCTCCTCAACGTCGCGCTCGACTTCGCGCTGGTGCTCGGCACTCCCTGGACCCCCGCCTTCGGGATCGAGGGCGCGGCCTGGGCCACGGTCTTCTCCGCGGCCGCGGGCGTGCTGGTCTTCGGGCTGATGATCTTCACGCGGAAAAACGAGGAGGAGTTCGGCGTCTTCTCGCGCTGGCGGATCTCGCCTCCCGAGCTCGGACGCCTGGTGCGGTTCGGGCTTCCCTCCGGATTCCAGTTCCTGGTCGACAACGGCTGCTTCACCTGGCTGCTGATGGTCCTCGGCTCCCTGGGGACGCTGGAGCTCGCGGCGAGCAACATCGCGTTCCAGATCGAGGTGCTCGCCTTCCTGCCCCTGATCGGGCTGGGCGTGGGCTGCTCCGTGGCCGTGGGACAGCACCAGGGGGCGCGCCGCCCCGACCGCTCCGAACGGTCGATCCGCAGCGCGGCCCGCGTGATGAACCTCTACTGCGGGCTCTTCGTCTGCGCCGTGCTGCTCGTCCCCGGACTCTTCCTCTTCCCGTTCCGGCTGGGCGCCGATCCCGAGGGGTTCGCGCCGATCTTCGCCCTGACGGAGAAGCTCCTCCGGTTCGTCGTCCTCTTCGTGGTCTGCGACGGCTTCTTCCAGGTCTACGGCAACGCGCTCAAGGGCGCGGGCGAGACGAAGTTCGTGATGGAGGTCATCGTGGTCTGCGCCGTCGCGCTGCTCGGCGTCGCCCCGATGCTGACGGTGCGCCTGGGCGGGGGGATCTACCCCGTCTGGTGCGACGTGCTCGCCTACGCCGTGGTCACCTCGACGCTCTTCTTCCGCCGCGTGCGATCCGGAAAGTGGAAGCGGCTCGACGTTCTGGGCCGCGGCGCGCAATGATTCTATTTTCGCCCCGATGAGGCGGTTCCCGGTCTTCGCGCTCGCGATGCTCCTCCTCTGCGCGGCGGCGCCCGCGCAGCAGGCCCCCGCGCACCGCTACGACCCCGCGCTCGACGCCTCGCTCACGACCTCCGGAGTCCTGCTCAACGTCGTCGCGCTCTCGCGCTGGCACGACATGGAGGCCTGGTCCGAACCGGTCTCCTCGCCGCTTCCGTGGGACAGGCCCTTCCGCGGCACCTGGTCCGGAACCGCGGACGCCTGGAGCGACGGGCTGCTCTGGACCGGACTCGCCGTTCCCGCGCTCTGGGGCGCGGAGTGGGGGAGCGGGCGCGTCTCGGGCGACGAGACCGCGGCCGACTTCGCGATCCTCGGCGAGGCGATGCTCCTGAACTACGGCCTGAACATCCTCGTCCGCAGCGCGCAGTGGTGGTCGCGCCCGATGCTCTTCTCTTCGGACTCGCCGCGCGGCGAGCGCTCGAAGGCGCAGGCCCACGCCAGCTTCTACTCCGGCCACGTCTCCTCCGCGTTCACCATGGCGACCGTCGCGGCGGTCGTCAACGGCTCGCGCGAGAAGCCGCTCGTCCCCAGGATCCCGTTCGCCGTCGGGGTCTACGGCCTGGCGACGACCGTCGCCGCGCTCCGCGTGGGCGCCGGCAAGCATTGGCCCACCGACGTCGTCGCCGGGGCCGCGGTCGGGAGCGCGATCGGCTGGGTCGTCCCGTTCCTGCACGAAGTCCGGCACGCCCCCGCGCCCGAATCCGGCGAGGAGACGCGGTCCGCGGCCCGGAAGCCGGCCGTCCGCTTCCAGACGGTCTCGCTCTACCCCCTCGTCGTCGCGTGGAAGTGGTGACCCCTTGCCGGATTGGCTAGATTTAGGTCATCCCCACGGGGGTGCTTTGGTTTCGACAGGAACGTCAAAGCGGAAGTTGCAAGCAGAGGTCTCCGGTGGCCTCTTTAAAAACCGGAAACAAGATAAGTGCCAACGACACTTACGCTCTGGCTGCCTAATTAACGGCAACCCTGCAGTCGATCCCCCGCCTTGCCGGTGAAAACTGCAGTCATTTCGCGAGGCTGGGCGGTGCGAACGTCCTGGGCGCGCCGCCGAGATCACAGGACTGGTCCCCGACCGAGCCGACCCCTGCGGGCGCGGGAAGGGACGAGAACCAAACCAGGGGGAAAGCTTGTAGGAGCGACCGGGGCGGTGTTCTTGGACAGGGGTTCGAATCCCCTCACCTCCACTATCCGAACCCCTTCCGCGGCGCGGAAGGGGTTTTTCCCTGCGAAGAGCGGGAACGCGGCGCAGAGAGTATATTCCGTAGAGCCAGTTCCCGAACGGAGCCCGATGTACCGGAACCACCTGAAGCGGATCTTCGACTTCGCCCTCGCGCTCGCGGCGCTCGTCTGCCTGAGCCCGCTTCTGCTCGCGCTGACGGCCGCCGGGGCGGTCGCGATGCGCGGGAACCCCTTCTTCGCGCAGTGGCGCCCGGGCAGGGACGAGCGGCTCTTCCGGCTCGTCAAGTTCCGCACGATGACGAACGCGCGCGACGCCGCGGGGAACCTCCTCCCCGACGGGGAGCGCCTGAACGCCTACGGCCGCCTTCTCCGCTCCACGAGCCTCGACGAGCTCCCGGAACTGCTCAACGTCGTCAAGGGCGACATGGCCCTGGTCGGTCCGCGTCCGCAGCTGGTGCGCGACATGGTCTTCATGACGCCCGGACAGCGCCGCCGGCACTCCGTGCGGCAGGGAATCACGGGCCTCGCCCAGGTCGGCGGCCGCAACGCCGTCTCCTGGGAGGAGAAGATCGAACGCGACCTGGAGTACGTCCGCGACGTCACGTTCGCCGGCGACCTGAAGATCCTCTTCGCGACGGTCGCCGCGGTGCTCGGGCGCAAAGGCGTCTCCGAAGAGGGGTGCGACACCGCGACCGACCTCTGCGACCATCTTCTGGCCTCCGGGAAAATCGGCCGGGACGAATACGACCGCGGGCGCGAAGAGGCGGAACGGCTGATCGCCGCCGCCTCCGGAAGGGGGCGCGCATGACGCTCTACGGGCTGGCGCACCTTCTGCGCGACCGCGCCGCGCCGCTCTGGAACGCCGTCGAGGCGGCGAACGGGCGTCTCTTCGCGCTGTCGCGCCGGAAAAGGCTCGCCCGGATTCCCGGAATCCTCGCCGCGCGCTCCGGCCCGTTCCTCCTCCGCGCGGCGACGCCCGGCGACGCGGATGCCCTGGCGGAGTTCTTCGCCGCGCAGCCCGCGGAATCGTTCGAGTTCTTCCGCCCGCACGCCTTCGACGCCGGAACCCTGCGGCGCCTGCTCGGGAACCCGGGCTTCCGGGCCTTTCTCGCGCTGGAGGGCGGGGAGGTCGCGGGATACTTCTTCATGCGCTGCTTCGCGGGCGGGAAGGCGTTCGCCGGCTGGTTCGTCGACGCGGGACGCCGGGGGCGGGGCCTGGGCGGGCTCGGAATCTCCGTTCTGGCGGAAATCGCGCGGGCGCTGGACGCGCGCCTCTTCTGCTCCGTCTCGCCCCGGAACGCGGCCTCGGCGGCCGCGCTGAAGGCCTCGGCCCGAACCCGGCTTCTGCGGACCCTGGACGACGGAAGCGAACTGGCGGAAATCCTGCCCTAGGCCGGGCGCGGCGCGCGGAATCCGCGAAGGCCGCGGGCCCCTAGAAGTCGGTCACTTCGGCGCCGATCAGCCGGATCTCGTCGATCCAGATGTTGGCGTTGCGCGTGAAGAGGAAGTCGATCGCGTAGACCTCGCTCCGGACGTCCTCCCACGTCATCCCCATTTCGGCGGCCATCGAGAACTCCTGCGGCGCCAGCTGCGAGAACGGGACGGAGATGCGCTCGTAGCCCGACTGCGGCAGGGCGATCTCCTGCGAGATGAAGTGGCCCCAGCCGTCGGCCTCCTTGGTCGCCTTCGTCGCGACCTGGATCCGGAACGAGCCGGTGCCCTTCACGCGGATCGAGAGGGACTTCGCCTTGGTGAAGTCGAAGAAGGCCTTCGGGCCGAGCACGCTCGTCGTGTAGCCCGCGCCGAGGTTGAAGCCGACGAGCGCGAGGTACTGCTGCTCGGGGAAGAGGTCGATGCCGGGGAACTGGATCCCCACGTGGAGCGTCTTGACGCCCTCTTCGTCCTCGATCGCGTCGGCGATGTCCACGAGCCCCTTGGGGTGCTTGAGGATGGAGCCCCAGGGCTGCTGCGCCGAATACCACCAGCCGTTCCCGAAGACGCCCGCGAGCGAGATCTGCCCGTTGCCGTCCTCGAAGTCGTCGAGCACCACTTCGCCCGGGCGCAGGGCGAGCGTGCCGAGCTTGACGCGGCCGCCCTCCTTGAGCTCGATGGCCTTGTTCGCGGTGATCGCGGTGTCGTTCCCCTTGCGGTGCTTGGTCAGCAGCGTCACGGTGCGCGGGGGCAGGCCGACGAAGCGGAAGTTGCCCTCCTCGTCGATCGGCGCGGCGTGGGGGAGGCCGGAGAGCTGCATCTCGATCAACTCGCGGCCTTCGTCTTCGGCGAGGATCGTGCCCGAGACGGAGGCGGCCTTCGACAGCTTGATGCTCTTGAGCTCCTCGGTGGAGTCGCCGGCGGCGGCGTTGTCGAAGAAGAGCGCGCTCTTGGCGTCGAACTGCGCCTCGCCGATGAAGGCGGCCTGCGACGAGTCGTCGGAGTGGACCTCGATCGCGTAGCGGCCGTTGGCCAGGCGGAGCTTGAACCGGCCGTTCTGGTCGGTCGCCGCGGAATCGCAGAACTCGAAGTCCTCGGCGAGGTCCATGGGCGAGATTTCGGAACGGCGCCAGACCGAGACCTTGGCGTTGGGGAGCGCGGCTCCCGAGACCGAGAGGACGGTCGCGACGATTTCGTTGGGCTGGTCCGAGCCGCCTCCCGCCACCGTCGTTTCTCCGCACGCCATCAGCGCGGAGAGCAGGGCGGGCGAAAGGGCAAGGAGAAGGCGGCGCATCAGGATTCCGTTGTTTTGTCCTCCGGAGGGAGTTCCGGGGGAACCTCGCTATGCCAATTTAGGTTTTGCGAGAGCGGAAAGAGCTGTTGTTGAGGTCGAAAATGCGGTCGACGGCCGGATCTTCGAGCGCCATGACCAGAATCCGCTTGCGCGTTTCGTCCAGAAGCTGGGCCGCTTCGCGGAAAGTCGCCTCGCTCATGGCCAGAATCGACCAGGCGAGGTGCCGTTCGTCCTTGGGGATGCTGTTCGACGCGTCGGCGCCCCGGCGGTAGAATTCGCTCCGGACGTTCTTGATCACGTCGCCGCCGAGCCGCTCGGAGGTGATGACCGGGGCCGACTGGACGATGGTCCCGTCCTCCTGGCGCCGGAGCATGCCGATCTCCAGCAGCGCCTCCACGGCCTCCTTCGCCTGTTCGGGCGTGATCGCCGGGCGGACCAGCTTCGCCAGTTTCGCCCAGTCGCCGTCCCACTTGCCGTAGAAGGCCACTTCGCGGACCACCGGGTAGTACCAGCGGTCGTAGAAGGTGCGCTGGTCGTCGCGGATCCTGCAGAAGTCCACGCTCTTGCGGATGCGCTGGATCTGCCTGAAGTACTCTTCGCGCTCCGCTTCGGTCTCGGCCTGGTTGAAGAGGACGAGCGATTCGAAGAACTGGCCGCGCTTGGCGTCGAGCCCGAGCCCCTTCTTCATCTTGCGGATGGAGGAGATGCTCAGGTTCCGCTTGCCCTCCATGATGTAGGCGCAGAAGCTGTGCGAGCTGAAGCCGGCGTGCTGGGCGAAGTAGCGGTGCGAGAAGAAGCTCTTGAGCTGCTTCTGCTCTTCGAAGAAGTCGCGCAGGAACTGGCGGTAGTCGTCGTACTCGTAGATGCGGTCGACCACGCGGCTGCGGGCTGCGCGGGGGCGGGGCGATGTCGGCGTCTCGTTCATGGACCGTCGGATACGTTTGCGCGCGGGACGGATTTCCCGCTTCTTTTCTCCAAATTTAGCCTTGGAAGAGGGGGGCTCCCGCCCCGGAACCGCGCCGGACGGGGGACGGAGGCTATCTTTGCTCCATGCGCGCTCTTTGCGACTTGCGAAAACGGGCCGAAATCGCCGTTTTTCTCGCCCTCGGGGCGGTGTCCTCATCTGTGGCCGAAATTCCCGTCCGGATTCCCGAAATCCTGGAGCGGCTTCCGCACGACCCGAACGCCTTCACCCAGTGCCTGATGACCGCCCCTTCCGGCGACCTGGTCGAGGGAACCGGGCTCTACGGGGAGTCGGAGATCCGGCTCGTCCGGGCGAAGAGCGGCGAGGCGGTGCGGCGCGTCGCGCTTCCCGCGGAACTCTTCGGCGAGGGATGCGCTCTGGTCGCGGGCGACCTGGTCCAGCTGACCTGGCGGGAGCATCTGATCCTCCGGCGCGACCCGGTTTCGTTCGCGGAGCGGGGGAGGCTGCCCTGGCCGCGCGAAGGATGGGGCGCGGCGGCGTTCGGCGACACGCTCTGGATCTCCGACGGCTCGGACGAGCTCTTCAAGGTGCTGATGCCCTCCGGGCGCGAGCTCGGGCGCGTCAAGGTGACCGCGGACGGGCGCCCGGTGAAGTTCCTGAACGAACTGGCCGAGGACGGACCGCGTCTGGTCGCGAACGTCTGGGGCTCCGATTCGCTCGCGGTGATCGACCGCGGGAGCGGGCGCGTCGTGGAGTGGTGGGACGCGCGGAAGCTGCGCGCGGAGCTTCCCGCCGGATCGCGGGGCGCCGAGGTCCTCAACGGCGTCGCGAAGTCTCCGGACGGGAGCTGGTTCCTCGCCGGCAAACGGTGGCCGGTTCTCTTCCGGGTGAGAATCGCGAAGTAGCCGCCGGTCGCCGGGCTCCGGTGACCAGTGCGTGCGATCGCGCTGCGCACAAGACGAAAAAGGCTCCTTCCGGGGAGCCCTTTTCTTTTCAACGCCGAAGGCCTTGATCCGCACTGGAGACTGGCACCTGGCACCTGGCACCTGGCACCTGGAGACTGGCGCCTGGCGACTGGCGACTAGTCTCTGGCGACTGAACTCACTTCGTCCGCACGGCGAGGAACGGGATGACGATCGCGTTCGCGGAATTGTCCGCGTCCTCGATGCGCATCTCGATGTTCACGTAGCCCTTCCCGGGAGGCATGATCTTGATCTGCAGCATGGCGCTGGAGAGGCCGAACTCGAAGGGACCGGAGACCGTTCCCTGCGTCCTGTCGCCGTCGAAGCTCTGCTCGAGGTACCAGCCTTCCGGCAGTTCGCCGTTGGAGCGGACGGCCTTCAGTTTGACGGTCTGTCCCTTCGCGGGTTCGATCTTGACCGCGCAGGCGAAGTCGATGTAGGCGTCGGCGTCCACCGACTTGATGCGGTCCGCGTCGGTGCCGCAGTTGACCTTGACCGTGGCGGACGCCGTGTCTTCCCAGGCGCCGGAGCCGACGATGGGCGCGATGGCGGTCGGCACGACGAGCGAGGAGTCGTCGGGGTTCACGATCACCGAGTCGATCGCGCTGCTCGCGCCGCTCAGGTCGGACGCGGAGCTGTTTCCGCCTTCGGAACTGTTCGCGGGACCGGAGGACGAGTCGTCGCCGCAGGCGGCGAGGGCGAGCGCGCCGATCGCGGCGCCGAGAAGCAGAACGGTGGAGAGCTTTTTCATGTCCAACCCCTTTTATGGCGTTTTCCCCGCGCGGCGGGGTCTTTCGTTTGAAAATAGCATAGAAACGCCCGAAAGGCGAAAATTCCCTCAAAAGGGTTTAGATTATGGGAGAGCGGCCCGTGCATCGGACCGCCCGGGAGTCTGTATGACGGATCGCAAAACGATGACCCTGCGCTGCGGCGCCCTGATTCTCCTCTGCGCGTCGGCGCTCTTCGCCGGCGACGACGACATCGCCTCGTTCGCGGCGTCGGAGCCCCTCGCCCCGGGCCGCGAAATCCTCGCCGAACCCGTCGAGGGAACCCTTTTCCAGGCCGCGGTCCCTGCGGACGCGGGAAAGGGCCTCCTGCTCTTCCGCCGCAAGAACGCGGACGGCGGCTACGAACTGTTCGCCGGGCGCCACGTCGCCGCGACGGTCGAGGGCCTCTCCGCCTTCCCGCTCGGCGGGATGACGCCCGAGAAGGCGCTGAAGACCCGGTTCTACCGCAAGCTCCGCCAGCCGAAGTTCCAGGACGAACCGCTGGTCTACGTCGACTCCGAGCGGATCTACTGCTCCGGGCTGAGCAAGCTCTACTATCTCGACGGTTCCGAGTGGAAGGAGATCGCCGCCGAGCCCGTGGGGGCGATCGAAGTGCGCGAAATCGACGACTCCGTGCTCAGGACCGCCGTCTGCAGGCCGGGCTGGGGCTCGGTCCGCCTCGTTTCCGAATCCAAGAGCGCGCGCCTGGTGGGCGCCCCCGTGCTCTCCGGCCAGGTGACCCGCCGTCAGGTTCATCTCGGCGACCGCGCTCCGCTCGACACGTCGATCGTCGGGAAGAACCAGTACGCGGACGTCGCGAAGCGCCCCGACCACGAGCTGGAACCCCTCGCCGACTCGGTCAAGGCCGAGCTCGCCCTGCTGCAGGGCCGTCTCGCCAAGCTGAAGGTCGAATACGACGCGCAGTACGGCGCGGTCTCCAAAATGGACGCGAAGTCCATTCCGATGGGCGACACGGCGGGATACAACGCCTACGTCCGCGAATTCGAAACCCTCCGCGCCGAGGACTTCGGCGCCTGGACGAAACCCTACGCCGCGCGCATCGAGCTGCTGGAACAGCGCCAGAAGGAGATCCGGGCCGCGCTCGACTCGCTCGACGGCAAGGTCTATCCCAAGCCCGTCTTCGCGCTGGACCACCAGGCGACGGCGATCGACAGCGCCAAGGGGATCTGGGCGCTGCAGATGAAGGTGACCTCCTCCGACTCGCTGGTCCGCGGGACCTGGAAAGGCGTGCTGACGATCGCGCCCGCGGAAGCGGCCGCCTTCTTCGCCGAACTCGAGGCCCACAAGGCCGCCGCGTCCGCCGCGGACAGGAAGCCCGCTCCCGCCGCCGCTCCCGCCCCCGCGCCCGAACCGAAGCCCGCTCCGGCTCCGGAGAAGGGCAAGAAGGAGAAGGGCGCCAAGGCCAAGGCCGCCGAACCCGCGGAGCCCGCGCCCGTTCCTCCCGCGCCCGCCTGGCCCTCGGCCTCCGCGGTCCAGTGGACGGTCTCGTACCAGGGCCGCACCGTGGCGACGCCGATCGGCCCGCGCCTCTACCGCATCGTCGGGTTCGGCGGGACCATGGACGGCAAGCCGCTCGCGCTGGACGGCGAGTTCACGCTGCCCGAGAAGATCCGGAAGCTCTCCCCGGTCAAGGCCTGGCTTGACGAACGCGACAGGGCCGGGCTGAAGGACAGGCTCGAATCGGAACGACAGCGCGTCGATTCCGTGGCGATGGCCCGCCGCGCCGGCGACTCGCTGGCCGACCTCGACGCGGAACGCTACGCCAAGGCGCTCGCGCTCCTGCGCGGCCGCGTGGCCGAGATTCCCGGCGGGACCTTCTTCTACAAGGGAACCTCGGTGGAGATGTCGTCGTTCGCCATCGGCGCGACGGAAATCACGCAGGAGCACTGGGACCGCTTCTTCGGCGTCCCCTCCAGGTCGCGCTTCAAGGGGCCGCAGAAGCCCGTGACCAACGTCACCTGGACCCAGGCGCGCGACTTCTGCGTCGAAATCGGCGGCGACCTGCCGACCGAGGCCCAGTGGGAATACGCCGCGCGCGCCGGCACGACCACCTACTTCTTCTGGGGCGACCGGAAGAACGTCATGGCGAAGAGCTACGCGGTCTACGCCGAGAACTCGAAGAAGATGCCGCGCAAGTCGCCGCACTACGGGCCGTGGAAGGTCGGGTCGCTCCATCCCAACCCCTGGGGAGTCTTCGACATGGCCGGCAACGTGACCGAATGGGTGAAGGACTACCGGACCACGGTCCGCCTCAAGATCGAGACGAAGGACCCGCAGGGCCCGCAGAGCGACATGATCAACCACTACCGCGTGCTGAAGGGCGGCTCCTGGGCCGATTCCAAGAAGGACCTGCAGCACGAAAAGTACGACTGGGACGACCCGCGCTACTCCAGCGACCGCATCGGCTTCCGCTGCGCCTTCCCGCCGAATCAGGAACCGACGATGGAGGAGATCGAGAAGCGTCTGCGCGTCCACGTGGGCGATTCGGTCGAGGTCTTCCCGCCGGAACTGCGACCCGCCAAGCCCGACTCGGCGAAGGTTGACAGCGCCAAGGCCGTTCCCGCGAAGGCGGACAGCGCCAAGGTCGCGCCCGCCGCCAAGCCCGCGAAGGCGGACAGCGCGAAGGCCGCGCCGGCCGCTCCCGCGAAGGCGGACAGCGCCAAGACCGCGCCCGCCGCGAAGCCCGCGGCGAAGGCGGACAGCGCCAAGACCGCGCCCGCCGCGAAGCCCGAGGCGAAGGCGGACAGCGCGAAGACCGCGTCGGCCGTCAAGCCCGAGCCCGCGAAGGCGGACAGCGCGAAGGTCGCGCCCGCCGCCGCGCCGAAGCAGGAAGCCAAGCCCGCGGCCGCTCCTGCCGCGGCTCCGGCCAAGGCGAAGCCCGAAGCGAAGCCCGAGACCAAACCCGCGGCGAAGGCCGAAGCGAAGCCCGAAACCAAGGCGGAGCCCGCGAAGGCCGAAACCAAGCCCGCGGCGAAGCCCGAAACCAAGCCCGCGGAAAAGAAGGCGAAGTAGCCCCGTCCGCGCAGGAGGTCCGATGAAGGCGTTCTCCCTGGCATTCCTCGTTTCCGGAGCCCTGCTCCTCTCCTCCTGCGGCGGCTCCTCCTCGAGCGTCTCGCCTGAACCGTCGAGTTCCGATTCCGGCCTCTCCTCCGCCGGAAGCTCGAATTCCGGCGATCCCGGCGAGGGCGGTTCCGGACCCGGCGGAAACTCCGAGCCGGGCGGTTCCGAACCCGGAATCTCCGGCGGCGGCGAAAGCTCCGGAACCGCGACGACCTCCTCTTCCGCCGCGCTCCCCGAAGGTTCGATTTTCGAAGACTTCGACGCCGCAGATCCGGCGCATCTCTTCTACGAATCCGGCGGCCGCCAGGCCGCGTTCACCCACGTGTCCGGGACCGAGTCGCCCGACGAGTCCGGCACCACGGTGCTGACCCTCGCGCTCGACACCGCGGACGCCGCGGGCGCGTGGCAAGGCCCCAACTTCCAGACCCCGAACCTGCTGGGCTTCGGCACCTACTCCGCGCGCATCAAGACGGCCACCGCGCGCGGAACCGAGCAGCCCCTGGCGGGCGCCGTGGTCGGCTTCTACACCTACCGCCACGACACCGACGACAACGGCAACGGCGTCCTGGAGAACTCCGAGATCGACTTCGAATGGCTCATCGCCGACCCGCGCGTGATCTACCTGACCGCCTGGGTCGACGTGAACGACGATCCGTGGCGCGTGACGAAGATCAACCGCACCATCGACCTCTCCCGCGGGCGGATTCTGCAGACCGTCTACGAGAACCTCGACGGAACGCGCGGCTCCTTCACCGACGCGCTCTCGAATTCGCCCTCGACGATCGCGGCGATCCCCGACTACGACGCGAGCGCCCGCTTCTACGTCTACGGGTTCGACTGGGCGACCGACCGCATCCGCTGGTGGATGGTCGATCCGGCCAGCCCCGCGGACACCGTCGTGCTCTGGGACTTCCGCGGCGACGCCAAGTACATCACGCAGCAGCCGGCCTACCTGATGCTCAACTTCTGGCACACGGCCGACTGGTCGGTGGAGGGCGTTCCGAACAGCACGCAGAAACCCCGGCTGCAGTTCGCGACCCAGTTCGACTGGGTGCGCTACGTGCCCGCGCGGTAGGCCGGAAGACTCCGGTCCGCCGGGTTTCCTCTTTTCGGCCAACTCCCGGACTCGCCGCGGGCCCCGGAAATCGGCGCCTTTGGACATCCGCGTCCACGGACAATCGTTATTTGTGCGTTTACAAAAAACGGCCTCGGCCGGTTTTGATCTATCGTTTCAGGCGACGGAAACGAAAACCAGGAGGTTCGCAGATGAAACGCCGTCTTTCCGCTCTTCTCTTCGCCGCGCCGCTGGCCCTTCTCCTCGCCGCCGGCGGGCTCGTCGCCTGTTCGGACGATTCCGGCTCAGATTCCTGTCCCACCTGCGGCGGGACTCTTTCGGACGGCGGCTCGTCGGATTCGTCCCCCGACCTCTCCTCCGAGGGCGAAGGCTCCTCCGAAGGCGGCGCCTCGCAGCCGGAGGAAAGTTCCGAAACCGAAGGTTCCTCCGCCGACGACGGCGCCTCGCAGCCCGAAAACTCCTCCGAAGAGGAGTCGTCTTCCTCCTCGTCCTCTTCGTCGTCTCTTTCGTCCGTGGTGGACGGTCCGCAGCCCGTCTGGGCCGACGAGTTCGACGGAAGCGCGATTGACGGCTCCAAGTGGGGCTTCAACATCGGCACCGGCTCCTCCGGCTGGGGCAACAACGAATGGGAGTACTACACGGACCGCGCCGAAAACGCCTACGTGCGGGACGGCGCGCTCCACATCCGCGCGCAGAAGGAGTCGTACGGAGGTTCGAACTACACCTCCGCCCGCATGCTGACCAAGGGCAAGTTCAGCTTCAAGTACGGCACCGTCAAGGCCCGCATCGCGCTGCCGGTCGGCCAGGGAATCTGGCCCGCCTTCTGGCTGCTCGGCGACAACATCGACGACGTGGGCTGGCCCGCCTGCGGCGAAATCGACATCATCGAAACCGTCAACAGCGAGAACGTCGTCTACGGCACCAACCACTGGTCCGACGCCGGCGGCAACTACGCCACCTACGGCAACAACACGGGGAACTTCTGGGCCGGGGCCTACCAGCTCGACATCACGCAGTTCCACGACTACGAGTTCCGCTGGACGGCGCAGTCGATCAAGATGTTCGTCGACGGCCACCAGTACCACGAGATCTCCATCGAGAACAACTCCGGGAGCACCGAGGAGTTCCACAAGAACTTCTTCTTCATCCTCAACGTCGCGGTCGCGGGCAACTGGCCCGGCTTCACCGTGGACGACGCCCAGTTCCCGAACGAGATGGTGGTGGACTACATCCGGGTCTACCGGGACTGATCCCGCTTCGCGGAAAGAGACGAAGGCCGGCGGGGACGCCGGCCTTTCCGTTTCCGCGGGGACGCGCGGTCAGAGCGCGAGCCGGAGCGCGAGCGCGTGGCGCAGGCCCGCGCCGTCGCGCAGGACGCCGATCGCGTAGTCCACGCCCCAGTCGCCGGGGGAGAGCATGGCGCCCGCCGCGAAGAGCTCCTCGGTCTGCGGGCGCCAGACGCGGTCCGAGCCGCCCATGCGGTCCCAGACCCATTTCGCCTGCGCGAAGTCGATCTTCGTCCCGGCGCGGAACTGCGCGAGGTCCTGGACCGCGTTCCACTTCAGGCCGATCTGCGCGGAGGATTCCCCGAACGCGGGCCAGGTCAGGTCGCCCAGCAGGAAGAAGCGCCCCTTGCGGTCGAGCTTCGTCTCCGTGCCGAGCGTCAGCTCCGCGGGGAGCCAGCCCTTCGCGTCGCCGCCTTCGGCGTAGGCGCGTTCGCGGCGGCCGAGCCGGGTCAGGGCGAGCGAGGCGGAGAAGCGGCGCGTGGCGTTCCAGAGCGCGCCCGCGTCCATCCACCAGCCGATCGCGGTCCGCTCGTGCTTGGAGATCCGGTCCGTGGCCAGGCCGACGCCGTAGCCGAAGACGAACTTCCGGAATCTCCACGAGAGCCCCGTGGCCATGACGACGGAGCCCGGTTCGTGCAGGGTTCCGGTCCGCTCCGCCCGTTCGTCCAGCTCCTCCACGGCGTAGAGCTTGCTCGCCCCGAGCACGAACCGGAACGAGAGCGAGTCGGCCCGCTTCGCCGCGAGGAGGGAGCCGCTCTGCCCGCCGAAGGGGTCGTTCGCGAACTGCGCGGAGAGGTCGAGGCCCGCGCCGGGGAACGTCGCGGGGTTGCGGAACCAGCCCGAGACGCCGTCCGAAGAGGCGGCGCCGGCGCCGCCGAGGGCGCGGGACGCGACGGGTTCGAACTCGCCGAAGAAGTCGAAGGAGGCGCCGGCGGGGGAGTCTCCGATCCAGCCCGCGGACAGGACGCCCGCCGCGAGAAGCAGGGCGATCGCCGCGCGCGAGAGGATCCTCCGGGTTCCGTTCGGGTTCACGTGGACAATTTAGCTTTCTATATTTGCCGAGCCTCGTCGGGCGGCGACGTTCCGCGAAGCGGGCCAGTAGCTCAGTCGGTAGAGCAGTGCCCTTTTAAGGCATGGGTCGTGGGTTCGAGTCCCCCCTGGCTCACGGAACGGCGGAAGTTCGCGCTTCCGCCGCTTCATTTTGAGACGATGAAGAGCCTACGCGACCATCTTCTGGACCAGCCCCTCGAGGCGCTGGGCGCGCCGGAGCCGCAAGTCGATCCGGCGAAGGTCCCGCGCGTCCTCGGACTGACCCCCTCCGGGTGCGCGCTGGCCGTCCAGGCCCGCTGGGCGAAGGAAAACGCCCCGATTCTCGTCCTCTGCGACAGCGCCCGGCGCCTGGAGCAGATGCGCGACGACCTGGAGTGCCTGCTGGGCGAAGAGCAGGTCTGCGCCTTCCAGGGCTGGGAGATCTCGCCCGAGGAGTGGACGCACCCCTCCGAATCGACGGTCTCCTCCCGCCTGGAGCTCTTCCTGAAGATCCGCCGCGGGGAACCGTTCGTCCTCCTCGCGACCTGGTCCTCTCTCCTGGGGCGGCTTCCGCGCATGGACGCCCTGCTTTCCCGGAGCTTCGTCCTGGAGCGCGGCGCGGACCTCGACCCGCGCGGCCTTTCGGAGAAGCTGCTCGACCTGGGCTTCTCGCCCGAGCCGATGGTGGAGGAGGTGGGCGAGTTCTCGGTCCGCGGCGGCATCGTGGACTTCTTCCCCTACCTGGGCGACCAGCCGATCCGCGTGGACCTGATGGGCGACGGCGTGGAGTCGATCCGGGCGTTCGACATCTTCTCGCAGCGCTCGACGGGGAACCTGGAGCGCGTGGAGATCCTTCCGCTGGGCGAGCTGAGCTGGCCCGAGGAGAACTGGGAGCTCGGGCGCGCGCGGATCCGCGGGGAACACGGCCAGCGCGCCGCGGACGCGGCGATCGAGGCGCTGCGCCACCGCGAGGGGCGCGACGGCCTGGTCTGGATGCGCCCCTTCTTCCTCCCCTCGGGCGGGACGCTGCTCGACCTCTTCCCGGAGCGCCCGGTCGTCTTCGCGGACGGCGAGTCCGCCGCGCGGGCGAAGCTGGCCGAGGCGCGCGACCGCCTCGCCTCGGCCTGGGAGGCGCACCGCGCGGCGGGACGCCCGGTCGCCCCGCTTCCCGAACTCGTGGCCGAAGCCGAGTCCGTGGCCGCGCTCCTGGAGAAGTGCCGCCGCCTCGACTTCTGCACCGTGGACTTCGGCGGCGGCGCGCAG
>JAGCEZ010000037.1 GCA_017650365.1 Fibrobacterales bacterium | reverse complement strand
GGTGGCGCGGTCGGGGTGACGGCGCAGGCGCGCTCCCTTCGCGTCGGGAGGGAAGAAGGGGTCGCCGCCGGGCGAGAAGGCGTCCTCGGAGCGGAGCCGCCCGTTGCCGGTGAGGTTCGAGACGATGCTGTCCATCGCGCCCGCGCTGATCGCGAAGAAGAGCCGCGGCTCCCCGAACTCGCGGAACGCCTCGCACGAGTCCCAGCGCGGCTGGCAGAGCACGCAGACCTTCAGCCCGAGGCGCTCCAGCCACCGCGCGACGACCGCGGTCCCGAAGGAGGGGTGGTCCACGTAGGCGTCGCCCGAGACCACCACGACGTCGGGGCGGTCCCAGCCGCGCTCGCGCATCTCGCGCGCGGTCGTCGGAAGCCAGGCGGAATCAGCCTTCGGAGCGCCCATCGCCGTGTCCCCGGCCCGCGAGCGCGTCGCGCGCCTTGTCGACGGCCAGGACGACCAGCGCCATTCCGCACAGCGAGATCAGCGGGTTCCAGGTCCAGGCCAGCGGATAGAGCGGGCTCCACGCCCAGGAGAAGGGCGGGGGCGAGAAGAGCGAGAGGACCGCCATCCCGCCGAAGAGCCCCGCGATCAGCGACGAGGGGCGCGTCTTCGGGCGGAAGAAGGCGAAGAGGAAGAGCCCGAGCAGCGGCCCGGTGAAGAGGCCGGTGAAGAAGAGCGCGCTCTTGAGGAGCGACCCCCGCTGCGACGCGGCGACGAAGGCGGCGACCACCCCGAGCGCGCCCCAGAGCGCGGTCCACCGGCGGGCGCGGGCCAGCCGGCGCGGGTCGTCCTCGGGCGAGCAGAGCAGGTCGTTCTCGGCGGTGTTGGCCAGCGAGTTGATGGCGCTGGAGAGCGAGCTCATCGCGGCGGCGTAGATGGCGGCCACGATCGCGCCGCGCGCGCCGACCGGGAGCGCGTGGACGATGAAGTACGGGAAGACCTCGTTGATCCCGACCGACCCGGGCAGCGGCGCGACGGCCTTCGCGCGGTAGAAGACGTAGAGCGCGGCGCCCACCCAGTAGAAGAGGACCGAGACCAGCACGCCCAGGACCATCGAGAGGACGCTCGAGCGGTTGGCGGCCTTCACGTCGCGGCACGAGAGGTAGCGCTGCACGAACTGCTGGTCGCAGCCGCGGATGGCGATCTCCAGGAACGCGTAGGCCACGCCGGCGGAGAGCAGCGTGCGCGCGTTCGTCGGGTCGAGCGAGGGGACGAACCAGCGCGTCTTGCCCGCGGCGGAGGCGGCGGCGGCCATCTCGGCCCAGCCCCCGGTCCGGCCGGCCACGACCCAGAGCACGAGGTCCCCGCCGAGGAAGAAGACGGAGAACTGCATCACGTCGGTCCAGATGACCGCCTTGAAGCCGCCGTGCCAGGTGTAGAAGACGGCCACGACCGCGGTGACGAGGATCGCGCTCTCCACCGAGACGCCGAGCATCGCCGAGAGGACGAGCGACGGCCCGAAGAGGAGGATGCCGGTGCGCAGCAGCAGGTGGAGCGCGTAGAAGGCCGCGGCCAGGCGGCGCACCGGGCGCGAGAAGGTCCGTTCCAGAAGCCCGTAGGCCGACGTGGCGCCGGAGCGGGCGAAGCGCGGGATGAAGAGCGCGCCCACGACGAAGATCGAGATCAGCGCGCCGAACTGGAACATCAGGAAGGTCATGTCGGCGTCGAAGACGTCCGCGGGCGCGCCGAGGAACGTGGTCGCGCTGACCGAGGTGGCGATGAGCGAGACGCCGACGGCGACCCAGGGCATCGTCCCGCCGCCGATCATGTATTCGCGGAAGGTGCCGTTGCCGCGCGAGGCCCACAGCCCGATCAGCAGCGTCGCCGCGAGGTAGAGGACGAGCACCGCCCAGTCGCCGGCGGAGAAGAGGTTTTCCGCGTTTTCCATGCGCCGCCTCCTACGGTTTC
Source organism: Fibrobacterales bacterium (assembly GCA_017650365.1). Taxonomy (GTDB): domain Bacteria; phylum Fibrobacterota; class Fibrobacteria; order Fibrobacterales; family CADBQJ01; genus CADBQJ01. The sequence continues at coordinate 6,223 of JAGCEZ010000037.1, read as the reverse complement.
GCGTGCGGGATCTTCGCGAGGAGCTCGGCCGCGCGCTTCCCGCACGCGTCGTCGGTCTTCGCGAGTTCGCGCAGGATGTCCGCGGCCATCGAGGGCATCGCGCCCGTGCGCAGGCGGACCATCGCCTCGGCCAGCTTCGCCTGCCTCCACGTCGCGGACTCCGGCGTCGAGCTTCCGGAGATCCAGCCGAGGAGATAGAGCACTTCGGGCTCCCACCCCTGCAGCTTCGCCAGCGTCCGCGCCCACTCCATGACCCGCTCCGTCGGCACGCAGAGCACCTTCGGGTTGAGGATCTGGTTCTGCATCTTGCGCAGGAGGTGGTGGAGCGCCTCCGCGTTCGCGGACGGGTCGGCGATCCACTCGTCGACCTGCCGCATGATCAGGATCCCCGCCTGCTCGAACCGGTTGTCCTCCATGAACTTCCAGGCGCGCTCCATCGACCGGCTCGTCAGCCTGGCGTTGGCCTCCAGGCGCTCCAGGCTGCGTTCGTCCGTCTCCTCGTCTCCGGTCAGGGAGAGGTCCTCGCGCGTCTCCTTCGCCGGGAGGAGCTTCGCGCTCAGCGCCCCGCAGACGGCCCCGAGCGCCGTGCCGGCGAACGCGCAGTACGGCGGCATGCAGTCGAGGAACAGGAGCGCCCAGAAGAGCGCGAACGCCCAGGCCGGCGTCGTGAAGCGGACCGCCTTGAACTTGAGGAACCACCAGCCCAGCCACCACTTCACGCGGCTTTTCGGGAAGCGCCCGACGTAGAACCCGTTGAGGGCGGCGACGCCGGCCGCGGGCCCGTACCAGGCCGCGTCCAGCGCCTCGCGGGAGAAGAGCAGGCAGACGGCGAAGAGCAGCGCCCACGTCAGCGCCTGCCCGGCGACCAGCGCGGCGAACGCGCGCAGCGTGCCGAACTCCGACTCGAGCGACGTTCCGAAGAGCCAGAGCGCGAGGAGGGTCCACACGAGCGGCATCAGGCCGCCGCAGAACCACGGCGCGGCCAGCAGCGCGGAGATCCGCCCTTCGGACGGGACGAAGGCGAAGCGGCTGGACTCCTTCGCGGCGGCGACCTCGGCCTTGAGGTCTTCGGGGTCGGCGCCTGCGCCGGTCCCGAGCCCCTCCTCCATCGCGTCCTCGTCCATTCCGACGGCCTGCATCGCGCGCTCCCCGGCGAGCGTCAGCTGCATCGCCTGCGCCGACATCCCGTGCTTCTCCGCGACGCGCCCGACCTCCGAGACCCTGAAGGCGGCCTGGGCGACCAGCCCGGCGACGAGAAGGACCGCCAGGACCAGCGTTCCCAGGGGAAGGCTGCCGTTCCAGCGGTCGGTTCGCAGCGGGAAGAGGAAGAACACCGGGTCCTCCGGCTCAGATGCCGCCGGTCTTGTAGTTGGGGGCTTCCTTGGTGATGGTCACGTCGTGCGGGTGGCTTTCGCGCAGGCTCGCCGCGGTGATCTGCACGAACTGGGCGTTCGCGCGGAGCTGCTCGAGGTCGAGCGCGCCGCAGTAGCCCATGCCGGAGCGGATGCCGCCGACCAGCTGGTAGATCGTGTCGCGGAGCGCGCCCTTGTAGGCCACGCGCCCTTCGATGCCCTCGGGCACGTACTTCTTCTCGTCGCGCACGTCGCCCTGGAAGTAGCGGTCGGCGGAGCCCTGGCCCATCGCGCCGAGCGAGCCCATGCCGCGGTAGCTCTTGAACGTGCGGCCCTCCGCGAGGATCAGCTCGCCCGGGGCCTCGTCGGTGCCCGCGAACATGCTGCCCATCATCACCGCGTGGGCGCCGGCCGCCAGGGCCTTCACCACGTCGCCGGAGAACTTGATGCCGCCGTCGGCGATGATGGTCATGCCGCGCTTCTCGGCCTCCTCGGCGCAGTCCATGACCGCGGTCAGCTGCGGGACGCCGATGCCGGCGATGATGCGGGTCGTGCAGATGGAGCCCGGCCCGATGCCGACCTTGGCGATGTCGGCGCCGGCGGAGTGCAGGTCGCGCACGGCCTCGGCCACGGCGATGTTCCCGCCGACGATCGTCACGTCGGGATGGTTCTTGCGGAGCGTCTCCACCATCTTCAGCACGCCCATGCTGTGGCCGTGCGCGGTGTCCACGACGAGCACGTCCACGCCGGCCTCCACGAGCAGGCGCGCGCGCTCGATCGTCTCCTTGCCGGTGCTGACGGCGGCGCCGACCAGCAGCTGGCCCTTGTCGTCCAGGCTGGCGTTCGGGTGGTCCTGGCGCTTGAGGATGTCGCTCAGCGTGATCAGCCCGTGCAGGTGCCCTTCGGAGTCCACGAGCGGCAGCTTCTCGATGCGGTGCTCGCGCATCAGCCGTTCGGCCTCCTCGAGCGAGATGTCCGCGGCGCCCGTGATGAGGTTCTTCGACATCAGGTCCGCGACGACGCCCGTGTCGGTGGGGCGGACGCCCATCAGGTCGCGGTTCGTGAGGATCCCGACCACCTTGTCGCCCTGGAGCACCGGGAAGCCGGAGATCTTGCTGCCGCGCAGCTGGCCCATCAGCTCGGCGATCGAGAGGCCGGCCTCGAGCGTCTTGGGATGGGCGACCACGCCCGACTCCCAGTTCTTCACCGTGCGCACCTGCTCGGCCTGGGCCACGGGCGACATGTTCTTGTGGATGATCCCCATCCCGCCCTCGACCGCGATCGCGATCGCCAGGGGGGCCTCGGTCACCGTGTCCATCGCCGCGCTCATCAGCGGGATGTGCAGCCGGACGCGGTCGCTCAGGCGCGTCTCCAGCTTCACGTTGTTCGGGAGCACTTCGGAATAGTGCGGGACGATGAGGACGTCGTCGAACGTCAGGCCTTGCTTCAGGGGTTTCATGTTGCCTCCAGTCTCTACTCTATTTCGGGGCGCCGTTCCAGCGGTTCATCACCGCCTCGGGGCCCTCCGTCTGCAGCAGTTCCACGATCTCCAGGGCGTGGTCCAGCAGGCCGTCCAGCGCCGCGCGCTCCTCCTTGGAGAAGCGCGACAGCACGTGGTCCGCCAGGTCGCCCTGGACGGGCTTGTCCCCGACGCCCAGCCGGACGCGCGGGAACTTGTCCCCGATCGCGCCCACGATCGACCGCAGGCCGTTGTGCCCGCCGTGCGAGCCGTTCGCGCGGAAGCGCAGGCGCCCGGGTTCGAAGTTGATGTCGTCGCAGACCACGAGGAACTCCGCGGGCTTGGCGCGCGTGAGCGTCATCAGGGCGAGAACGGCGTTCCCGCTCAGGTTCATGAAGGTCTGCGGCTTGGCGAGGAGGAGCGGGCGCCCGCACAGGCGCGTCTCCGCGATCTCGGACTGCGCCTTGGACTTCCAGTCCCCGGAGGAGACGCCCAGTCCGGCGGCCACGCGGTCCACGAAATCGAACCCCGCGTTGTGGCGCGTTCCGGCGTATTGACGCCCGGGATTCCCGAGACCGACCAGAACGCGAATTGGGGTGAACTCCGCCATGCGGCAAAGGTAGAAAATCGCCCCTTGCGGAGGCATCGGAAGTGTAGATTTCCAGGTATGGAAACTCCCCGCCGCACCGCGATCCTCCCCGGCGCTTTCCGCCTTTTCGGCGCGTTTTCCGCCGTTTTCGCCCTCGCCCTCCTCCCGGCCGCCTGTTCCGACTCGGACGGCTCGCCCACGGGCGGCGGCTCCCTCTCCTCCGGATCCGGCGATTCCGGCCCCGCCCTCTCCTCCGGCGACGGCGGCTCCTCCCCCTCCGGCTCGGACGCGGGCGGCCGTTCGCGACCGGGCGAAGGCGGCTCTTCGGGAAGCGTCCCGGGCGGAACTTCGTCCGGAACCCTCTCCTCCGGCGAAGAGACCACTAGCTCCTCCGGCCCCGCCAACTGGCGCGAAGCCTGCCTGCAGATCGTCAACGAATACCGCGCCACCGAAAACCTCGCGCCGCTCGCCCTCGCCTCCGGCGAAAAGCAGCTCTGCGCCGACTCCCAGTCCGGCGACGACCTCGCCTCCGGCCAGGCGCACTCCCACTTCGGCGACTGCGGCGAATCGGCCCAGAACACCGGGCCCAACGTCCACATGACCTTCGACCGCACCTACGCCGACTACGCGCAGCTCTATCTCAAGATGATGTGGGAGGACGAAAAGGCGCTCGTGACCTCCGGCCAGCGCGACCCCGAAAAGGACGAGGACTACCCCTACATCGGGCACTACCTCAACATGAAGGGGAACTACAGGACCGTCGCCTGCGGCTTCGCCGTCTCCTCCGACGGCCGCACCGGCTGGTTCAACGTCGACTTCTTCCGGTAGGACGCCCCCCCGCCAAAAGCGAAAACGGCCCCGCGCCAGCGGAGCCGTTTCGTTTTCCGGAACGGAGGAATCAGTACCGGTAGTGGTCGGCCTTGTAGGGCCCTTCCACGGGAACGCCGATGTAGTCGGCCTGTTCCTGCGTGAGGGTCGTGAGGCGCACGCCGAGCTTGTCGAGGTGCAGGCGCGCCACCTTTTCGTCCAGGATCTTCGGGAGCGTGTAGACCTCGCCGCGTTCGTAGCGGACGCCCGAGAGCGTCTTCTCGCCCCTGGCGTTGAGCCAGAGGTCGACCTGCGCGATGGTCTGGTTGGTGAAGCTCGCGCTCATGACGAAGCTGGGGTGGCCGGTCGCGCAGCCGAGGTTGAGCAGGCGCCCTTCGGCGAGGACCAGGACGCTGTGGCCGTCGGGGAAGATCCACTCGTCGTACTGCGGCTTGATCTCGTTGCGGCGGATGCCGGGGATCTTCTTGAGCCCGGCCATGTCGATCTCGTTGTCGAAGTGGCCGATGTTGCCCACGATCGCGCGGTGCTTCATCCTCGACATCTGCGCGGCGGAGACGATCCCCGTGTTGCCGGTGGTGGTGACGAAGATGTCCGCTTCGGAGACGACGTCGTCGAGCGTCTTGACCTCGTAGCCCTCCATCGCCGCCTGCAGCGCGCAGATGGGGTCGATCTCGGTGACGATCACGCGGGCGCCCTGGCCGCGCAGCGACTGCGCGCACCCCTTGCCCACGTCGCCGTAGCCGCAGACCACGGCGATCTTGCCGGCCATCATCACGTCGGTGGCGCGGTTGATGCCGTCGATGAGCGAGTGGCGGCAGCCGTAGAGGTTGTCGAACTTCGACTTGGTCACGGAGTCGTTCACGTTGACCGCGGGGAACTTCAGGCGGCCTTCCTTGGCCATCTGGTAGAGGCGGTGCACGCCGGTGGTCGTCTCCTCGGAGACGCCGCGCAGCGTTTCGCGGGCGCGGGTCCAGCGCTTGGGGTCTTCCGCGAAGACGCGCTTGCAGGTGGCGAGGAACGCGCCCCACTCCTCGGAGTCCTTCTCGGGGTCGAATTCGGGCACGGCGCCCGCGTCCTCGAACTCGGCGCCGCGCGTCACGAGGAGCGTCGCGTCGCCGCCGTCGTCCACGATCAGGTCGGCGGTCTTCCCGTCGGGCCAGACCAGCGCGCGGGCGGTGTTGTCCCAGTACTCCTGCAGAGACTCGCCCTTCCAGGCGAAGACCGGGACGCCCTTCGGCTCTTCGGGCGTGCCGTCCTTGCCGACGACTACGGCCGCGGCCGCGTGGTCCTGCGTGCTGAAGATGTTGCACGAGACCCAGCGCACGTCGGCGCCGAGTTCGCGCAGCGTCTCGATCAGGACGGCCGTCTGCACGGTCATGTGGAGCGAGCCCATGATCCGGGCGCCCGCGAGCGGCTTCTTCGCGCCGTATTCCGCGCGGAGGGCCATCAGCCCGGGCATTTCGGTTTCGGCGAGGTCGATCTCCTTGCGCCCCCACGAGGCGAGGGCCAGGTCCTTGACTTTGTGTTCCATGCGGGGCCTACTTCCCGGACTTGCCGGACTTGGCGTTCTTCTCGGCGGCTTCCATCTGCGCGGCGATCTTCTTCAGCTTCGCGGCCCTGTCGGTCCGCTCCCAGGTGAATTCCTTCCCGTTCCGGCCGAAGTGGCCGCCGGTCGCGGTCGCGCGGTAGCGGGGCTTCTTCAGGTCGAGCATCTTGACGATGCCGGCGGGCTTGAGGTCGAAGACCGCGCGGACCAGCGTTTCGAACCGGTCGACGGAGAGCTTGCCGGTGCCGAAGGTCTCGACGTAGACCGAGATGGGCTCGGGGTAGCCGATGGCGTAGGAGAGCTGCACTTCGCAGCGCTTCGCCAGGCCCGCGGCGACGATGTTCTTCGCGATGTAGCGCGCGGCGTAGGCCGCGGAACGGTCCACCTTCGACGGGTCCTTGCCCGAGAAGGCGCCGCCGCCGTGGCGTCCCATGCCGCCGTAGGTGTCG
>JAGCEZ010000036.1 GCA_017650365.1 Fibrobacterales bacterium | reverse complement strand
TTTTCTACATTTGGTCATCCATTCCCACTCTTTGGAGCGAATTATGGCAAGACTCGGTGCAAACGACCTCCGCAAGCGCGTGAAGCTGCTGATCGACGGCCAGCCCCACGTGATCCTCGAATCCGACTTCGTGAAGCCCGGCAAGGGCCAGGCCTTCACCCGCATCAAGGTGCGCAACTACGTCAACGGCAAGATCCTGGAACGGACCTACAAGTCGACCGAAACCGCCGAGTCGTGCGAAGTGATCATCAAGAAGGTCACCTACAACTACAACGACGGCTCCACCTGGTACTTCATGGACATGGACTCCTTCGAGGCGATCGAAGTCTCCAAGGAGCAGATCGGCGACGCCGCCAAGTGGATCCAGGACGGCAACGAATGCGAAGTGACGATCTGGGAAGGCCAGGTGCTCGAAGTTGTGCCCCCGATCTTCCAGGTCTACACGATCGTCGAGGCGCCTCCGGGGGAACGCGGCGACACCTCCGGCCGCGTGTTGCGCCCCGCCCTCCTCGACAACGGCGCCACCGTCCAGATTCCGCTCTTCGTGGAAGTGGGCGAAAAGATCAAAGTCGACACCCGCACGGGCGAATACGTCGAACGCGCGAAGTGATTTCCGCTGGTCTCCCGGGTGCTCCCGGGAGACCGCGATTTTCCGAAGGGACCTGATCGACGCAATCAGGTCTTTTTTTCGTGCGTCCGGCGCTCTCGAGGTGAAGACGCCCCTGCTGGCCCGGGCTTCGGGCAGCGACCCGCTGCTGGACTGGTTCGAGACCGAGTCGTTCGTGGACGGCTCCGACGGCCCGCGCCGCCGCCTGTTCATGCCCACGAGCCCGGAATTCCACATGAAGCGGCTCCTGGCCGCCGGCTGGGGCGACGTCTGGCAGCTGACGAGCGGCTTCCGCAACGGCGACCGCGGCGCGAGCCACCTGGAGGAGTTCTCGATCCTGGAGTGGTACCGCGTGGGCTGGAGCGACGAGCGGCTGATGGACGAGGTCCTGGAGATCTGCGCGCTGGCGCTCGGCAAGGAAAGGACAGCGGGCGCGAAGAAGACGACCTACGCGGAGGCGTTCGAGCGGTTCGCGCAGTGCGATCCGTTCGACCCGCGCGGCGTGACCGCCCCGACTCCGGAGGGGCGGGCCCTCTTCGAGGAGACCTGCCGCCGCGCGGGCGTCGCCGCGCCGGAGTGCGACGGCGACGAGCGCCTGCACTGGCTGCACGGGACCGTGGTCGCGCCCCGCCTGGGCGCCGGCGGCCCCGAGTTCCTGGTCGAATGGCCGGCGCCCCAGGCCGCGCTCGCGAAGATCGAACGCGATTCGCGCGGCCGCCTCGTCGGGCGGCGGTTCGAGCTCTACGTCCGCGGCGTCGAGCTCTGCAACGGATACCAGGAGCTGACCGACGCCGCGGAACAGCGCCGCCGCTTCGACGAGGAGGCGGGCCAGCGCCGCGCGCTCGGCAAGCGGCCCGGGGTCCGGGACGACGAGTTCCTGGCCGCCCTCGATGCGGGAATGCCCGAGTGCGCGGGCGTCGCGCTCGGACTTGACCGCCTGGTCATGCTCGCGCTCGGAATCGACGACATCGAGCGCGCCGTTCCCTTCGTGGACTGAGTTCAGTGGCCAGTCTCCAGTCCCCAGGGACCAGTGCGTACAATCGCGCTTCGCGCATGACCAAAAGGCTCCTTCCGGGGAGTCTTTCCCTTTTCAACGCCGAAGGCCTAACTCCGCACTAGCGACTGGCACCTGGCCCCTGGCGACTAGTCCCTCTTCCCGAAGATTTTCGCGAAGCAGAAGGCGCAGAGCGCGACGATCGCGCCCCAGGAGAGGACCATGAAGAGCAGCCCGCCCGTGGTCAGTTCAGCGTCCATCTACGCCTCCTCCGCGGGCTCGGCCGCGACCGAATCCTCCGCGTCGCCGACCGCGACCGCGTGGACGTGCCCGTCGCGCCCGCGCTCGGCCGGTCCGCCCTTCCTCCAGGCCCGGAAGATCGCGACGTTCAGCAGCGCGACGACCAGGAGCAGGAACCCGCGGAAGGCCCACGTGAACGCCCGCTGCGGAAACTCCGAGCCGAGGAACGTGACCTTCGCGTCGGCGGGGACGTTGCTCAGCGCGAAGATCGGGAGCCCGTCGGTCAGCGTGAACGAGACCAGCAGGACGATCAGGTAGGCGGGGCAGACGTACCGGACGACGGGCCTCAGGAAGCGGGGGAGCTTGATCTGCGAGCCCTCGTTCATCAGCGCGAACGCCTCGTTCTCCTCCGAACCGTCTTCGGCCGTCGCCTTGCGGCGCCCGAGGACGAACGAGAAGACGACGGCCTGGACCGCGCCGAAGACCACGAGCAGGAACGTGCCGCCCCAGAAGTCGAGCTCGTCCACCGTGCCCGCGGCGAGCCCGAAGATGGCGGTGAGGCTCCCGGCGAAGACGACGGCGCTGACCGCCGAGACGGACTTCCGGCGCGTGAACTTCAGGTCGTCCTCGCAGAAGCTGATCAGCGGCTGGATGATGGAGATGGCGCTCGTGATGCCCGCGAAGAAGAGCAGCGCGAACCAGAGCGTCTGCAGCGCGCCCCCGAGGGGAAGCGTGCCGAAGACGTAGGGCATGGTCTGGAAGCCGAGCCCGAAGGTGCCGAGCCTCGCGCACTCCTCGATGTTCGCGCCCGCGACGATCACCGCCATGGGGATCACGACGGTGCCGCCCACGACGATCTCCGCGAAGCCGTTGGTCGCGCTGGCGGTGAGCGAGGAGAGGACGAGGTCCTCCTTCGGCTTGAGGTAGCTCGCGTAGCACCAGATGATGCCCATGCCCAGGCTCATCGTGAAGAAGACCTGGCCCGCGGCCGCCATCCAGACCTTGGGATTCGCGAGCTCGCCGAGGTCGGGGTTCCACATGAACGCGAGCCCGCGCCCGATGCCCGGGAGCGTCAGCACGCGCGCCACGAGGACGAGCCCGAGGACGAGGAGGACGGGCATGCAGATCTTGTTCATGCGCTCGATGCCCTTGCGCACGCCCAGGGCGAGGACCCCCATGTTGCAGGCGAACGTCAGCAGGAAGAATAGCAGCGCGGCGGGAATCGGCCCGACGCAGCTCTTCAGCATGATGAAGTCGCCGAAGAAGGCCGTGACGGCCTCGGGGCCGCTCGACACGACCTCCATCAGCCGCCCGGTGAGGGAATACCAGGCGAACGCGAGGATCCACGACTGGATGAAGACGTAGTAGAAGACGATGAAGAGGGGCGGCAGGAGCCCGATCGACCCCAGGTGCTTCGCCCAGGGGCGCTTTTTGCCGAAGAGGACGTGGAGCGTGCTCGGGGCCGTGCCGTAGCCGTGGCGGCCGGCGTAGCGCCCGAGGGTCCACTCCATCCAGGCGAGCGGAATGCCGAGGAGGAGGAAGGCGACGAGGTAGGGGATCATGAAGGCCCCGCCCCCGTTCGTGGCCGCCTGCACCGGGAAGCGCAGGAAGTTCCCCAGCCCGACGGCCGACCCCGCGACCGCGAGGATCACGCCGATCTTGCCGCTCCAGCTTTCGCGACGCCGTTCCATCGTCCCGCCCTCCGCGCTAGCCGTTGTTCGCGCGGATCAGGTTGAGCGCCGAGCCCGCCTTGAACCAGGCCCACTGCTGTTCGTTGTAGGTGTGGCAGAGCGGGATCTCGTCCGCCGAGCCGTCCTTGTGGCGGGCGACGAGCGTGAACTCGGAGCCCGGCGCGAACTTTTCGAGGCCGAGGATGTCGAAGACGTCCTGCTCCCGGATCTTGTCGTAGTCGGCGGAGTTTTTGAAGGTGAGGGCGAGCATGCCCTGCTTCTTGAGGTTCGTCTCGTGGATGCGGGCGAAGCTCTTCACGATCACGGCCTTCACGCCCAGGAAGCGCGGTTCCATGGCGGCGTGTTCGCGGCTGGAGCCTTCGCCGTAGTTCTCGTCGCCGATCACGACCGAGCCGCAGCCCTTCGCCTTGTAGATCTTGGCGAGTTCGGGGACCTCCTTGTACTCGCCGCATTGGCAGAGGACCTTGTTCGTTTCGCCGTTGAAGGCGTTCACGGCGCCGATCAGCATGTTGTTCGAGATGTTCTCGAGGTGGCCGCGGAAGTTGAGCCACGGCCCGGCCATCGAGATGTGGTCGGTGGTGCACTTGCCCTTCGCCTTGATGAGCAGCGGGGCGCCGACGACGTCCTTGCCGTCCCACGGGGCGAACGGGGCGAGGGCCTGCAGGCGCTTGCTGTCCGGGGCGATGGTGATTTCGATGCCGGAACCGTCTTCGGCGGGGGCCTGGTAGCCGGCGTCCTTCACGTCGAAGCCCTTCGGCGGGAGCTCGCACTGTTCGGGCGGGTCGAGCTTGACCTGTTCGCCCTTCGCGTTCGTCAGCGTGTCGGTGGCCGGGTTGAAGCGGATGTCGCCGGAGAGGGCGGCGATCACGGCCATCAGCGGGCTGGCGACGAAGGCGTGCGTGTTGGGGTTGCCGTCGGCGCGCTTGGCGAAGTTGCGGTTGAAGCTGTGGACGATGGTGTTCAGCTCCTTCTTGTCCGCGCCGGCGCGGTCCCAGCGGCCGATGCAGGGGCCGCAGGCGTTGGTCATGACGGTGGCGCCGAATTTCTTGAAGAGATCCATCAGGCCGTCGCGTTCGGCGGTGTAGCGCACCTGCTCCGAACCGGGGTTGATGAGGAGCGGGCACTTGGGCGAGAGCCCCTTGTCGAGCGCCTGCTTGACCATCGAGGCGGCCATGTAGAGGTCTTCGTAGCTGGAGTTGGTGCAGCTGCCGATGAGGGCGACGCTCACTTCCGGGACCGATTCGGGCTTGGATTCGGTCGCCTTGAGCGATTCGGCCATCCGGTCGACGGGGTAGGCGCGGTCGGGGCTGAAGGGGCCGTTGTAGTGGGGGACGAGCGAGTCGAGGTCGATTTCGACCACGCGGTCGAAGAACTTCTCGGGCGCGGCTTCCACTTCGGGGTCGGCCTGGAGGTGTTCGGCGATCGCGTCCGCGGCGGCGGCGACCTCTTCGCGGCCGGTGGCCTTGAGGTAGCGGCGCATGGAGTCGTCGTAGCCGAAAGTGGAGCAGGTGGCGCCCACTTCCGCGCCCATGTTGCAGATGGTCGCCTTGCCCGTGGCGCTGAGCGCGCGGGCGCCGTCGCCGAAGTATTCGATGATGGCGTTGGTGCCGCCCTTGACCGTCAGGATCCCGGCGAGCTTGAGGATGACGTCCTTGGCGGTCGCGAAGCCGCGGAGCTTGCCGGTCAGCTTGACGCCGATCAGCTTCGGGTACTTGAGTTCCCAGGGAAGGCCGACCATGGCGTCCACGGCGTCTGCGCCGCCCACGCCGATTGCGAGCATTCCGAGGCCGCCGGCGTTCACCGTGTGGGAGTCGGTCCCGATCATCATGCCGCCGGGGAACGCGTAGTTCTCCAGCACGACCTGGTGGATGATGCCCGCGCCCGGGAGCCAGCAGTCGATGCCGTATTTCGCGGAGACGGACTTCAGGAAGTCGTAGACCTCCCGGCTCTCCTCCTTGGCGCGGGGGAGGTCCTTCTCGGCCCCTTCGCGGGCGACGATCAGGTGGTCGCAGTGGACCGAGCTCGGAACCGCGACCTTGGACTTGCCCGCGGTCGTGAACTGGAGGAGGGCCATCTGGGCGGTCGCGTCCTGCATGGCCACGCGGTCGGGGTGGAACTCGGCGAAGTCCGCGCCGCGCGCGTAGGAGCGCTTTTCGGCGCCCGGGACCAGGTGGGCGTAGAGGATCTTCTCGGCGAGGGTCAGGGGGCGGCCCAGGGCGGCGCGGGCGGCGGCGACGCGTTCGGGGTAGAGGGCGTAGGCCTTGCGGACGGTTTCGAGGTTGAAGAGCATGGTCGTCTCCTGCGGCTTCCCGCTGTTTCGCGCCCGGAGGTCGCGCGCTTGATTTTGGCCCAAATTTAGAAGAATCCCGCCGCTACGTTTGACTAGATTATTCTACGGAAAAGGTTTCCGGAACAGGAACCCCGTCAGGAGTGCAAATGGCGTTTTTCGCCCGGATAACGAAAAAATCCGCCCGCGCCGCGTGCGTTTTCGCCCTGTTCGCGCTCTTCGGGTGCGGCCAGAACGCCGACGAGGCCGGGAAGATCGTCGTCCGGCTGCCGGGAACGCTCATGCAGGGGCTTTCCACGATCCCCTGGTCCCCGCAGGTCCCCTATCTGGAGGGGACGCTCCTCGAGGGGCTCTACGGCTACGACCGCAACCTCAACGTCGTCCCGAAGATCGCGGTCAAGACCGAGTTCACGCCCGACCTCAAGCACTGGGTCTTCAAGCTCGACAGCTCGAAGGTCTGGTCGAACGGCGACCCCGTGGTCGCGGAGGATTTCGTCCAGGCCTGGCTCGCCTTCTGCAGCCCCGAAGAGGCCACCAGCCCGCTCTGGGCCAGCTTCCTGATGTACGTGAAGAACGCCGAGGAGTACAAGGCCGGCGTCGCCAAGGCCGAGGAGGTGGGCGTCGGCGCCCCGGACTCCTTCACCGTCGTGGTGGATCTCCGCAAGAGCAAGGACATCCGCCCGATGCTCGTCCTCCCCTCCGCCATGCCGCTGCACCGCCGTTCGCAGGAGATCTACGGCAAGAACTGGTGGAAGCCGCAGAACTTCGTCGGCAACGGGCCCTACGTCCCTGTCTCCTTCCAGCCCGACGACAAGCTGATCGTCGAGAAGAACCCGAACTACGTGGGCGAGTGCGGCACCGTGGACCGCTTCGAGATCAAGGCCGGCGGCCTGATGTCGCAGATGCAGAACTACCAGTCCGGCGCGCTCGACGTGGCCCACGTCAACAACCTGGGCGACTACCGCTACGTCCTCAAGCACCCCGACCTCCGGCGGAACGTCCGCGAGCAGACGGAGCTGGGCTACAACGGCTACCAGATTTCGCGCACCGTCAACCCGCTGCTCCACGACCGGCGCATCCGCGAGGCGCTGGAGCTGGCGATCGACCGCAACCGGATTGCCGACACGGTGATGGGCGGGCGCGTGGTCCCCACGGGCTGGTACGGCCCCCCGGGCGACTCGATGCTCGCGGGCCTGCGCGTCTCGGAATACAACCCCGACTCGGCGCGGCGCCTCCTCGTGGAGTCGGGCTACTCCGCCACGCGCCCCGAGATCTACATGTTCGCGCCGCCCTCCAACGACTACCGCGGCTGGGGCCCGGTCGCCGAGGCGCTCTACGCCATGTGGAAGGAGGTCGGCTTCAACGTCGTCATCCAGCCCTACGAGGAGGGGATCCTCAACCTCTACGCCTGGGGCACCGGCTTCTACCCCGGCCCCGAGCACGAGCGCCCCGGCATGACGATGTACACCGGGAAGATGCTCTGGAAGGACCCGACGATGATGCTCCGCCTGGCGGACCACACCTGGCTCTTCCACAACTTCCCCTACGGCCTGAAGGCCCGCCTGAAGGACCTCGCGCTCCAGGCGCGCCAACTGAAGGCCGAAGGGCACGGCCGCGGCAGCGAGGACGACTGGACCGTCCTCGACTCCATCGGCGACGCGCTCGGAAAGCTCCGCGAGCGGATCCTGGCGAACGAGCCGAGCCAGTGGATGGCCGAGGACATCGTGGAGCCCGACTTCCTCGCGCAGTATGCCCGCGTGCGGGCCGAAGGGCGCGCCGCGACGAGCATGGCCGCGCGCGACAGCGCCTGGATCCTGGCGCGGACCACGCTCTTCGACGCCGAGGACAAGCTGCTGAAGTACTCCGACCTGAACGCGGAGAACCTCCCGTTCCTCCGGACGCTCTCCGAGCTGGAGCGCGCGGGCGAGGAGAACGCGCCCGAGCTGGTGCGCAAGGTGCAGCAGGAGGCGCTCGACCAGGCCTGGATCGTGCCGCTCTACTCCGAGAAGCTGATCTACGTCGCCCGGCCGTGGCTGCGGGGCGAGGTGCTGAACAAGTTCGGCGGATGGCTCTGCGTGTTCAACCTGCAGTACGTGGACGTGGACGCCCAGGCCTATTTCCAGCAGCGGTGAAGAGATGCGCGTCCTGAAGTTCCTCCTCAAAAGGCTCGGTTCGATCGTCGTCTCGATCGCCTGCGTGGTCGCGATCACCTTCGCGATGATGCGCGTCGTCCCGAGCGACTACTTCACGCAGCTGGAGCTGCGCTACGGCGCCAACACCGCGGGCAAGCAGATGCTCGACCTGCAGCGCCAGGAGTACCGCGAGATCTTCCACCTGGACGATCCGCTCTGGAAGCAGGTGGGGCGCTACTTCGTCCGCGTGATGAAGTGGGACTTCGGGCCGTCGTACAAGGAGCCGGGAGAGGCGCACAAGATCACGGAGCTGGTCAACGCCAAGCTCCCGGTGACGCTGACCGTTGCCTGCGCGGGCATGGGGATCGCGCTGGTCTTCGGGATCCCGCTCGGGATCTTCGCCGCGCTGAGGCGCAACAGCTGGATCGACTACACGCTCACCTCGGTCTCGATGGTCGGGCAGGTGGTCCCGCCCTACGTGCTGGCGGTGCTGCTCACGCTCTTCTTCGCGGTCTTCGTCCGCAACTTCCAGATCGGCGACTCCTTCCCGCTCGAATGGCTCGCGCTCCCCTCGGAAGGGTGGGGGAGCTGGAAGAACGTCGTGATGCCCGCGCTCGCGCTCGGGGCCGCGCCCACGGCCGCCGTGGCCCGCTACATCCGCTCCAGCGTGCTCGAGACGCTCGAGCAGGACTTCGTCCGCACCGCGGTCTCCAAGGGGCTCGGACGGCTCCAGGTGATCGTCCGCCACGCCCTCCGCCCTTCGCTGATCCCCGTGGTGACCGTGATGGGGCCGCAGCTGAGCTACATGATCGTCGGATCGGTCCTCGTGGAGGACATCTTCCGCCTGCAGGGGCTCGGGTCGCTCTTCGTGAACGCCGTGAACGAACGCGACGTCCCCCTGGTCATCACGTCGACCTTCATCCTTGCGGCCACGGTGATGCTCATCAACCTGGCCGTGGACATCCTCTACTCGGTCATCGACCCCCGAATCGAACTGAAGTGACGCCGAACCGGAGCGAAGCTTGGAAGAGAACGAGAACACCGTCGTCGACCCGCTTGCGGGGCAGATGCTCCCCGACGAGGGGCTTTTCGGGCCCGGAACCCCGGCGGACGCCGCCGCGGCGGCCCGCTCCGAGCGCGTCGGGTGGAGGCACAACTTCCGCGTCTTCTGCAGGCACAAGCCCGCGGTCGCCGGACTGGTCTACGTCGTCCTGCTCGTCCTCGCCTCCTTCCTCGGGCCGGCGGTCTTCGACCTGGACTACGAGAAGGGCGACGCCTCCGAGACGCTGATCCCCTTCAGCGCGGAGCACCCCTTCGGCACCGACCAGCAGGGACGCGACCTCCTCGTCCGCAACCTCTACGCCGCGCGCAACGCGATCGTCGTCGCGGTGGTCTCGGTGCTGGTCGGTCTCCTCCTGGGCGCGCTCATCGGCGCCTTCGCCGGCTACCTCGGGGGCGCGCTCGACCTCCTGACCATGCGCCTGGTGGACATCATGTTCGCCTTTCCGCAGATATTGCTCCTGATCCTGCTGCTGGTCGCGATCCCCGACTCGATGGACCGCCGGATCTCGATGTTCGTCGCCATCGGGCTGACGAGCTGGGCGGGCTACGCGCGCCTCATCCGCGGCCAGGTGATGCAGGCGCGCAACGAGGACTACGTGGAGGCCGCGCGCTGCCTGGGCGCCTCGAACTCCCACATCCTGCGCAAGTACATCCTCCCGAACATCGCGGGCCCGATCATCGTCGCGGTCAGCTTCGGGATCCCCTCGGCCATGATGGCCGAGTCGGGCATGAGCCTGATCGGCCTCGGTCTGCGCCCGCCCATGCCCTCGTGGGGCAACCTGATCTACGAGGGGGCGCGCGAAATGCTCGGCTTCCCGCACCTCGTGCTCTGGCCCTCCATCACGTTCGGGCTGACGCTGCTGGCGTTCACCTTCATCGGCGACGGCCTGGGAGGGGTCTATGGAAAGGACCGCTGACCCCTCGGCCCTGCTCTCGGTGCGGAACCTCTCGGTCTCCTTCTCGGACGCGACGGGGACGCTCCACGCCGTGGACAACGTCTCGTTCGACGTCCGCGACGGCGAGGTCTTCGGGATCGTGGGCGAGTCCGGCTCGGGCAAGACCGTCTCGCTGATGTCGATCATGGGGATGATCGAGAGCTCGGGCATGAAGATCTCGGGCGAGGCGCTGTTCCGGGGGCGCGACCTCCTCAGGCTCTCCCCGGCGGAGCTCTCGAAGATCCGCGGGCGCGAAATCGGCTTCGTCTTCCAGAACCCGCTGAGCAGTCTCAACCCCGTGATGAAGATCGGGGCCCAGATCGCGGAGGCGCCCGTCTTCCACGGCCTGATCGGCCGGAGGCAGGCGAAGGAGTTCGCGATCCACATGCTCGAGCTGGTCGGGATCGAGAACCCGGAAAAGCGCGTGAACGACTACCCGCACCAGTTCTCGGGCGGCATGCGCCAGCGCGCGATGATCGCCATCGCCATCAGCTGCAATCCCAAGCTCCTCATCTGCGACGAGCCGACCACCGCCCTCGACGTGACCGTGGAGCAGAAGATCCTGGAGCTGCTCCTCGGGCTGCGCGATTCGCGCAAGATCTCCATCGCGCTGATCACGCACGACCTGACCGTGGCGATGAACTGCGCGGACCGGATCTCGGTGATGTACGGCGGCGCGGTGATGGAGCGGGGGAGCGCGGCGCAGATCCTGCGCAATCCGCTCCACCCCTACACGCGCGAGCTCTTCGCCGCCGACCTGGAGAACAGCCGGCGCCGCGGCCGCGAAGAGGGCGAGGCGCTCGTCTCCGGCTCGTTCCTCCGGCGCGAGGGGTGCCCCTTCGTGCCCGCGGACGCGCCTCCCTTCGTCTCGCGCTCGTTCCTGGTCCCGGCGGACGGCGAACCGGGCCACGAGGTCAACCGGCTCCACCTGGACTCGTTCGCGGGGGGCTTCGCATGACCATGCGCAACCTCCTCGAGGTGAGCGGCCTCTGCAAGACCTTCGGCCACGGCTCGCGCGCGGTCAAGGCCGTGGACGACGTCTCCTTCAGCATCCGCGAGGGGAGCACGCTCGGGGTCCTGGGCGAATCCGGCTCGGGCAAGTCGACTCTGGCGCGCTGCGTGCTGCGGCTCGTGGAGCCCGACGCGGGCAAGATCCGCTTCGACGGCGAGGACATCACCTGGCTCACGCCGGGCGAGATGCGCCAGCGCCGCCGCGACATGCAGATGATCTTCCAGAACCCGCTCTCCGCGCTCAACGCCAAGATGACCGTGGAGCAGAACGTGATGGACCCGCTCGACGTCTGGTCCATCGGCACCCCCTCGTCGCGCCGCGCGAAGGCCAGGCACCTGCTCGACATGGTGGGCCTCGCCTCGAAGAGCGCCGACGCCTATCCGTGGGAGTTCTCCGGCGGGCAGCAGCAGCGCGTCGCCATCGCGCGCGCCCTCGCGCTCGAGCCCCGGCTCCTCGTCTGCGACGAGGCGACCTCCGCGCTCGACGCCTCGGTCCAGGCGCAGATCATCTCGCTCCTCGTGCAGCTCCAGAAGGAGATGCGCCTCACCTACATCCTCATCAGCCACAACCTCGGCGTCGTGGAGTACATGAGCGACGAGGTGCTGGTGATGCAGGCCGGGAAGGTGCGCGAGCTCTCCACGACCGAAGAGGTCTACCGCTTCCCGAAGAGCGACTACACGCGCGCCCTGATCCGCGCGGTGCCCCGCATGCCCACGCCCGAGGAGCTCGAGGAGCGCCAGCGCCTTCGCGCGGAACGCGACGCCTGAACCTCGTTCCCCGCGATTCAGTCCGCGCGAAAAAGGAAACCGCCTCCCGAAGGAGGCGGTTCCGCGTTTCCGGACGCGGGACGGTCTAGTTCCCGCAGTTCCCGCTGGAGGGATGGAACCCGCAGGCCGAGCCCTTCAGCTCGGCGATGGAGTTCCAAAGCGCGTCGGTCGTCCAGTTGGCCTGTTCGCCCATGCCGGGGAAGTCCCAGATGGCGATGCCGGTGCCGACGGCCTTCGCCTCGGCCACGTGGTTGATCGGGAGCGAGCCCTGCCCGCCGTAGCCCCAGGAGGCGGCAGACGGCATGCCGAGCAGCAACATGCCGGCGGGATGGCCCTGCTGCACGGCGTATCCGTGCTGCGTGCTGTACTTGAAGATGTTGGAGACGTCGCAGAGCGCGGTCGTGCTGCCTTCGTAGAGGTCTTCGTAGCCCATGCTGTGGATGTTGTCCACGACTCCCACCCAGTCGCCCCACCAGCTCATGTTGGGGGCGTTGTAGCAGGTGGAGTGGAAGGTGTCGACGGTCAGCACCTTGTTCTTCGCGTGCAGCTTCGAGGCGAGCGTCCGGAGGAAGGCGTTGTAGGCGGTCTTGTCGGAGCCGAAGTCGCCGTTCCCTTCCAGGTCGATGTCCACGCCGTCCAGCCCGAGGCGGTCGACCTCCGCGACCAGCGCGTTGGCGAAGGTCTCGCCGTTGTTCGCCTTGAAGGCGCTGGAGGCCAGGCTCCAGTTGAAGTTGCCCTGCATGTTGTAGACGCAGAGCAGCACCGCGATCTTGTTGTTGTGCGCCCATTCGGCGAAGTGCGCCACTTCGTTGTCGTTGATCGGTCGTTCGCTGGAGACGCCGTTGGCCGTTTCGTAGGCCACCCCGCCGGAGTAGGTGGGCACCCAGAACTGCAGGCCGATTCGCGTGAGCCCCTTGGCGAACTTCGCGCCGTGCCGGCTGATCGCCTGGTCGGCTTCGTCGAGCGAATAGGGCGGAATCCAGGTCATCACCTGCTGGCCCTGGCCCACGTAGGGCGTGACGGACGACGAGGTCGTGCCGGTCGCGCTCGAGTACGAGGGCTGCGAGTTGCCGCCCTGAGAGGGAGTCCACTGCGAGCCGCCGCCCTGGGAGGGCGTCCACTGCGAATTGCCGTCCGGCGAAGAGGGCTCTTCGGAGGAGCCGGGGATTGTTTCGGGCACGAAGGCGCGCCCTTCGGCGGCGCCGTAGTTGATCCAGTGCTCGAGCAGCGCTTCGCCCTCTTCCCTGGTCGTGCATTCGCCGCCGCAGAGCGCGCCGACCAGGTCGGGGTTGCCCGCGGCGTAGCCGGAGGGGGTCCACCCTTCGGGCAGCTGCGCGACCAGGGGCGCGAGGGATTCGTCGTTCAGGCAGGAGTTCAGGTCCGAGCCGCTCGGGCCGGACGCGGATTCCGAGTCACCGCAGCCGGCGGCCAGCGCGGCCAAGGCGGCGGAAGCCAGGATGTTCGCCAAAGTCGAAATCTTCATCGTCTCCTCCGGGGAGAGTGGTACTCAACGAAATTTATAGTCTCGCCGGGCGCAGCGACCCCGCCGCGCGCAAAAATATCGGAGGAAGTGGCCCTTTTTGTGGACATCCGCGTCCATGACCGCGGGAAAAACGGTCAAAATCGCCGAAAACGGGCAATAGCCCTCCTCAAAAACGCAAAAACCATTCAAAAACCGCCCCGAATAAGTTATTTTCCCATTTGCAAAGAGAGAACTCTTCCCCTTTCCCGGAGGAAAGAAATGCGCTTGAAGTCGTTTGCGGCTCTCTCCGCGCTCACGCTCGTGTTCGTGGGCTGCGGGGACGACATCACCGAAAAGACCGTGGTGGGCACCCAATGGGTGGACGCCATCGCGGACGAGGAGTGCACGGTGGCCAAGACCGGCCTGATCGCCTATTCCAAGGACGACGGCTCCTCGTGGTACTGCGACGGCGAAAAGTGGACCACGCTCGACGGCGCCAAGGGCAAGAAAGGGCCTCAGGGCGAGAAGGGCGAAGCCGGCGACGACGGCAAGAACGGCAAGAAGGGCGAAGACTGCACGCTGGTCCAGTCCGGCGACCCCGGCGTGGCGAAGATCGCCTGCAAGGGCGACACCGTCGAGGTGGCGCAGAGCGAACGCGGCACCTTCGTCGACGCCCGCGACAACCACGTCTACGGCTGGACGAGAATCGGCCGGCTGATCGTGATGTCGCAGAACCTCGACTACGGCCGCAAGGTGGACGCGGAATTCGGCAGCATCCAGCCCGAAAAGACCAAGTGGTGCCCCCGCGACTCCGCGAGCTATTGCAACGTCTACGGCGGCTACTACCAGTGGGTCAATGCGATGGGACTGCCCGACAGCTGCGCCGTCAAGTCCTGCGCCGACCAGTGGAAGTTCGCCGACGACTCGGTCTACGCCGCGTCCCCCTACTACTGGGAGGGCGGTATCTGCCCGGCCGGCTGGCATCTCACCAACGAAGCCGAATGGAACTACATCGAATGGTTCGCGGACCAGGCGACCGGCGGCAGGGCCGTCGTGCGCTCCCGCGTCACGCTCCTCGCCGGCGAGGACGACGGCTTCGACCTGTTCGGGTTCGCCGCGCTGCGCGCCGGGAACGCCTACGATGGCCTCGAAGGATCCACCGAATGGCATATTCCCGCGGAAAGCGCCGCCGCCACCTCGAAGGAGGCGTGCCTCGGAGCGACTCCGACGATCACGTCGTACGACATCACGAAGGACGACTACACTTCGGTGATTCCCGTGCGCTGCACGATGAACTACGCCGACACCAGCGCGGCGTTCGCCGACCACATCCGGAACAAGGACTAGGGGAGGAGCGAAAAGATGAAGCAGACCAAGATTCTCCTTTCGGCCTCCCTGGCGCTCGCCCTGTGCGCGGGATGTTCCGACGAAACGACCTCCACGACCGCGTACGGCGCCTCGCAGCGCGCGGCCAACGTCGAAGCGGCCGCGGAATGCGTTCCGGCCCTCGCCGGCCAGACGCTCTTCACCGAAGAGGACTCCGGGATGTGGCTCTGCAACGGCAGCGCCTGGGTCTCGATGAAGGGGTCCAACGGCCAGAAGGGCGACAAGGGCCCCGACGGCGAACCCGGCGAACCCGGCGATCCCGGCTCCAAGGGCCGCGACGGCACCGGTTGCTCCACGCGCGACAGCTCCGACATCCGCTATTCCGTCGTGGAATGCGAAGACGGCACCTCCGCCGTGCGGTTCAACCCCACGCGCGGCTTCTTCACCGACGTGCGCGACGGCAGGCAGTACGGCTGGACGCTGATCAACGGCATCGTCGTCATGGCGCAGAGCCTCGACTTCGGCGCGATGGATTCCATCAAGAAGGAGGGGGCGGTCGCTCCGCAGGGACGTTCGGACACCGCGCAGGCGACGAAATGGTGCCCGAACGACAGCATCGCCTACTGCGACTCGCTGGGCGGATACTACCAGTGGCACACGGTGATGGCGCTCCATCCCGCCTGCGACTCCACCGACTGCAAGGCGCAGATCGGCGACGTGGAGGTGAACGGCAAGAAGGTCCACCGCGGCATCTGCCCCAAGGGCTGGCACGTGCCCGACACCACGGAGTGGAAGCTGCTGAGCGTGGACAATCTGCGATTCACGAGCGCCGAGCAGTTTATCGCCATCGGCGTCGGCTATAGCGCCGCGACCGACGAGTTCGGTTTTTCGGCGCTCCAGTACTACGCGGGCATCAACACCAGCGGGCAGCTGTACTGGACGAACGAATCGGGCTATTGGAGCTCGTCGCCCAACACCGCGGACAATCTCTATAGCTTCGGGGTCGACCTTTACAGTACGTTCGCGTACAAGACGAGCTTGAGCAGGAAAAACGCGATGTCGCTGCGCTGCGTGAAGGACGAAGGGTTCGCCGACTAAGGCAAGGAGAACGACGATGAAGACGATCGAACGAAAGACGATGTTCGCCGCGCTCTCCGCCGCGCTGCTCGCGCTGCTCGCGGCCTGCGGCGACGAAACGACGAACACCACGGCCTACGGCACCGAAAACGCCGTCTCGGCCCTGAACAAGGCCGGCAAGTGCACCGAAGAGCGCATGGGCGAAACGGTCTATGCCGAGAAGGAAGGCATGCTCTACGTCTGCGACGGCTCGCTCTGGGTCTCGATGAAGGGCGAAGACGGCCAGAAGGGGGCGCGCGGCGACTCCGGTTCCGTCGGCGACGACGGCGATCCCGGCAATCCCGGCGCCAAGGGCGCCTCGTGCACCATCAAGACCGCGGACGGCGCGACGCAGCTGGTCTGCGGCTCCGCGACCTACACCATCTCGTCCGAAGGCGACGAATCCGGCGTCTTCACCGACAAGCGCGACGGCAAGGTCTATCCCTGGGTGAAGATCGCCGGGCTGGTCTGGATGGCCAAGAACCTCGACGTGGGGACCATGGTCAAGAAGCCCGCGGGCGGAAACTACGAGACCCAGGCCTCCAGCGGCAACCGGATCGACAAGTGGTGCGCCCACGACAGCGCCGCCTATTGCGACACGCTGGGCGGCTACTACCAGTGGCACACCGCCATGGCGGTTTCGGACACCTGCCTGGACCATCGGTGCGCGGACCAGCTGGACACGCTGCCCGTCATCAAGTGGGTTCGCCATCGGGGCATCTGCCCCGAAGGCTGGCACATCCCGGCACCGCGAGAATACATGCATCTGAAGGGGTTCGCCGACACGGTCGCCAATTTTTCGGCGCAGCCCGCGAAAGCGGCCATGGCGCTTGCGTCGATCGGCAAGTGGTTCGACGGCAAGGGGACGGACGCGTTCGGCTTTGCGGCGATGCCCACTTCGTTCCTGACCCCGGCGGGGAACTTTGCCGCGTCGCCGCAGCCGATGGCGTTGCTGGTGGCCGACGCGCCCTCCACCGCCACCAACGCGAACATCTTCATGTCCACTTCCTCCGGAGTGGTCCAGCTGAACGTCGGATACGGCAAGATCAACGGCTTTACGCTGCGCTGCGTGAAGGACTGGGCTCCCGAGTCGGTGCAGTTCTGACCGCTCCTCTTCCGGAACCGAAAAGGCCCCGCTCCGGCGGGGCCTTTTCCCGTCGCCGCGAAGCTAGCTAGATTTGCCCCATGATCAGCGTCACCAAACTCCTGACCGACGCCCCGAACTTCGGCGACGGTCTGCGCTACGAGCCGCGCGCCCGCGAGGCGAGGAACGGCGTTTCCGAAGGCCGCGGGCCCGTAGTGGTCTGGAACTGCACCAAGACCTGCAACCTGAGCTGCGTCCATTGCTACGCGCGCTCCGAGGCGATCCGCTACGAGAACGAGCTGACGCACGAGGAGGGGATGGCCCTGATCGGCCAGCTGGCCGACTTCAAGGTCCCGGTCCTCCTCTTCAGCGGCGGCGAGCCGCTGCTGCGCCCCGACTTCTTCGAGCTGGCCGCGCGCGCGGCCGAGCTGGGGATCCGCCCGACGATCAGCACCAACGGCACGCGCATCGACGAAGCGACGGCCGCGCGGTTGAAGGAGATCGGCGTGGGCTACGTGGGCGTGAGCCTCGACGGGAACGAGGAGACGCACGACCGGTTCCGCGGGAAGAAGGGCGCCTACGCGATGGCGCTGCGCGGAATCCGCGCCTGCGTCGCCACGGGCCAGAAGGTGGGGCTCCGCTTCACGATCACGAAGGACAACTTCCGCGACATCGGCTCGGTCTTCGACCTGATGGAGCGCGAGAACGTCGAACGCGCCTGCTTCTACCACCTGGTCTACAGCGGGCGCGGGAGCGCGATGGTGGACCGCGACCTCTCGCGCGAGGAGAGCCGCGCGGTCATGGACCTGATCGTCGACCGCACGCTCGACTTCAGGAAGCGCGGGCTGGAGAAGGAGATCCTGACCGTGGACAACCACGCGGACGCGGTCTACCTCTACCTGCGGGCGAAGCGCGAGAACCCCGAGCGCGCGGAGAAGATCCTGGAGCTGCTGAAGCGCAACGGCGGGAACCGCAGCGGCATGGCCTTCGGCAACGTGGACAGCGTCGGCAACGTCCATCCCGACCAGTTCACGCAGTACATTACGCTCGGCAACGTGCGCGAACGGAGTTTCGGGGAGATCTGGACCGACCTTTCGAACCCGGTCCTCGCGGGGCTGAAGGACCGCAAGCCCCTGCTGAAGGGCCGTTGCGGCAGGTGCCCCTGGCTCGACGTCTGCAACGGCAACTTCCGGACGCGCGCCGAGGCCGTTTCGGGCGACTTCTGGGCGGAGGACCCCGCCTGCTACCTGACCGACGGGGAGCTCGGACTCGCGTGACCGGCCGCCACGACCGGTTCTTCCGCCTGCTCCAGGCGGAGTTCCCGCTGGAGGAGCGCCCGTTCCGCGCGCTGGCCGAACGGCTTAACGCCGAGGCGGCGCGCGACGGAGAGGCGGTCGAGCCCTTTTCCGAGGAGGAGCTCTTCGCGAAGACCGAGGAGCTGCGCGATTCCGGGACGATCCGCCGCATCGGCGGCGTCTACGACTCCGCGCGCCTGGGGTACGTCTCGCGGCTGGTCGCGGGCAGGGTTCCCTCGGCCGCGGCGGGGGCGCCCGACGATTCCGAGCTGGAGAAATTCGCCGCGGCGGTCCTGGAGATCCCCGCGATCACGCACAACTACGTCCGCGACCACGCATTCAACGTCTGGTTCACCGTCGTCGCCGAAAGCGAGGAGAAAATCCGCGCGGTCGTGGACGGGCTTCTCGCGGGAACCGCGCTGCGCGACGCGCGCGTGCTGCCCGCGACGCGGAAGTTCAAGATCGACACGACCATGGGCGGCGTCGCGGGCACGGCGCGCGGACTCCCGGTTCCGGCGGAAGGCGCGCCGGAGCCCGGTCCGCTCCCGCTCTCCGCGTCCGACCGCGAGCGCGTGCGGACGGCCTGCGGCGACCTCCCGCGCACCCTGACTCCGTTCGCGGACGCGGGCCTGGACCTCGCCGGGCTGCGCGCGGACCTCGCGTCCGGGCGGATGCGCCGCTTCGGCGCGGTCCTCCGGCACCAGAAGGCGGGGTTCGCGAAGAACGCGATGCTCTGCCTGGACGTCCCCGAGGCGGACCTCGTCCGTGCGGGCGAGGCGCTCGCGCGGGATCCGCGCGTGTCGCACTGCTACGCGCGTCCGCCGTTCGAGGGGTTCCCGTTCGACCTCTACGCGATGGTCCACGCGCGTTCGGACGAGGAGCTGGAACGGGCCCTCGCCGAGGCGGTCGAGGCGGCCGGCTCGCCCGCGCACGCCGCGCTCCGTTCGGTCCGCGAGCTCAAGAAGACCAGTTTCGCCTTTTTCGCCTAGGCGCGGCGGCCGCCGAGGAGGCGGGAACGCGCATTTTCTATCTCTGTGCCATGCGCGGAATCGTCATGGCAGGGATGAGCCACAAGGTGGCCGACATCGCCGTCCGGGAGAAGTTCTACGTCCCGATGGAGGCGAAGACCGCGGCCCTGCGCTCCTCTCCCTTCGAAGAGCTGCTGATCCTCTCGACCTGCAACCGCACCGAGGTCTACGCGGCGGATTCTCGCGGGATTTCCGACGACGAGCTGGTCGCCTACGTCTGCTCGCTCGCGGGCCAGCGGCCGGAGGAGTTCTCGAAGTTCTTCTACGCGAAACGCGGGGAGGAGGCGGCGCGCCACCTGATGAACGTCTGCGCGGGGCTCGATTCCGTGGCGATGGGCGAGGACCAGATCCTCCACCAGATCTGCAGGGCCTACGAGACCGCGCGGCAGCTCGGCGCGACGGGCGTCGTCCTCAACAAGCTCTTCCAGAGCGCGATTGCGGCGACCAAGCGCGTCAAGACCGAGACGAACCTCGGCAAGCTGAGCTGCAACATCCCTTTCCTCGCGATGAAGCGGATCCAGAGCCGCTTCCCCGACCTGGAGAACCGCGCGGCGCTGGTCGTCGGGCTGGGCGAGATGGGCTCCCTGATGCTGAAGTACCTGCAGGAGAACACCACGCGGATCTACGCGGCCTCGCGGACGTTCGCCAACGCGGAGAAGTTCGCCGACGTGCTGACGCCGGTGCGCTTCGAGGAGCTGGGCGCGGTCCTGGGGAAGTGCGACGCCGTCGTGTTGGCGAGCGCGTGCCGGGAGCCGTTCCTCACGCGCGAAAGCCTCGTCGCGGCCTGCGGGGCGGAGGGCCCCTTCCCGGGCCTGGTCGTGGACCTCGGGAACCCGCGCAACGCGGAGGCCGCCGTGGGCGGCCTGCCCGGCGTGGAGTACGTCTGCGTGGACGACCTGGAGCAGATCGTCTCGGAGAACCGGAGGCTGCGTATGGCCGAACTCGAGGCCGCGCAGCGGATCCTGAAGGAGGGCGCGGAGGAGTTCCTCCGCTGGCGGAGCATGGACGGAATCTCGCAGGAGTTCGGGACGCGCGCGGACGAACTGGCCGCGACGGCGGAGGAGGAGGCGGAGAAGCTGCTCCGCTCCATGCCGCGCCTGCCCGAAGAGGAGCGCGAACGGATCCGGACGGCCTTCGTCCGCTTCGCGAAGAAGACTGCGAACGACCTGCTCTGGCGCGTGAAGGAGAACTGCGCGCCCGAGGAGGCGCGGAGCTTCCTGGCCTGCCTCGAAAAGGGGGAGGGGAAGCCGTGATCGCGCCCTGGACCCGGACCCTGAGGGTCGCGACGCGCAGGAGCGCCCTCGCCACGGCGCAGACGGAGCTCGCCGCCCGGACGATCGCCTCCGCGGGCGAGGGGATGCGCGGCGGCGCCGCCCTCGACCTTCCCTATGAGCTGGTCCCCCTCTCGACCGAGGGCGACCGCCGCCTGGACCGCCCGCTCGACAGCTTCGGGGGCAAGGGCGTCTTCGTCAAGGAACTCGAGGTCGCCCTGCTCGAGGGCCGGGCGGACCTCGCGGTCCACAGCCTGAAGGACATGCCCGCCGAGACCCTGCCGGAGTTCCGGCTCGCCGCCGCGCTGGAGCGCGAAGACCCGCGCGACGTCTTCGTTTCGCGCGGAGGCGCGGCGGGGATTCCGTTCCGGGACCTCCCGGCCGGGGCGCGCGTGGGCACGGGGAGCGTCCGGCGCGTGGTCCAGCTCCGCGAACTCCGCCCGGACCTGGAGTACGTCCCGGTCCGCGGCAACGTCCAGACCCGCCTCTCGAAGCTCGAGGGCCCGGACGGGCTGGACGGCGTGGTCCTCGCCGCGGCGGGTCTGAAGCGCCTGGGCCTTCTGGACCGCGCGACTGGGTTCTTTTCGCCCGAAGAGGTCGTGCCCGCCTCCGGGCAGGGGATTCTCGCGGTCGAGACCCTGCGCGACCTGCCCGGAGAGCTCGGGTTCCTGCCCGAACTCCTGGAGCGCGCGAACCACCGCGAAAGCCTCTGCCGGGCGGTCGCGGAGATGGCCTTCCTGAAGGCCCTGGACGCGGGCTGCCGGTTTCCCGTGGCCGCCTATGCGGAATTCCTCCCGGACGCCGCGCCCGCCGCCGCGCCGGGTTCCGACGCCGCTCCGGAACGCAGGCTCGGGATCCGCGGCGTCTATTGGGACGAAACGGCGCGGCGGCTCGTCCGCGCGAAGGCCGAGACGGCCTTCGACGCGTCCGCGTTCGCGCCCGGAGCGCCCCGCGGGCCGCTGGAGTCGAAGTCGGCGGCGCTCGGGCGCGAACTGGCGCGCCTCGTGCGCGAACGGCTCTAGGGCTTCGGGAGCCCCCTCCGGACTTTCTATTTTCTCCCCGTGAACTGCGGAAAGGTCTATCTGGTCGGCGCGGGTCCCGGTGACCCCGGATTGCTGACGTTGCGCGGAAAGGAGCTCCTCGAACGCGCGGACGCGGTCGTTTACGACCGCCTGGTCTCCCCGTCGATCCTCGGATTCTGCCGCCCGGACGCCGAAATGGTGGACGTGGGGAAGACGCCCTCGTTCCACAAGGTGAAGCAGTCCGAAATCAACGAAATCCTCGTGCGCCTGGCGCAGGAACGCCCGGGCGGGACGATCGTCCGGCTCAAGGGCGGCGACCCCTTCGTCTTCGGGCGCGGCGGCGAGGAGGCGCTCCGGCTCGCGGAGGCGGGCGTGGAGTTCGAAATCGTCCCCGGAATCACCTCCGCGGTCGCGGTTCCGGCCTACGCCGGGATCCCGGTCAGCCACCGCGGGCTGGCGACGAGTTTCCACGTCGTCACCGGACACGAGCGCGACGAGGGCGAAGGCCTCGACTTCCCGGCGCTGGCGAAATGCCCGGGCACGCTGGTCTTCCTGATGGGGATCGCGAACCTCGAGACGATCGCGCGCCGCCTGGTCGAATGCGGGAAGGACCCGAAGACCCCCGTGGCCCTGGTCGAGAAGGGGACGACGCCCGCGCAGCGGACCGTCCCGGCGACGCTGGAGAGCGCGGCCGAGGCCGCGAAGCGCGAAGGCGTCACCGCTCCGGCGGTCGTCGTGGTCGGCCCGGTCGCGGAGCTGGCCGGAAAGCTCGCCTGGCGCCGGAACCTCCCGCTTTCGGGAAGGCGTTTCGTCGTGACGCGGAGCACGAAGCAGGCGGGCGGGCTCGCGTCGGATCTGCGGGCGCTGGACGCGGAGGTGGTCGAGACCCCGATGATCGAGATCCGCGCGCTGGAACGCCCGCGCCTCTACGCGCCGGAGGCGGATTTGGAGGAGATGCCCGAGGCGGACTGGAAGACGCTCGGGGAGTTCGACCTGCTCGCCTTCACGAGCGTCAACGGCGTGGACGCATTCTTCGGGCAGCTCGTCTCCGCCGGCCTGGACGTCCGCGCGCTGGCGGGGAAAAGAATCGCCTGCGTGGGGAGGAAGACGGCGGCGCGCCTGCTCGAACGCGGGCTCCGCGCGGACTTCGTCCCGGAAAAGCAGACCGGCGAGGGACTCGGGCGGCTTCTCGCGGAAAATGCAGATATAAAAAACGCGCGCGTCCTCCTGCTGCAGGGGAACCTCGCGGACGGAACGCTTCCGGATCTCCTTCCGGGCGCCGTCCGCTGGATCGTCTACCGGACGCTCCCCGCGCGGGAGCTCCCGGAATGGAAGCGCGAGGCGGCCGCCGGCGCGGACGCC
>JAGCEZ010000035.1 GCA_017650365.1 Fibrobacterales bacterium | reverse complement strand
CGGCGGCCAGGTGGTCGGCACGATCCAGAACGGCACCAACGGCCAGGACGGCGCGGCCGGACAGAGCTGCTCCGGCCGGACGATCGACGGCGTCGGCATCGAAATCAGCTGCGGCGGCGTCGTGGTCGACACGGTGCGCAACGGCCAGGACGGCGCGAACGGCCAGGACGGCGCTCCGGGCGCCTCCTGCACCGCGGCCCCCGTGACCGGCGGCTTCGAACTGACCTGCGGCGGCCAGGTGGTCGGCACGATCCTGAACGGCACCAACGGCCAGGACGGCGCTCCCGGCGCCTCCTGCTCCGGTGTCACGATCGAAGACGTGGGCGTGGAAATCAGCTGCGGCGGCGCCGTGGTCGACACGCTGCGCAATCCCGATATGGTCACGTTGTTCGACGTTTCCAAGGGAATCCGCGGTTCCGGCGTCATCCGGGTCGACGACACCCATGGCGACAATCCCGGCACCTCGGCCGTGGTGGCCCTGCACTCCGACGGCAACTACTATCCGCTGTTCGAGGAACCGGCCAACGGCGAATGCCCCGAGTCGTACTGCCTCTGGGGCTGGAACACCGGCGACATGGTCACGTCGGAATCCTACAAGGTCGGCGTGAAGCTGATGAGCTACGTCAACCCGACCGGATGGGGCTACGTCAACGGCGGCCTCGGCTACGTCCCCAACGGCTTCGGCCTCGACGATGGCTTGCCGTACGACGTCGGCGCCGCCATCGTCGTGAAGGTCAAGGCGATCGCGGGCAAGCCGGTGGTCGTCTACGCCAAGGACAAGACTTCGTACGGCGTCGCCGAAAGCGTTCCGAGGTACAAGTTCACCGGCACGGGCGACTGGCAGACCGTGTTTATTCCCAACACCGAGCTGAAACCCGGAACCTACTCGCACAACACGTTCAACCCGGCCCAGGCGCGCGCGATCATGGTCGAATACGAATACGCGGCGACGTCGTCCGGCCAGGCCTGCATGGAGTGCAGCGACGCGGTCATGGACCTCGAATGGCAGTCGCTGAGGGTCTGGCGCTAGACCCGCGACCTCGCGTCTCTTCCAAAGGCCTCCCTCCGGGGAGGCCTTTTTTTTCGCACGTTTGCGGGCCGGTTTCGGCCCAAATCGCCGGATTCGCGTTTCCGCGCGCCGTCAAGACCGGATCTTTTGCATTAGATTTTGGGAAGATTTATTTTTCCATCCAGAGGGGTCTAGATGAAAACGCACAAACTGTGTTCTCCGAGAATCCTTCTCTCCGCGCTGGTTCCCGTCGCGCTCGTTGCGTGCGGGGACGATTCCAACGGCGGAACCACGCCGGAACCCCAGACCGAATTCGCCACGCTCGCCGACGCCGGCGTCTGCGACCAGACCCGTTTTGGAGAGATGGTGTTCGTGATCGACGAAAACAGCCGCTACATCTGCGATGGGCGGAACTGGACGTCCGAATCCGGCGGAGAATCCTCAGAGGGCGGTTCCTCGGTGGAAGGAAGTTCCGACGGCGGCTTCTCGGTTGATGGCAGTTCGTCGTCCTCTTCGAGTTCCTCCAGTTCGAGCAGCAGTTCTTCTTCTTCGAGCTTCTCCAGTTCGAGCAGCAGCTCTTCTTCGAGCTCCTCCAGTTCGAGCAGCTCTTCTTCTTCGAGCTCCTCCAGTTCGAGCAGCTCTTCTTCTTCGAGTTTCTCCAGTTCGAGCGAAGAGGAAATTCTCTGCGGCGCCGTCGCTTACGACTCGGCCGCGAAACTCTGCGACGTGCGCGACAGTTCGCTTTACGACATCGTCCGGATCGGCGAACAGACCTGGATGGCCGAAAACCTGAACTACGACGACAGCGTCGCTACGCCCAGCCTGCTCGGGCGCAGCTGGTGCTACAACGACGAACCGGACAGCTGCGCGAAATACGGGCGTCTCTACACCTGGGCCGCCGCGATGGACTCCGCGAACACGGGCTGCGGCGACGGCATCAATTGCGACGCCATCGGGAACGCGCAGGGGATCTGCCCCGCGGGCTGGCATCTGCCCGATTCCGCGGAATGGGCGGAATTGCTCTCGGCGGCGGCATCGGACGGAAGGGCGCTCAAGTCGGCGACCGGTTGGCGTCCCGGCGTCACCGGGACCAACTCCACCGGTTTTTCGGGGCTTCCCGGCGGCGAGTGGAGAGACAATTACCAGGAACATTTCTTCTTGGCGGGCGAACGTTCGTACCTGTGGTCTTCGTCCATCGTCGTCGACGGCGACGATTATTTCTGGGCGTACACGATGGATCTGTATTATGGAGACGGCTCCGCGTACGTCGGCGAAAGCCCGAGGTCCTACGGCAAGTCCGTCCGCTGCGTGAAGAACTAGCCCGTATCAGCGGTTAGGTCTTAATGACTAGAGGCCCAGGGCAGCCGCCTCGGGCCTTTCTCTTTTTCTACTGCGCCGAAGGCGCCTTGATTCGCACTGGCACCTGGCGACCGACACCTGGTCCCTAGTCTCCAGCCCCCGCTTTTCAGAACGCCCGGAAGGGCACCTTCGCCTCGGCCTGGATCCGGAACCCTTCCGCGTCGCCGGTCAGCCAGGCGTATTCCAGCCCCGCGGAGAGCCCGAGCGGGAAGACGCGCGACCAGGCGAGCGAGACTTCGCTCCAGCGCGCCCGCGCCGAGGGGTCGAGCAGCGTCTTCTTCTCCCCGTCGATCAGGTAGTGGTGCAGGTCCGCGACGGAGGAGCCGCGGTCGAACCCCTTCCAGACCATGGAGAAGCCGAACCGGAAGAGCCCGAGGAGCTCCGGCTCCACGTCGACGTGGAACCAGTGTTCGCGCGAGTTCGGCCCGAGGTCGCTTCCGATCGGAAAGCCGTAGTGCGACATGTCGTATCCGGCGCCCTTGTGGTGCGTGTAGACCCAGGGCTCGATCTGCGTGAATTCCCATCCCCATCCCCAGGGGATCCGCCCCTGCAGACGGTGCCGGACGCCGCCGGTGAAGGCCCACTTGTTCCCCCACCAGTCGTCGAAGAAGCGGTCGGGCGACTTGAGGTCGTCGATCAGCAGTTCGCCGTAGATCTCCAGCGCGTCGAAGGCGCGGAAGGGGAGCGGGCGCGCGGTGAAGTCGACGAAGAGCATCGAGTTGTCGCGGTCGCCCAGGTAGTGCTCCGCGAAGAAGTAGGGGACGAAGGGGAGCGCGTAGCCCGGCTCCATGTCCCGCTTCGAGGAGTCGGAGGGGTTCTCGAGCCCTTCGGTCGAGGGGACGTCGCCGTAGACGACCGCTTCGCCCAGCGAGAGCGAGCCGCGCCTGAACAGCGCCTGCAGCTTGTGGAGGTGCAGGTATTTGGCGCAGCCGGTCGTGTGCTGGAGCTGCGCGGAGATCTGCACGTAGGTCAGCGGGCCGACGAACATCGAGAAGGCGCCGTGGAGCATCGGCGCGCGCTCGGCGACGGTCGAGGAGCCGTTCATCCAGGGGCGCCAGGGGATCTTCGCGCCGCCGAGGAGGAGGGGGTTGCGTTCCGCGGGGCCGCTGGAGAGGTTGTCCACGCCGGCCTGCAGGCGGAAGAAGGAGCCCTTCCAGCGCGCCACGCCGGTGAAGGAGTCCCACGTGCGGCTCCGGTCGCTCTGGACGTTGTAGGGGAGCCCTTCGTAGGCCTGGTAATGGTTCGTGTCGAGGTCGAAGGAGGTCCGGTC
Organism: Fibrobacterales bacterium; assembly: GCA_017650365.1. GTDB lineage: Bacteria > Fibrobacterota > Fibrobacteria > Fibrobacterales > CADBQJ01 > CADBQJ01. The sequence continues at coordinate 15,268 of JAGCEZ010000035.1, read as the reverse complement.
GTTCCGGATCCGGACCGAGGCCTCGAACGAGAAGTTTTCGGAGAGGCGCCCTTCGGTCGCGATCCCGAAGAAGAGGGCGTCGAGCGAGGCGTCGCCCTGCTTCCCCACGCCCGGGGCCAGGCGCATGGCGCGCGCGGCGCGGCGGCCCTGCCCGTCGAAGTCCACGCCGGAGAAGGTCTCGTCGGCGCCGAACTCCAGCGTCAGGGAGGGGAGCCCCGCCTTGGCGGAGTCGTGGCGCGCCTCGGCGCCGAAGTCGGCGTCGAGCGAGGTCCCGGCGAAGGCCGCCGCCGCGAAGGCCGCGAGGGCCGCGAGGGTTCTCTTTCCGCTGCTCATCGCTCTTGAAGGTAGAAAAGCGGGCCCGTGGGCCGAAGCGGGCATTAAAGGTATATTTCGGAAAGATGAGAAACCGCCTCCTTTTCCTCGCGCTCCTGCTCCTGCTGTCCGCATTTCCGCTCTTCGCGGAGAAGGCCGCCGCGCTTCCGCAGGACAAGCCGGTCATCGCGGTCCAGTCGCTCGAACCGATCGCGCTGGAGGAGGCCGTGGGCGGGGACTACCTCCTCGGCCCGGGCGACTTCCTCAACATCTTCGTGGAAAACCACAACTACACCGTGCAGGTGGGGCCCGACGGCTCGATCACCCTGGAGGAGATCGGCCCGCTCCAGGTCGGCGGGAAGACGTTCGCCGACGCGCGGGAGCAGATCGTCGGGGCGCTCGCGGGCAAGTACCACAAGGAGTACTGCTTCGTCTCGCTCTCCAAGCTGAAGCGCGTCGCCGTCCCGGTCTCCGGGGCCGTGGCCCGTCCGCAGGTCCTTCGCGTGAACTGGGGCGTGCGCCTGAGCGAGGCGGTCGCGCTCGCGGGCGGGACGCTGGGCGCCGCGGACGACCACCGCGTCGAGCTGCGGCGCGGCGGGGAGACGCGGATCGTCAATCTCATGGACGTGCAGCGCAAGGGCGACCTCTCGCAGGACCCCGTGCTCCAGCAGGGCGACCGGATCTTCGTGCCGTGGGTCGACCGTTCGAAGCCCCAGGTGATCGTCGCGCTGCAGGCCGGCGGCGTGGTGAACGCGGCCTGGAACGAAGAGCTGACCGTCGAGGACTATCTGGCCTGGGCGGGCGAACTCTCCAACTCCAGCGACGCCAGGTTCGTGCGCCTGACCCACTCCGACGGCAAGTCGGAGCAGGTGGAGCTGGCCGACATCGGAAAGCGCAAGCCCGCCGCGGGCGACCGGATCGAGTTCGACGGCGCCGGGAACAACAACGTCTACGTCGGCGGCGCCGTGCACGCGGCGGGCCCGCTGCCCTACCAGCCGGGCTGGAAGGTCGTGGACTACGTCAAGGCCGCGGGCGTGATGATCGTCGCGGCCGACGTGAAGCGCGTGAAGGTGATCAAGGCCACCGGCGAGGAGAAGAGCGTCTCCTCCATCGAGGAGCCCGTCGCCCCGGGCGACTTCATCCGCCTGGACAAGGCCGCGATCGAATACGTCAAGGACTGGGCCACGATCATCACGGCCGTGATCAGCGTGGTCTACACGATCGTCCTCATCAACGAGACGACAAAATAACGCCGTCCGGCGTTTGTTCTAGATGTAGTTCAGCAGGGCGAGGGCGAGCGCCGAGCTGGCGCGCGTGCCGAGCAGGCGGTACTGGTGCAGGAGCACCTTCCCCTTGCCGACCTTGTATTCCGCGACGTCGTCCCAGGAGCGCAGGTCGCCGTTTTCGGTGACGGAGACGCAGCCCGCGACGACCGCGGCCTTCTCGGTCCGCTCGTAGGAGTAGATCGGGAGCACGTCGCCGAAGGCGATGTCGCCGATGCGGCGGTCGGAGAAGTCCGCGAACAGCTTGTGTCTGCTCCAGTAGTGCCAGGCGGAGGTCTTGGCGCCGGTGGAGACGGCCAGCCTGAGCTGTTCGGGCAGGAGCCCGAGCGCGTTGACCGCGCCGAGCTGGTGCGGGACCAGCGCGGAGAGGACGAGCGTGGCGCCTCCCTCCACGGCCTTGACGACCTTTTCGCGGAACGCGGCATCCCAGAGCGCGGGCTTCGAGGCGATCAGCGTCTTCTTCGCGGAGAGCGCCTGCAGGCGCGCGGCGTCGTCGAGGTCGTCGAGGAAGGAGAACTTCGCCTCCACGTCCTTCGCCTTGAGCGGCGGCAGCGCGAGGAGCTCCTTCGTGGTCTGGAAGAGGACCGCGCCGCGTTCGCCGACCAGGCTGAAGCGCAGGCTGTAGGAGCCGGGCTTCGCGGGCGTCTTCATCGCGGGCATCTCCACGGGGCAGAGCAGGCCCTTGGGCTCGAACCGCTGCGAGGCGGACTTGAGCTTCTTCCCGTTCGAGTCGAGCAGCTCGACCTCCACGCGGACGTCGGTCAGGCGGCTGCCGTTCGTCAGGCTCACGTGCGCGGAGATCGGCGAACCGGCGGGGACGATGCGCTCGATGTCGGTGACCAGCAGGCGCGAGGGGGCGCAGAACTTGCGGAGCTTCTCCTCGTCCACCTTCAGGCGGCGGAACTCGTCCACGACGCCGTTGAAGAGCGGGTTCGAGTCGGCCCAGCAGTCGATGAAGTAGCCGTTGACCTGGCTGCTCGACATCAGCGCGTCCACCCGTTCGCGCGAGGCGCGGAGGCTGACGCGGTTGGCGTTTTCGCGGAAGTCGGCGGCGTCCTTCCAGAGCTTCTTCTGCATGGGGCCGTCGAGGAACTTCTGGATCTCCTTGTTCAGCTGCGCGAGGCGCTTGCCGTTCTCGAGCGTCCGGGCCTTGCCGTAGCGCGAGAGCACGTCGTCGAGGTCGGGGAGCATCGTGTGGAACGAGAGGTTGACCAGCACGCGGCCGCCCTGGTTGTCGGAGAGGAGGCGCGTGTAGGCGTCGCGGAAGAAGTGCGAGGCCGCGAGCGTCGGGTCCTCGACCGTGCTCGGGTCGGAGTCGGCCTCCCAGTAGGTGGAGAAGAACCGCGCCAGCTCGCGCGAGAAGTTCATCGTCGGGTTGATGCGGTGGCTGTTGAAGGAGACGTACTTCTCCTCGGTCAGCCCGAGCACCTTGCCGGTGTCCTCCACGAAATTGTCCTCGTTGTCGAGGTAGACGCAGTTGAGGTTGCTGAGCACGGGGTGCGCGTTGTCGTGCTCCGAGACCTGCGAGAGGAGCTTGGAGCCGTTGTTCAGCACGAGCGTGCCGTTCTCCGCGCCGATCGCCCAGGCGGCGAGCGAGGGGTGGTTCCGCTGCTTCGGCACGAGCGAGGCGATGAGGTTCGAGGCGATCTCGAAGCCGTTGACGGAGTTCTTCATGTTGTGGATGGGGAACTCCTGCCAGACCCAGAGGCCGATCTCGTCGCAGACGTCGAGGACGGTGTCGTCGAAGGGCGCGCCGCCGGAGCGGATCACGTTGAAGCCGACCTCCTTGATCTTCAGGAGGTCCTTGCGGATCTCCTCGGCGGTGGCGAAGCCGCCGTCCACCGGGTGGCTCTGGTTGTAGACGACGCCCTGGACGCGCGTGGGGACGTCGTTGAAGTAGTACTCGCCGCGGACGATGTCGAACTTGCGGAAGCCGAAGCGCGTCGAGACGGCGTAGGAGCGGTCGAGCAGCACCTCCAGCCTGTAGAGGCGCGGGTTCTCGGGGCTCCACGACTGGGGCTCCTTCACCTGCAGCGTGGTGCGGTAGACGATGTCCTCCTTGTCGAGCGCGACGTCCTCGACGAAGTGCGAGGTGGCGCCGTCGGGCCGCGTGAGCGCGAAGAGGAGCTTGGCCTTGTAGTTGCGCGGGTTGGAGAACTGCAGGTTGACGTGGACCTGCCCGTTGTCGAGGTCGGGCGTGAGGTTGACGTTGAGCAGGCAGGCCTTGCCGCCGTCGATCAGCTCCACGTCGCCCCAGAGGCCGCCGAAGGGGCGCTGGTGGAAGGGGAGGCCGACCGGGAGCTCCTGGATCGGGACGCCGTTGATGCGCCCGGCCGCCTCGGAGGCGACGCGCACGCAGAGCATGTTGCTCCCGTTCTGGACGAATTTGGCGATGTTGAAGAGGAAGGGGTTGTGGCCGCCGGAGTTCTCGCCGACGAGGCGGCCGTTCAGCCAGACCGTGGTGTGGAAGAAGCTCTTCCCGAAGCGGAGGAAGATCCGCTTGGCCGGCATCTCGGTCGTCAGCTCGAAGGTCTTGAAGTAGAAGCAGATCGAGCCCGCGTAGCGGCCGAATTCCCGTTCCCAGGTGTGGGGCACGGTGGCCTTCTGCGTGTTTTCGGGCTTGTTCGCGTACCAGCGCTGGTCCACGCCGCTGTTGGTGGTGTCGAAGACGACGTCCCACTCGCCGTTCAGATCGAGAATCGAGCTCATTCGGAATCTCCCGTCGGTATTGGGGCAAAAATAGGAAAACAGGGGGGCGCGGGGGGCTTTCCGTTGTTAGATTGGGACTTCCGCGCGAGCGGTCGAAACGCTTTTCCGGAAGGAGTTTGCCGTGGCAGAAGAAAAAGTCGAAAACGTCGTCATCGTCGGATCCGGCCCCGCGGGCCACACCGCCGCGATCTACGCCGCGCGGGCCCTGCTGGAGCCCCTGATGTTCGAGGGGTTCATGGCCGGCGGGATCGCCGCGGGCGGGCAGCTGACCACGACGACCGAAATCGAGAACTTCCCCGGGTTCCCGGACGGAATCGGCGGCATCGACCTGATGTCGCGGATGCGCGACCAGGCCGAGCGTTGCGGCGCCCGCATCATGACCGAGACCATCGCCTCGGTCGACCTCTCCTCGCGCCCGTTCGCGGTGACGACCAAGGGCGGCGAGACCTTCAGGACCAAGACGCTGATCGTGGCCACGGGCGCGATCGCGCGCCGCCTGGGCGTGGAGAACGAGGAGAAGTTCTGGCAGCGCGGCATCTCCGCGTGCGCGGTCTGCGACGGCGCTCTGCCGATCTTCCGGAACAAGCGCCTCGTGGTCGTCGGCGGCGGCGACTCGGCGATCGAAGAGGCGGTCCACCTGACCAACTTCGCCTCGGAGGTGCTCCTGGTGCACCGCCGCGACTCCTTCCGCGCCTCGGGCGCGATGCAGAACAGGCTGAAGCAGAACCCGAAGATCAAACCCGTGATGAACAGCACGGTCGTCCGCGCCGAAGGCGACAAGCTCCTGGAGCGCGTCGTCCTGAAGGACGTCCTCACCGACGCGGAGACCGCCGTGGAGGCCGCGGGCCTCTTCTACGGCATCGGGCACAAGCCCAACACCGACTTCCTCGCCGGCCAGCTGGAGCTGAACGAAGCGGGGTACGTCATCACCAAGCCCGGGACGAGCGTCACCAGCGTGGCCGGCGTCTTCGCCGCGGGCGACGTGCAGGACCCGAAGTACCGCCAGGCGATCGTCGCCGCGGGCTCGGGCGCGAAGGCCGCGCTCGACGCCGAGCGCTTCCTGCGCGAATAGGCGCGGAACGGGCGGAATCCGGGCCGCGCCTCCGCGCGGCCCTTTCCGTTTTCGGGAGGACTAGAAGTCGAACGCGAGCTTCAGCCCCATCGATTCGCCGAGCGGATCGAGCTCGGGCGCGACGGCCAGGTGGTCCGGGCTGTCGAAGTCGTGCAGCAGCGCGTCGACCACGGCGTCGCCGATGGAGTAGAGGTAGAAGAGGATCGGGCCCCAGACGTACTGGTTGCGCTTCTTCCGGAAGAAGGAGAGCTTCTCCTCCAGGTCGGGGATTTCGCTCGTGTTCCCCTCGCTCCGCGCCACGCGCAGCCGCTGCTTGTACCAGTTGACGCACTTCTGCCGTTCGTTGAACGAGACGGCCGATCCGATGAAGGCCATGTAGAGGAGCCCCGCCTTCCCCCATTCGTCGTTGCGGATCTGGCCCGAGCCGGGCACGAGCACCGACCAGGCCACCGTGGCGGGAATCGACTTCCGGTCGTCGGGGCGCCCCTTCGCGTGCTGCACTATCCCCCAGACGTCCATCACGGCGTAGAGCTGCAGGCCGAGCATCCAGGCGATTTCGCTCTGCTTCAGCCCGCGCTCCTCCACGATCGCGTCGTTGGCCTTCCGGTAGAGGGCGAGCTCGCCGCGCAGGGAGTCCTTCCAGACCGAGATGTTCGGGGAGGTGCGCGAACCCCGCGAGATGCTGTCGGTCAGGTCCTCGATCGCGCGGAGGGAGACGCGGGCCCGGTCGCGGTGCGTGTCGGCGCGGGCGTCGCTGTTGACGAAGACCTCGCTCAGGAGGTAGAGCTGGAGCGCGGTCAGGAATCCGCCGCGGACGTAGCGCTTCGTGGCGTAGTGCCCGCCGCCGGGCGTGAAGGCCGCCAGCGGGAGCGCGAGGAAGGGGGAGACGCCGGGGTCGGGCGCGTCCCATTCGTGGACGGTCAGCGTGTCGATCGCCTCGATGCCGGAGCTTCCGCGGACCGCGGGGTCGGCGAAGGCCGCCGCGAGGCCGCCGAGGAGCAGCGCGGACAGGACGGCCGCTCGGACGCGGAATGCGGCGGAGGAAAAGAGCATCGCGGAAAAACTAGGATTTTGTTTCCATGACGGCTTTGGCGCGCGGGAATCGCTAGTTTTCACGTCGAACGGAGGACGCGCATGCGCGACGAACGGATTTCCGGAACGGTCGAGGCCAGGGTTCTTTCCCTGCTGGCCTCGCGCGGGCTGCGCCTGGCGACGGCGGAGTCGTGCACGGGAGGCGGAATCGGCGCGCGGATCACCGCCGTGCCGGGCGCGTCGGAGCATTACGTCGGGGGAGTGGTCTCCTACGCGAACGAGGTGAAGACGGGAGTCCTCGGCGTGGATCCCGCCGTCCTGGAGAAGCACGGGGCGGTGAGCGAACCCGTGGTCCGGCAGATGGCCCGCGGCGCGGCCCGGCTCTGCGGGGCGGAATGCGCGGTCTCGGTCTCGGGAGTCGCCGGCCCCGGCGGCGGCACGCCCGAAAAGCCCGTGGGCACGGTCTGGATGGCGGCTCTGGTCCCGGAAGGGTGCGCCGCCGAGGTCCGTCTCTTTCCGGGCGGCCGGGAGGCCGTCCGGAACGCGGCGCAGATCGCCGTTCTGGAGCTCCTCGAGAGGGCTCTGGAGGGGAAAATCGAACTTTCCACCGAAAAAAGCGAAAAAGACTTGCACATTTGAGCAGTATTTGCTAGACTTTCGGTGACAAGAGACTTTTTGGCGGCAAGGAACACCACAGGAGCCTAAAATGGCGAAGAAAGACCAGAAGAACGACACCAACGTCCAGCCCGAGAAGATGAAGGCCGTCGAGGCCGCGATGGCGCAGATCGAGAAGGCGCACGGCAAGGGGGCCATCATGACCCTCGGCTCCGCGCCGAACGAGCAGATCGACGTCATCTCCACGGGCTGCATCCAGCTCGACATGGCGCTGGGCGTCGGCGGTTTCCCCCGCGGCCGCATCATCGAGATCTACGGACCGGAATCCTCCGGCAAGACCACGCTCGCGCTCCACGCGATCGCCGAAGGGCAGCGCAACGGCGGCGTGGCCGCCTTCATCGACGCCGAGCACGCGTTCGACGCGCTCTACGCCCGCAACCTCGGCGTGGACATCGACCAGCTCCTCGTCTCGCAGCCCGAATCGGGCGAACAGGCGCTCGACATCGCCGAAACGCTCGTCCGCTCCGGCGCGATCGACGTCCTCGTCGTGGACTCGGTGGCCGCGCTGGTCCCCCAGGCCGAAATCGACGGCGAAATGGGCGACTCGCACGTCGGCCTGCAGGCCCGCCTGATGTCGCAGGCCCTCCGCAAGCTGACCGGCCTGATCAGCAGGACGAACTGCTGCCTGATTTTCATCAACCAGCTGCGCATGAAGATCGGCGTGATGTTCGGCAACCCCGAGACCACCACCGGCGGCAACGCGCTGAAGTTCTACGCGTCGCAGCGCCTCGACATCCGCCGCATCGCCGCGCTCAAGGACGGCGAGCAGGTGATCGGGAACCGCACCCGCGTGAAGGTGGTGAAGAACAAGGTCGCCCCGCCCTTCACCCAGTGCGAATTCGACATCCTCTACGGACAGGGGATCTCGCGCGAAGGCTCGGTGCTCGACCTCGCCGTCGAACTCGACGTGGTCCAGAAGAGCGGCTCCTGGTTCTCGTACAACAACGAGCGCATCGGCCAGGGCCGCGAGACCACGCGCCTGCTCCTGAAGGAGAACCCCGACCTGCTCAAGCGCATCGAGACGGCGCTGCGCGAAAAGATGAACCAGATCGGGCACCTCGGCGTGACCGACGTCATCGACCTGGCCGAACCGGCCGCGGAACCGGTGGAGTGATCCCCCCGGTCCGATCCGGCGCGGTCCGTCCGCTCCTCGGCCTGCTCGTCGGAGCCGCCCTCTGGGCGGCTCCGCTCCGGGCGCAGGAGAACGACAGGTTCCAGCTCGACCTCTCCTACCGCGACCCGGAGGGGAGGCCCGGAACGCTTCTCGTGACGATGACCGGGCGCTCGGACGGGTTCGACGCGTCCGTCGTCGGAATTTCGGGCGTCTCCTCGCCGCGCGAACCGCTGAACTACTCCAAGCGCGGCGAGATCCGCGTTCTGAAGACCAGGCCGCGCGCGGTCCCGAGGAACCTCGCCCCGCACCATCTGCGCGAACTCGTCGGCGAAACGCCCGTCCGCGTCCTGGACCTGGAGAAGATCGACCTCTGGCTGCGCTCGGTCGTTTCGCGCGGCTCCGCCCCGGACTCGTCGTCCGAAGAGGGCGGGGGCGTCGTCTCGGCCGTCGCCGCGCCCGCGGCCGACGGCGCGAAGGAACGCAGGGCCGGGTCGGTCGTCAAGCTGACCGACTGCGAAGAGACGGTCAAGCTCCCGCTCGCCGCGGACGGCGCGCCGGAGGGCCCCGCTTCCGGGGCGTCCGAACTCTTCGCGGAGACCTCCGTCGCGCGGGCGAGAATCCCCGCCGGGCCCTATTCGCTGCCCGACGGGAGCTGCGGAGTGCGGAGGGAGCTCAAGCCCGGGCCGGAGAACGGCGGCGCCTGGTGGGAGGCGCGGCTCAGGGCGCCGAGCGCGAGAAGTCGTTGAGCGACCAGTTCCAGCGGAGCTTCGCCATCGCCCCGACGCGGTCGTCGAAGAACGACCGCCCGCCGCCCTGCGAGTGGTTGGAATAGACCGGGCCCGCGTCCAGGCGGAGGTTCCCGGGAAGGGGGACGCCGAGCCAGATCGCGCTCTTGACGTGCGCAATGCCCTTCGAGTCGGGGAAGGGGTTCGGGAAGGGCTCCCAGTGGGAGTTCAGCCCGAGGATTCGCGTCAGGCTGCCGATCGTCAGCGAACGGTCCCAGGAGCCGCGCCCGAGGGCGTGTTCCATGTGGAAGATCCATTCCGTGATCTTGTTCCCGCGCTTGAGGGGCAGCTCGTACCCGAAGTGGTAGACGCCGGTCTGCGAGTCCTCCGAGACGTCCACGGCCATCGCCCCGAGCCGGAGTTCCGCGACCGTGCGCCCGAACCGTTCGCGGAGCCCGAACCAGCCCGCGGCGATCTGGATGTAGCCGGGGTCGTTCACGTGGTCGAGCCGGCGGGAGAGCTCTTTCTCGCGCCAGGTCTTCCCGAGCGAGTCGATGGAGAAGCTGGCGGTGGAGTAGGGGAAGAAGGTCGCCTCGTAGGAGCCGCCGAACTCGAACGGGCCGAACGGGCGGACCGCCATCCCCATTTCGCCGCTGATGTAGAAGGTGGAGACGGCGACGTCGCCGTAGATCTTGATCCAGTCCTTCAGCCAATGCGATCTGGAGACCGAGTCGAGCGAGAAGAAGGGCTCCGACACCTGCGCGCGCAGGCGGTATTCGTTGCGGACGGGACCGTCGCCCGAAAGCGGCGCGGCCAGGCCGATTTCCTGCGAGAGATGGCGCCCGAAGTTGTACTCCCGCCCGGATTCCGCGGAATGCCCGGTCCAGACCGCGGCGGCGAGCGCCAGCAGCGTGTTTCGGAGAGTTTTCGCGGAAAAAGCGGTCATCTCCCCATAATCTAGGAAAAATCACTATTTTCTGAGCGCAACACCAAGGGAGCTTGCAATGAAGCGCTACTCGAAGTTGGCCCTGCTCGCCGCCGTCGCCGTCCTGGCCGCGTGCGCGGGCAAGAACCAGTCTCCCCTTCTCCCCGAACGCGGCGTGAAGGGATACGAACGCGAGTATTTCCTCAAGCAGGAAAGCTACGGCATCGACCAGGAGCTCAAGCAGAAGTTCGCCTCCGGCGAAATCAGCGAAGGGATGACCCAGGAGATGGTCCGCCTGCTCTGGGGTCCGCCGGACCGCGAGTTCGACGACCTCGAAGGCAAGGAAGGGCAGATCGTCTGGGAATTCGTCACCCGCGAAGGCAACATCATCTCCTCCGTCACGTTCGGCAAGGAGATGGTCCGCTCCCGCGCGATCGGCCCCGAGAAGATCGTGACCGAGATCTCCGGCGACCGCCGCGGCGGCTGGCCCGAAGGGCAGCCCCTGCCCGAATAGGCGCATATCCAATGGAACGAAGGCTCCGCTCCCGCGGGGCCTTTTTCCGTTCCGGGGCGCGCGCCTACTTCTTCGACTTGACGATGAACTCGCGGACGGGGGCTTCGAGCTCCTCCCCGTACCGCGCCAGGAGCCCGACGAGGTCGGCGTCGGGCCGGCCCGCTTCGCGGCGCAGGTTCTCCAGCGCCCGCTTCTGGCCGTTGCCCTCCAGCCAGAGCTCGAGCCTGGCCGGGTCGCCGGCGATGGCCTTCAGCCGGGCGTCGATCCGGCGGAGCTGGAGGAAGAGGACCGTCTGCAGGTAGGTGGCCGTGACCGCGGCTTCGGAACGGTCCGCGTCGCCTTCGCACAGGATGGACGTGAGCGCGTCGCGGCTTTCGTCGGAGAGCAGCTCCGCCATCTCCTTCAGGTCGACCGCGCCGAGCCGGGAGATCTGCTCGAAGAGCGTGTCGACGATCTCCGCGACGCGCGGGTCGGAGAGGAGGGCCGGGTCGAAGGAGTCGGCGACGGTCCTGTCGAGTTCGAGCGCGGCGGGGGAGAGGAGCGCGCGGGCGAGGTCGCGCTCGATCGCCGGTGGCGGCGCGAACCCGGCCGCGGCGGGGCGCATCGGGCGCGGGGGCTCGCGTCCGGCGGCCTCCGCGAGGTTGCGCGGGTCGATGCGGAGCGCGTCGCCCGCCTTGTCGGCGTAGCTTTCGCGCAGGATCGGGTCGGGGATCGCGCCGACGATCTCCTTGACGGCGTGCGCCAGCTCGGCGCGCTTCTCCGGAGAGGAGTCGGGCGTCAGGCGCGCGGCTCCGACGAGGTAGTCGACGAAGTCCTGCGCCTTTTCGACCTGGGCGAGGAACGCCCCGCCGCCGCGCTTCCGCACGAAGTCGTCCGGGTCCTCGCCTTCGGGGAGCGTGAGGACGCGGACCTCGAACCCTTCGGCGAGGAGGACGGGAATGGCCTTGCGCGCGGCCTTCTGGCCCGCGGCGTCGCCGTCGAAGACCAGCACGACCCGCTTGCCCGCGTAGCGCTTGAGCAGCCTGGCCTGCTGCGGGGTGAAGGCGGTTCCGGAGGCGGCCACCACGTTGCGCACGCCGCCCTGCCAGAGCTGGACGACGTCGATGTTCCCCTCGACCACGACCGCGCGCTGCTCCTTCCGGATCTCCTCCTTGGTGACGCCGAGCGCGAAGAGCTCGTTGCCCTTGTGGTAGATGGGGGTTTCGGGCGTGTTGAGGTATTTGGCGGGGTTCTCCGGATCGAGCGTGCGCCCGGTGAAGCCGATGACGCTTTTGTTCGAGGAGAAGAAGGGGAAGACCACGCGCGCGCGGAACGTGCAGTAGACCGAGTTCCGCTCCGGGTTGCGCTTGAGGAGCCCGCCGCGCAGCATCTCCTCGTCGGTGTATCCGGCCTCGCGGAGCCGGCGGGGGAGGGCGTCGCCGTCCTCGGGGGCCCAGCCGATGGAGAAGTCCTTCGCGGTCTGGCCCGTCAGCCCGCGCTTCTTGAGGTACTCCTTGGCCACTTCGGACTTCCGCAGCTCCCTCTCGAAGAAGTCGCAGGCCAGGCGGTGCATCTCCAGAAGCCGGTCGCGCTCCCTCTCCCGCGCGCTCTCCTCGGGCGTGGAGGGGCGCGCCTCGGGGACCGGGATTCCCGAGAACTCGGCGACCATCCGCACCGCCTCGGGGAACTCCACGCGCTCGTGCTCCTGGACGAACTTGAAGACGTCCCCGCCCGCGCCGCAGGCGAAGCACTTGTAGATCCCCATCGACGGGGTGACGCGCATCGAGGGCTTGTGGTCCTGGTGGAAGGGGCAGATGCCGACGTAGACCGAGCCCTGCTTCTTCAGCTGGACGAACCTCCCCACGACGTCGACGATGTCGGCGCGGTTCTTGAGGTCCTGGACGAAGCCGTCGGGGAACATGGGCATGGCCCCAAAATAGAAAGGCGCCGGAGGGGCCCGCCGGCCGCGCACCTTGCCCGTTTCCGCGGAATTAGGTAGAAATTGCGCGAGAACGTCGGCAAAAAGGGGGCCGGAATGAAGTTCCTCATCGTCGAAGACAACTACGCGAGCCGCAAGCTTCTGAAGCACTACGTGGACGAATACGCCGAAGGGGAGTTCGCCCTGAACGGCGAGGAGGCGGTGGCGTGCTGCTCCAGGGCCGTCGCCGCGGGCGAGCAGTACGCCGTCGTCCTGCTGGACATCGTCATGCCGGGCATGGACGGCCACGAGACCCTGAAGAAGATCCGCGAAATGGAGGAGAAGGCGGGGCTCGCGCCGGAGAAGCGCGCGAAGGTGGTGATGGTCTCCTCCCACGACGACCGCGAGTCGCTGGTCAACTCGTTCGACGAGGGGTGCGACGGCTACGTGGTCAAGCCGGTGGACGACGACAAGCTGGCGAACGTCCTCGGGCGGCTCGGCTTCTCCAAGCGCGGGTAGGCCCGCGGGCCCCGCGTCCCGGGAAAAACGAAAGAAGGCGGCCCGGAGGCCGCCTCTTTCCGTTTCCGGGGAACCGGACTAGTTGTTGTCGCGCTTGCCCGAATTGTCGTTTTCGATGGCGATGACGCCGGCGGGGCAGCCCTGGGCGGCTTCTTCGATTTCGGAGGCGTTGGCGTCGAGGTCCGCGCCTTCCTTCACGACCATCTTCTCGGGCACTTCGAACACGTCGGGGCAGATCGCCTCGCAGGCGCCGCACATCGCGCATTCGTTTTCGCTTTCGTCCAACCAGACCTTGGTAATGGCCATTTCTAGCTCCTGTGGAAAGGTGTTGGCCGAAAAATAGATAATCGCGGCCCCGGGCGGAACCTCCCTCCCCCTTTCCGCCGCGGAACGCGCCCGCCCCCGCCGATATCCGCGCTATTATATTTGATATAGGTTCCCGCAGGAGGCCGCTTGGAGAAGAACTACAGAACCGTCCTGAGGCGAATGGGAAAGGTCCATCCCGCCCAGATGCTCTCCTCCGCGGAAGAACGGTCGGAGGTGCTCGACCGCGTGGTCGGGGCGATGGAGCCTCCCTACGTGGTCCTGCTGCGCGAGAACATCGACGGCATGAAGGACGAGCCGGCCCCTCCCTCCCCCCAGATCTCCGAGGCGCCGAAGACGCTGGAGGCGGTCCAGACGTCGCTCGACGCGCTGGAGGCGCGGCTCCGGGAGACGATGGCCGAGGTGCGCCTGAAGTGGGCGCAGCGCTACGCGAAGGACGAGATGCTCCGCCTGCTCCAGAACGGGAGGTGGATCGAGCGGGAAGGCGACCTCTGGCGGCTCGCCAACGTCGGCTCGCGCAAGCAGAACGAGGAGCTCTTCAAGATCGTGGCTCTCATGCTGGCCGGCGACACGGAGAAGCTCCTGGTGATGGTCCTCTCCCGGCTGCAGCACCTGCAGGAGACCTTCTCGAAGCAGTGGTACGCCGAATCGGTGAACAGCGCGCGGGCGCGCCTGCTGCCGTCGCTGGAGCTGTCGCTCCGGCGCTCCGAGGACGAGCTCTTCCTGAAGATGCGCGACAGCGTCAAGAAGACGACGTTCGGCTACTTCCACGAGGGGATCCGCAAGACCGCGCGGCAGACGTGGCGCTCCCCCGAGGCCCTCTGGCGCGGCGTCGGGAGCCCGCTCTGGAACCCGCTCCGGCTCTGGGACAGCGGGTGGCGCGGGTTCCTGGAGGACAGCGTGGACCTCGCGCAGGGCACGGGGCTGGAATTCATCAAGTGGTACCGGTCGAAGTGGGAACTCTATCTGCGCGGCTACGCGCAGAGCCAGATCGACCTTTTCGGCGCCGCGGGCGCCTGTTGACGAGGGAACGAAGATGCGAAAAACCTCCCGGATTGTCCTCCCCCTGGCCGTCTTCGGCGGACTGTTCCTGCTGGCCAGCCCGCTGCTGTTCGAGTACCCGCCGTTCGGGCTGCTGATCTGGGCGCTGATCTGCGCGATCTACGCGTTCGGGATGAAGAAGGCGCGCGGCGAGACGCTCCGCCTGGAGCGCGAGGAGCGCAGCCTCCGCCTGGCGGAGGAGGGCGACCCCTGGCGCGACCCCGAGGACGGCTCCGAGGCGTCGCGCCGCATCGCCGCCGCGCGCAGGCTGGGCGAGGATGGCGCCGCGACGGCCGACTTCTCCGAGATCCTGTCGGCGCGCGAATCGTCGCGCGGGCTGGGCGGGCTTTCGGGCGCGGTCGTGGTCCTCGGCCTGCTCGGCACCTTCTACGGCCTGATGCTGGTCGTCTCCGCGGCGGGGCCCGCCGTCGAGCAGCAGGGCGGGACGATCGACATCAAGCTGGTCCTGCAGCCGGTCCTCTCCGGCATGCGCGGGATCTTCGGGACCAGCATCTGCGGCCTGGTCGCGGCCTTCTTCCTGAACATCGCGGGCACGGCCCTGCAGACGGCGCAGATGCGCTTCATGGCCGACGTCGAGGAGTTCACGCGCCTGCGCCTGCTCCCCTCGTTCGCGAAGCGCGGGTCCGCGGACCGGAACGCGCTCCCCGAGGAGCGCCTGGCCGCGTTCGCCGGCGAGATCGCCGCGAAGTTCGACGCCGTCTCCGCCTCGTTCGCGGCGGCGACCGAATCCATGCGCGCGGAACGGGATTCCGCGCTGGCCGGGATCCGCGAAGCGCAGGAGAAGGCGCTCCGCGACGCCGCCGAAGGGCGCGCCGCGGCGGCCGAGCTCCAGAAGGCGTCGCTCGAATCGCTCGGGCGCGAACTCTCCGCCGGAATCGCGGAGCTCGGGAACGCCGCGCGCGGCGGCTCGGGTTCCGAAGCCCTCGGGGCGAAGATGGACGAAATCGCCGGCGCGCTCTCCGAAATCCGGAAGTCCCTGGCCGTTCCCGAAACCCCGGCCGCGCCGGATCCGCGGCTGGACGCGGTCGTCTCCGCGCTTTCGGACCTCCGGAACCTCCTCGCCGAGAACGCCGCCCGGACCGCCGCGCCGGCGCCCGCGGCCGCG
>JAGCEZ010000034.1 GCA_017650365.1 Fibrobacterales bacterium | reverse complement strand
GGGTCGCTCATCTGGCCCAGGAACAGCGCGACGACCCGGAACCCCTCCGACGCGAAATGGTCGCGCAGGATCCGGGACTTCCCGATCCCGTGCCTGCCCGAGAGCATGATGTTCTGCCCGCTCGGGGTCGTGCGCAGGATTTCCAGCAGTTCGTTCGCGTCGATTTTCGTCGGCATGGGGGGCCTCTCCTCCGGAAGACTTGTTTCATCCCCCAAGATAGGTCCCAAACGTGTCAGAGTATGTCACGCCATTTCGCCGCCCGGCGGGCGGCGTTCGCGGGCGCCGTCAGGCGCGGGATCAGAAATTGACCTTGTAGAACTTGCGCTTGCCGACCTGGACGACGAGCTCGCGGCCGACGGAGACGGTCCCGTCGGGCGAGGAGAGCTTTTCGCCGCCGATCCGGACGCCGCCGTTGGCGATCATGCGCCGCGCCTCGCCCTTGCTGGCGAAGGCCTTGACGGCCAGCAGCAGGTCGAGGACGCCCGTCTCCCCTTCGGGAAGCGAGAAGCAGGGGGCGTCGTCGGGAATCGCGCTGCCGCTCTGGATGGCGGCCTCGGCCGCGCGCGCCTCTTCGGCGGCCCGCTCGCCGTGGTACTGCGAGACGATGATCTTCGCGAGCCGGTGCTTGAGCTCCATGGGGTTCAGCCGGCCGGAGGCGATCCCCTCGGCCATGGCGTCGACCTCCTCGAGCGGCTCGTCGGTCAGCAGGCGGTACCAGTCGGGGACGATGGCGTCGGCGATGTTGTAGATCTTGTGGTACATCGTCTGCGGCGGCTCGTTCACGCCGACGTAGTTGCCGATGCTCTTGCTCATCTTCCGCTCGCCGTCGGTGCCGAGGAGGATCGGGAGGAAGAGGCCGACCTGGCCGTCCATTCCCTTCCAGGCCTGCAGCTCGCGGCCGCGCAGCACGTTGAACTTCTGGTCGGTGCCGCCCAGCTCCACGTCGGAGCGGATCTCGACCGAGTCCCACCCCTGCATGAGCGGGTAGACGAACTCGTGGATGCCGATGCTGACGCCGTTTTTGTACCGGTTGGCGAAGTCCTGGCGCTCGAGCATCTGCGCCACGGTGAGGCGCGACATCAGCCCGAGGATCTCGAGGAAGCTCATCTTCGAGAACCACTGCCCGTTGTAGACCACCTCGGTGCGCGATTCGTCGACGATCTTGAAGAACTGCTTCTTGTAGGTCTCGGCGTTGGCCAGCACCTGCTCGTGCGAGAGCGGCGGACGGGTGGTGTTGCGGCCCGAGGGGTCGCCGACCGTGGCGGTGTAGTCGCCCACGATGAGGACGACCGTGTGGCCGAGGTCCTGGAACTGGCGGAGCTTGCGCATCACGACCGTGTGGCCGAGGTGCACGTCGGGGGCCGTGGGGTCGACGCCCATCTTCACGCGGAGGGGGACGCCGGTCTCGACCGACTTCTTCAGCTTTTCGAGCAGCGCGTTTCCGGGGACCTGGTCGATCACCCCGCGCATGAGGATCCTGTACTGTTCTTCGGCGCCGAGCATGGTTCGCTCCTTTCTTCGGGGAGCAAATCTAGCAATCGGCCTCTTCGGTCTCCTCGAGCCCCTTGAGCGCCTCTTCCACGCCCTTCTTCGCGTCTCCGAGGATCGCCTTGCAGGCGCGGATCAGCTCCGCGGCCTCCTTCACGCGGTCGGAGAGCTCGTCCACGCCGACGGCGGAATCGTCGATCTCCTCGAGAATCGCCTGCAGGCGGTCCATCGCCTCGGCGTAGCGGACGCTCTTCTTTTCCTCAGCCATCGTCTTCTCCTTGTTTCGCCTGTTCGTCGGGCCGGACGGAGGCGACGGTCGCGTCGGCGCTCCCTTCGGCGAACTTCAGCCGGATCTCCGACCCTGCGGAGAGCGTCCTGAACCGGACGACCCTGCCCGAGGCGTCGAGCGGCAGCGCGAACCCCCGTTCGAGGACGCGCCGCGGGTCCGCGAGGCGGATCTGGCTTTCGCGCGCCTCGGTCAGCGCGGCCTGCGCGTCGAGGATCTTGCGCGAACCCATCGCCAGGCCGTGCGCGTCCACGCGGAGCCGCTCCGAGGCCCGCGCGAACGCGGCGTCCGCGCGGTGCCGGAGCGCGAGGACGATCTGGCCGACGCGCCCGCGTTCGCGCACGAAGCGCGAGCCCGCTGCGAAGGAGATCTCCTTCCCGAGCGCGAGGAGCCGGGCGCCCTCCCCGTCGCAGCGCCGGCGCACGATGCGCTCCAGGTCGTCGCCGAGTCCGTCGAGTCCCTCCCGCGCGTCGCGCAGCCGCTTCGCGATCAGGTCCGCGCAGGCGGTCGGGGTGATGCAGTTCCTCCAGGCGACCTCGTCGGCGAGCGAGTGGTCGATCTCGTGCCCGATCCCCGTCAGCACGGGGGCCGGGAAGGCGCAGATCGCGCGGCAGATCTTCTCGTCGTCGAACCAGACGAGGTCCTCGCGCGAGCCGCCGCCGCGCACCAGGCAGAGGCAGTCCACGTCCTCGGACGCGAGGCGGTCGAAGGCGGCGAGCACCGTCCGCGCGGTCTCCGCGCCCTGCATCCGGGCGTCGGCCGCGACGATCTCGACCGCGAACCCCGAGTCCGCGAGCCGCGTCCGGAAGTCGTGCTCCGCCGCGCTTCCGAACGAGGTGACCAGCCCGATCCGCAGCGGCGCGGCCGGAAGCTCCAGCTCGCGCTGCGCGCGGAGCAGCCCCTCGGACTCCAGCCGGCGCAGGATCTCCAGGCGGACGCGCTGCATCTCGCCCGCGGTGAACGAGGCGTCCACGTCGAGCGCCGTGACGTTGAACCGGGCGGACTTCGCCCAGAACTCCGCCTTGACCAGGAGGCAGACCTTCACGTCCTTCTCCAGGCGGAACGGGACCGGGGCGGCCGCGGCCTTGTTCTCGAGCGACTTGAACTTCTCCGCGAAGACGGCCAGCGGAAGCGAGGCGACCGTCTCCGTGCCGTTCTCCCGGATCTCGGCGAGCGTGGCGTAGACCATCCTGCCGGAATGCTTGACGTCGGTCAGAGTCCCGCGCACCCAGACCGGCGGGATTCCCATTTCGTCGAACTTGCGCCTGAGCGCGTCGTTGTAGACGGAGACGGTGTAGCTCTTGACCTCTTCCATTTCCCGAAATATAATCGGCGCGCGGAACGCGAATCCGTCGTGGAAACGGCGCGGAGAAGTTGCGCGGGGAAACGCGGGCGAAAAAAAAGAATGGCCGACGAAGCCGGCCACCTTTTCGAATCCTTTCGGGGACTACCAGCGGGAGCTGCCGCCGCGGTCGCCGCGGTCGTAGCCGCCGCGTCCGCCGCCGAAGCCGCCGCGCGGGCCGCCGAAACCGCCGCGCGGG
>JAGCEZ010000033.1 GCA_017650365.1 Fibrobacterales bacterium | reverse complement strand
CCGCGGACGCCATCGACAAGGCGCGCTTCACCACGCTCTCGGACCCCTCGGCGCTCGGCGACGACAAGGATTTCGCCATCGACGTCAAGCTCGACAAGAAGGCCGGCACCGTCACCGTCTCCGACAACGGCATCGGCATGGACCGCGACGAGTTGATCCAGAACCTCGGCACCATCGCCCGCTCGGGCACCAAGGCCTTCGTGCAGGGGCTGAGCGGCGACCAGGCCAAGGACATGTCGCTCATCGGGCAGTTCGGCGTCGGCTTCTACAGCGCCTTCATGGTGGCCGACGAGGTCACGGTCACCTCGCGCCGCCTGGGCTCGGACTCCGCGTGGAAATGGACCTCGGAGGGCACGGGCGACTTCACGATCGCCCCCGCCGAAAAGGAATCGCGCGGCACCGAGATCGTCCTCCACCTGCGCAAGGAGGAAGAGGACTACCTCGAGGACTGGACCGTGCGCGACGTCGTCCGCAAGTACTCCGAATTCGTCTCGTGGCCGCTGCGCCTCACGTGGGAGAAGACGACGACCGAAGGCGAAGGGGACGACAGGAAGGAGAAGAGCGAAACCGTCACGGAGACGCTCAACTCCAAGCCCGCCCTCTGGCGGCAGAGCCCCTCCTCCGTCACCGAGGAGCAGTACAAGGAGTTCTACCACCACATCTCCCGCGCTCCGGGCGACCCGCTGCTCTGGACCCACACCAAGGTCGAAGGGACGAACGAGTTCTCCGTCCTCGCCTACGTCCCCTCCAAGGCCCCCTACGGCATCTTCCAGACCGACTTCGTCCGCGGCGTCAAGCTCTACGTCAAGCGCGTCTTCGTGATGGACGAGGCGAAGGAGCTGCTGCCCACGTGGCTGCGCTTCGTGCAGGGCGTGGTCGACTCCGAAGACCTCCCGCTCAACGTCTCGCGCGAGATCCTGCAGGACAACAAGCAGGTGGACGCCATCCGCAAGCACCTGACGAAGAAGGTCCTCGAAAGCCTGCAGAAGTTCTCGGAGGAGAAGCCCGACGAATACGCCGCCTGGTGGCGCGAGCTCGGCTCGGTGCTGAAGGAAGGGTTCTACATGAACTGGCAGTTCCTCGACGAGCTCAAGGCGCTGCTCCGCTTCGGCACCACCTTCGCCGACGCGAAGAACGGCCTGACCTCGCTGAAGGAATACGTCTC
This sequence comes from Fibrobacterales bacterium, assembly GCA_017650365.1. Taxonomy (GTDB): domain Bacteria; phylum Fibrobacterota; class Fibrobacteria; order Fibrobacterales; family CADBQJ01; genus CADBQJ01. The sequence continues at coordinate 19,341 of JAGCEZ010000033.1, read as the reverse complement.
GCGCATGCCCGAAAGCCAGAAGGAGATCTACGTCCTGACCGGCGAATCGCCCGAGGCGGTCAAGCACAGCCCGCACCTCGAGGCGCTCGAGGCCAAGGGCTACGAAGTCCTCCTGATGACCGACCCGGTGGACGAATGGATGCTGCAGTTCCTGCGCGAATTCGACGGCAAGCGCTTCCGCAACATCGCGGAGGGCGACCTCGACCTGGCCGACGCGTCGGACAAGAAGAAGACCGAAGAGGCCGAGAAGGGTCCCTTCGCCGGCGTCCTCGCCGCCCTCAAGGAACGGCTGAAGGATTCGCTCTCGGAAGTGCGCCTCACCTCGCTGCTCAAGGACTCCCCCAGCCGCCTCGTCTCGGACGCCGGCTCGATGAGCCTGCGCATGGAGCAGCGGATGAAGAGCTTCGGCGGCGAACAGGGCCTCTCCAAGCGGATCCTCGAGCTCAACCCCGAGCACCCCGTCTGCAAGCACCTGCTCGCCCTGGGCGACGACAAGGCCGACGAGAAGAACGACTGGTACGACTACCTCTACGACCAGGCGCTCATCGCGGAAGGGGCCGACCTGCCCGACCCCGGCTCCTACGTCAAGCTGGTGAACAGGCTCCTCGCCAAGGGGTTCTGACGCCCTAGCGCTTCTTCATGTAGGCGTCGTAGAAGTCGTCGGCGGGCAGCGGCTTGCCGAAGATGAAGCCCTGGATGATGTCGCAGCCGTTGGCGGCGAGGTATTCGAGCTGGTCCTCGTTCTCCACCCCTTCGGCGACGACGCACTTCTTCAGCGACTTGGCCAGGCCGATGATGCTGTTGGTGGTGATGGTCGAGGCCTCGTTGGTGATGACGTTGTCGACGAAGGACTTGTCGATCTTCAGCGTGTCGATCGGGATCTCCGCGAGCTTGGCGAGCGACGAGTAGCCCGTGCCGAAGTCGTCGATGGCGATCTTGATCCCGAGCTCGGAGATGCGGCGGATGTCCTGGACCGTGCGCTCCATGTTCTGCATCATCGCGCTTTCGGTGATCTCCACCTCGAAGTCCGAGGGCTTGACGCCGTTGTCGTCCAGCGCCTTCTTGAGCGTGGGGACGAGCGAGTCGTCGTTGAACTGGATCGGCGAGACGTTGATCGCCATGCGCAGCTTCGTCCAGCCCATCTTGTTCCATTCGGCGAGCTGGCGGGCGGCCTCCTCGATGACCCACTTCCCGATCTCGACGATCAGGCCGCTGTTCTCGGCCACGGGGATGAAGCGCACTGGCGGGACGAGCCCCTCCTTGGTCTCCCAGCGGATGAGCGCCTCCATGCCGGTCAGCTTCTTCTTCAGGTCGAACTTGGGCTGGTAGTAGAGGCGCAGCTCGTCGTTCTTGCGGGCCTGCGCGAGCTGCTTCTCCAGGCGGACGAGGTCCACCGCCCGGCGGCTGACCTGCCCGTTGTAGAGCTGGTATCCGTTCTTGCCGAGGAGCTTGGCCTGGCTCAGGGCCGCCGCCGCGCTCCGCATCAGCGTCCCGACGTCGCTCCCGTCCTCGGGGTAGAAGCAGATGCCGATGCTGACCGTCACCTCCAGTTCCTGCTCCTGCACGAGGAAGTGCGAGCCGACCACCTTCAGCACGCGCTCGGCGACCGTGGTGGCGAACTGCGCGTTCTGCACGCCGCGCAGCAGGATGATGAACTCGTCGCCGCTGGCGCGCCCGACGATGTCGCCCTTGGAGAGGATGTTGTGGATGCGCCGCCCGACCAGCTTGAGCAGGTCGTCGCCGACGCGCGGGCCGTGGAGCTCGTTGACGCGCTCGAAGTTGTCGAGGTCGAGCATCATCACCGCGAAGGCGCCGTTCCCGTTGCGGCTCGCCTTGAGCTCCTGCCCGATCTGGTCCATGACGTAGGAGCGGTTGTAGAGCCCGGTGAGGGCGTCGTGCTCGGCGATGTGGATCTTCTGCTCGAGCGTCTGCTTGCGCTCGGTCACGTGGAGCGCGATGATCGAGACGAAGTGGCGGAAGACGAAGACGAGCAGGGCGACCAGGCCGACGAGGTAGAGCGCCGCGGAGCGGAGGAGGTCGATCCGCTCCGCGCGGATCTGCGCCCGGAAGTCCTGGGCGATGCGGACGTGCCCGATGACGCGGTTGCTGGCGTCGGTCACCGGCACGAAGACCGAGATCGTCGGGTCGGCGTCGGTCGCGCGGATCTGCGTCGCCTTCGTGGAGGCGTAGCCGTCCCAGAGCGTCTTGGGGACCTGGACGCGGGAGGCGGAGTCGGAGGGGTTCATGCAGAGGTCCACGAACTGCCGTTCGTCGTAGGTGCTCAGCGTCCGGCGGGTCATCAGGCGGACGGACCGCCCCTCCACCGCGCGCCCGGCCTTGGAGATCTGCCCGACGAGGCGCTTCCTGGCCTTCTGCGCCGCGGGCGAGGAGACGCCCTTGCCCGTGGACCAGGCGTCGGCGACCGTGCGGAAGCTCTCCAGATCCACGTTGTCGGCGACGAAGGCCCCCACGAGCTGCATCTGGTCGAGGACGGACCGCTGCTGCTGATCGAGCGCCGAGCGGTAGGTGCCGATCAGGAAGACCACCGACGCCGCGAGCAGCCCCGCCAGAACCAACGCCAGGAGGCGAATCTGGTATTTCTCGTTTTTGTTCACTCGAACCTCTGTCCGCATCCCGGGAAGGGCGCCTGAACGGAATGTATACTCGCTTTAGTGATTTGAATCCGCCTTTTTTCGCGGAAGTCAAAAGTAAGTTTCCGGCGCCTCCAAAAATAGAAACACCGCAATGTTCTCAAGCCGTTTCGATCAGAAGTAGTAGTGCCCGCCGATCATCACGTCGAGCGTGAAGAGGCAGCTCGTGAGCACCTGGATGCCGGGCGCGAGCTCGATGAAGGCGTCGAACGGGGCCTCCTTGGCGAGGTAGGCCATGCCGAGGGGGACGCGCCCGCCCATCGAAAGGTCCCAGTCGCGGCGCCAGCGGCCGGAGCCGCCGCGCCAGCGGTGCGTCCAGAACCCGGTCCAGGCCCCGACGCCCACGTAGAGGGGCATCTTGCCGGCGTCCGGGCCCATGTCGATCAGGTCGGGCCACTGCTGGAGGACGTAGTCCAGGCTGGCGCTTCCGCCGCCCCAGGTCCGGCCGAACGTCCAGGTGAGCGCCCCGGAGAGGAGGTTCTGCTCGTTCAGCCAGTAGCGCCCGTGCAGGCCGACCGCGCCGCCGTGCGTGATGCCCCCGCCCACGAAGAAGCCCAGCCCGACCGGGTGCGCCTGCGTGTCGAGCGCGGAGGCGTTCGCCGCGAGGCAGAGCAGCAGGAGGGAGAGGAGGCGCGAAACGCTTTTTGTCATCGGAAAACCGCTAATTTTCGGTTGTTCGCACAGACCGCAAAGGTAGAAAGATGGAAGAGACGCCCGACGAAATCCAGACCAGGACGAAGATGCTCGAGCTTTCGCGCAGGCTCGACGAGGCCAGCCGGAAGTACTACCGCGGCGAGCCGACCGGGCTTTCGGACATCGAGTTCGACCAGGCGCTGCGCGAGCTCGAGACGCTGGAGCGCTTCTACCCGCAGTGGAAGCAGAGCTGGTCGCCCACGCAGCGCGTGGGCAGCGACCTGGACTCGTCGTTCGCGAAGGTGGCGCACGACGTCCCGATGCTGAGCATCGGGAACGCCTACACGCCCGAGGAGATGGAGGAGTTCGAGCGCTCCGTGCGCGAAGGGCTCGCGGAGAACGGGATCGAGCCCGGGACGGAGCCGCTCTTCTGCCTGGAACGCAAGATCGACGGGGTCTCGCTCTCCGTCCGGTACGAGGACCGGGTCATGGTCCGCGCGGTCACGCGCGGAGACGGCGCGCGCGGCGACGACGTGACCGCGAACGCGCGCACCATCGCGGACATCCCCCTGCGCCTGGGCGACGACGCGCCCGGCGGCGTGGTCGAGGTCCGCGGCGAGGTCTACATGCCGCGCGAGGTCTTCGCCGCGCTCAACGACGAGCTGGCGCGGAACGGCAAGGAGCCGATGCAGAACCCGCGCAACGCGACCGCGGGCAGCCTCAAGCTCAAGGACTCGCGCCAGACCGCGCGGAGGAGGCTGCGCTACCTCGCCTACTACGTCGTCCAGGGCAGCGACCGGCCCCTCCACTCCGAGCGGATGGTCCAGCTGAAGGAGTGGGGGTTCCAGGTCGGCGACTTCTGGAAATGCGGCTCCACGGCGGAGATCATGCGGCGCTGCGACGAGGAGTCGGGCAACCGCGGCGCGCTCCCCTACGACATCGACGGCATGGTGGTCAAGCTCGACCGCGTGGACTGGCAGCGCGCGCTCGGCACCACGGCCAAGAGCCCGCGCTGGGCCAAGGCCTGGAAGTTCGCCGCGGAGCAGGCGAAGTCTCGCCTGCTCTCCGTCTCGTTCCAGGTGGGGCGCACCGGCGCCGTCACGCCCGTGGCGAACCTCGAGCCCGTCCTGCTGGCGGGAACCACGGTGCGGCGCGCCACGCTCCACAACTTCGACGAAATCGAACGTCTCGGCATCCGGATCGGCGACCTCGTGGTCCTGGAGAAGGGCGGGGAGATCATCCCGAAGGTCGTGGAGGTGCTGGCCGGCGAGCGCACGGGCGGCGAGAGGCCCGTCGAGGAGCCGCGCGAATGCCCCGTCTGCGGCGAGGAGCTGACGCGGACCGAAGGCGAGGTGGCGCTGCGGTGCGAGAACCTGCAGTGCCCCGCGCAGACGCAGCGGCTGCTGGAGCACTTCGTCTCGCGCGACGCGATGAACATCGAGAACGTCGGCCCGCAGCTGATCGAACAGCTCTGCGCGGCGAACCTGGTCTCGCGCCCGTCGGACCTCTACAAGCTGACGATGGAAAACCTGCTCTCGCTCGAGCGCCAGGGGCGGAAGTCCGCGGAGGGGATCCTCGCCTCCGTCGAGAAGAGCAAGGCGCAGTCGCTGGAGCACCTGCTGCTCGCGATCGGCATCCGGCACATCGGCAAGAGCGCCGCGAAGGCGCTGGCCCGGACGTTCGGCTCGCTCGACAAGGTGCGGAAGGCGGGCCCGGAGGAGCTGACCGCGATTCCCGACATCGGGGAGACCTGCGCGCAGTCGGTGATCGACTGGTTCGCGCAGCGCCGCAACGAGGAGGAGATCGACGCGCTGCTGGACGCCGGCGTCAACACGCTCTACACCGCGGGCGCGCAGGGCGGGATCTTCGACGGCATGACCTTCGTCCTCACGGGGACGCTGCCCACGCTCTCGCGCGCGGACGCGACCGAGCTGATCGAGAAGAACGGCGGCAAGGTGAGCGGCTCGGTCAGCAAGAAGACCACGTTCGTGCTGGCCGGCGCGAACGGCGGGAGCAAGCTCGACAAGGCGGCCGCGCTCGACATCCCCCTGATGTCCGAGGACGACCTGCTGATGAAACTGGGGATGTAGAAGACGCCCGGAAACGCGGGGAAACGGGCGGCGGAACGCCCCTTCGGAAAAAATTCTCGCGTTTTTCCGCTCCGAACCTTGACAAATTCCGCGGAATAGGTAGATTTGTCTCCGTCGTTCGGATACACCAGTTTCGATCGGCCACATGCGAGATTAGCTCAGCTGGTAGAGCATCACCTTGCCAAGGTGAGGGTCGGGGGTTCGAGTCTCCTATCTCGCTCGAAAAAGAGGATCCGGTTCGCCGGGTCCTCTTTCTCGTTTCAGGGGAAACCGGGGCGAGGGCGCGGCGCGCGGGCCTAGCCGCGGGGGGAACGGCGCGCCCTCAGCGCGGCCAGAAGCGCGACGCAGGAGAAGAGGAGGCCCATCGAGGCGTCGACCGCCCAGTCGTCGAACGAGGGCGAGCGGTCCGGGACGAACGACTGGTGCAGTTCGTCCAGCGCGCCGAAGAGGGCCGTGGAGAGCGCGGCCAGGAACGCCATCGCGAACGGGCGCTCCTTCCAGCGCCGGACGCCGGGCGCGGCGCAGATGCAGAGGCAGAGCGCGGTGTAGAAGCAGCCGTGGACCACCTTGTCGAATCCGTAGAAGGGCTGTTCGGGAATCGCCTCGCCGGGGACCTGGCTGCTGGCGAAGATGACGGACGCGACGGCGACGGGCGCCCAGAAGCGCGGCGCGCGCAGGAGATGCGCGATCTTGCCGCGGAGGCCCTGTTCCGGGATTCCGTTCACTTGATTTCCAGGCGGTAGAGGCCGTTCGCGCCCACGGTCAGCTCCAGGCGCTTTTCGCCTTCGGGCGCGCGCGCCTTGCCGCGGAAGAGGACGACCGTTTCGGGAATCTTCCCCGCGCGGATCCAGGCGTCGATCTCGCCCTCGCCCACGAGCCCCTTCTCGCCCAGGATCAGCCATTCCCACGGCTGGCGGTCGAAGAAGCGCGGGGCCGTGGCGAAGAAGGCCCGGACCGCGAGGTCGAAGTCGGAGAGCAGGACCGCGCGCAGCGCCTGCGCCAGCTCCTTGCGCTCCTTCGGGCGCATCTTCGCGGCGTTGGGGGGAAGTTCGAACGCGCCGCGTTCCTTCGAGGTGTAGCTGAACCGGACCGTCCCGGAGACGATCTCCACCTCGAGCGACGGGTCGTCGCGGTGCGCGACCAGGCAGCGTTCGCCGCCCGCGGAGAAGCAGCCCTTCGTCAGCGTGCCGACGAAGTCCGCGAACGAGTCCTCCTCGTAGCGCAGGGTCGGCTCGCCTTCGCGCAGCGAAACGGGCGCGGTCCGCAGGCGCAGCGCGCTGCGGCCGTCGCTCTCGCGCATGTCGGCCAGAACCGCCTCTTCGCCGGAACGCCAGAGCAGCCAGCTCTGCTGCGCGGAGGGGTCGATCGCCTTCGCGAGCTCGTCGCCGAGCGGGATGCCGGAGGTCACTTCGAACCAGTCGCCGCCCTGCCCCTCGTCGTCGAGGATCTTCCAGAGCGCGGCGGGCTTGAAGCGCTCCTTGCACGACCACTCGAGCACGGTCGCCTTGCCGTCCGCGAACTCGGCGCGGAGCCGGATCCGCTGCGACGCGATCCGCTGTTCCCAGAGCGCGGGGCCCTTGCGCGAAAGGCCGGCGCCGACTTCGCCTTCGGACGCGCCGATCCGGCCCGCCCAGAGCGGAGCGGAAGCCAGGAGCAGAAGCGCGCAGAGTGCCTTTTTCACCACATCCCCCGGAAAGGCGGAACCACGCCCAAAATCTAATCGCCGGAAGGGGCTTCCGCGGCCTTTCCCGCGGCCGCCATGCGCCCGAAGACGTCCGCGTAGAGGCGGATCTGCCGGAGCAGGCTGGCGAAGCCGTTGGCCCGCGTGGCCGAAAGCGCCCCGTGGATGCCCGTCCGCCGGAAGAACTCCGGGTCGAAGGCGAGGACGTCGGCGGGCGTCTGCCCGGAGAAGAGGCGCTGCGCCAGCGCGGCGAGCCCGCGGACGATCAGCGGGGACGAGTCGCCCGCGTCGGTATCGGTCTCGAACCAGAGCCGCCCCTCCTCGAACTTCGGAACCAGATAGAGGCGCGTGGCGCACCCCTTGACGAGAAACCTGTCGTCGCGCAACGAGGCGTCCATGGCAGGGTGCTCCTTGGCGAGCCGCAGCAGCCAGGACCAGCGGGCGTCGGAGTCGGAGAAGCCGGAGACCGTCGATTCGATTTCGGCGGCGATTTCGGCGATGGGCGCGGGGATCCGGCGTTCGCTCATTTCGCTTCGCTCCTGCGCGGAAGGCGTTCCGCAAGAAAAAGAGGAGCCTCGCGTCGCGAAGCTCCCGAAAGTGCCGAGGAGAAGACTTGAACTTCCACAGGGTTGCCCCTACTAGAACCTGAATCTAGCGCGTCTACCAATTCCGCCACCCCGGCGAGGTGGCCGAAGGAACCGAAGTTCCGACGACGGGGTCAAATCTAGAAACTCGCGGGATTCTGTCAAGGTTCCGCGCGGACCTTTTCGGAGGCCGGTTCAGGCGGGCAGGTCGCCCGACTCCCGCAGCGCCCGGATCAGGCGCCGCGTGGCGTCCGAGTGGTTGAGCGTGTAGAAGTGGAGCCCGGGGACGCCGCGTTCCAGGAGGTCCCGGCACTGCGCCAGCGTGAAGGCGTAGCCCTCCTCCGAGACGTCGTCCTCGCGGTCCATCAGGGCGGCGAGCTCGTCGGGGACTCCGATCCGGCCCAGCCCGACCGAGCGGCGGAGCTGCCTGGCCGAGCTGACCGGCATGACGCCCGGGACGATCGGGATCGTCACGCCCTCGGCGCGGGCGAGCTCCACGAAGCGGAAGTACTCGTCGTTCCGGAAGAAGAGCTGGGTCACGGCGAAGTCCGCGCCGAGGTCCTGCTTGAGCTTGAGGACCCGGACGTCCGCCGCGAGGTCGGGCGATTCGGGGTGCCCGGCGGGATAGGCGGCGCAGCCGATGCGGAGCGAGGGGTGGAGGGAGCGGACCAGCGAGACCAGCTCGCTCGCATGGGCGAAGCCGCCGGGGCACGGGACGAAGGAGCCCTGGCCCGCGGGCGGGTCGCCGCGCAGGGCCATGACCGCGGCGACCGGGATCCGCGCGTAGCGGTCGAGCTGCGCGCGGAGGGCGTCGGCGTCGTTCTCCACGCAGGTGAGGTGCGCCATCGCGGGCAGGCCGTACTCCCCGACCATGCGTTCGACCAGGTCGGCCGTGAGATGGCGGACCGAACCGCCGGCGCCGTAGGTCACCGAGACGAAGTCGAGCTTCTCGTCCCGGAGGTCGCGCATCGTCCGGGCCAGCGTCTCCCAGCCCGCGTCGGTCTTGGGCGGGAAGAACTCGCAGGAGATCGCGGGCTCGGGGCCCTTCAGCTTTTCGACGAACATGGAATCCTCCCTCTCCCCTTCCCGGCCTAGAGCGCTTCGCCGACGACGAGCGCGTAGGGAATCGCCGGATTGCCGTCCACGGCGACGTTTTTGTGCGTGACGCGGAGCCAGTAGCGCACCGGCGTGTCCTTGGTGTCCTTGCCGTCCAGCCCGGAGTAGTGGCGGCGCGAGTCGATCTCCACGGAGAGCTGCTGGCACTTGGCCTTCTTGTTCCAGACGGAGGCCTCCTGCGGCCACTCCGTGAACTTCGACGCGGAGTCGGGGCCGGCGGGACGCGGGCCGTAGAAGGTCATCGCGAGCTCCTGCGCCCGGGCGGACTCCAGGCGGAACTCCACGCGGTCCTGCTCCCCGGTGAAGTCGAAGGCGTACCAGTCGGCGAGGTCGGGCGCGGCCGAACCCCAGTCGGAGACGAAGTTGCCCGCGAGCATGCCGCTGTAGGTCTGCGGAGTCGCCAGCGCGTCGCCGCCGGGGAAGGCGCCGTCGCGGAAGAGGAGCTCCGCGTTCGCCCAGTTCCCGTTGCTTTCGTCGGCGCCGGCGGCGTAGTCGGAGTCGGGCATGCGCGCGACGCGGAATTCGTGGACCTGTTCGCCCGAGGCGGCCTTGCCGTCGGCCGAGACCAGGTCTTCGATCGTCACGGAGTAGGAGGTGTCGGCGCGGAAGGCGGAGAAAACGGTGTCGGAGGAGCCTTCGGGCCAGGAGTCCGCGCCCCAGACGAGGATGCTTTTGTTCTTCGGGCCCATCGCCCAGCGGGCCTTGGGCCGGATTTCGACCTTGCTGCCCAGAAGGGGCTCGACCTCGACGTTGAAGGCGATCTCCAGCGTGTCGAAGACGCCGACGTTCTCGGTCAGCTGGCTCTCCAGGCGCGGGCGCGGGGAGCTTTCGTCGGAGCACGAGGCGAGGAGCGCGGAAGCGGCGAGCGCGGCGAAAAAGGCGGAAGCGCCGGAAACCGGGGCGGCTTTTCGGGAAATGCGCATGGGTCGTTCCTCCGCGGACCGTGGTTGACCGCCCTAATCTAAATAATCCGGGCGCCGCTTTCTAGATTTCGGCCCATGGCCAAGCTCACCGCTCTCGCGAACGACATCGTCGGCGCATGCGCCGACGCCCTCCGCCGCGCCTTCCGTCCGGGCTCCGGGCGCCTTTCCCGCACGGCGATCCTCGGCGTCCCCGTCCTCCTCGGCGCCGCCGCCGTCCTGGCGGTCCTGGTCCACTTCTCCTCCTCCCTCCCCTCGCTGGAGCAGCTGGAGAACATCGAACCCCGCCTGGTGACCAAGCTCTACGACAAGGACGGCGAGCTCGTCCGCGAGTTCTTCGTCGAAAAGCGCATCTGGACCTCCATCGACTCGATTCCCGAAATCGTCCCGAAGGCGGTGATGGCGAGCGAGGACCGCAACTTCCCGCGGCACTGGGGCGTCAACCTGAACGCGCTTCCCGGCACCTTCCTCGGCAAGCTCTCCAAGGGCGGGCGCCTGCGCGGCGCCTCCACGCTCTCGCAGCAGCTGGCCAAGAACCTCTTCCTCACGCCCGAGCGCAGCATCGTCCGCAAGATCAAGGAGGCGATGACCGCGGTCGCCATCGAGCGGACCTACACCAAGCGCGAGATCATGGAGTTCTACCTGAACCAGGTCTACCTGGGCGGCGGGAACTACGGCTTCCAGGCGGCGTGCCAGTACTACTTCGGCGTCCCGCTCGACTCCATCACCACGCAGCAGGCGGCGATCCTCGTCGCCATGCTCCCCGCGCCCGAACTGCGCCGCCCCGACCGCCACCCCGAAGAGGCGAAGAAGTGGAGCGCGGTCGTGCTCCAGGCGATGCGGGGCGAGGGCGTGATCACCAGGGCCGAGCTGAAGGCCGCGCTCGAGGAGCCGGTCAACCTCGCCATGAAGGGGAAGCAGACCGAGGTCGGCGGCTACTTCGTGGAGGAGGTCCGCAAGTACATGGAGCGCAAGTACGGCGAATCCTCGCTCTACGCCGACGGCCTCAACGTCTACACCACGATCGACACCGCGCTCCAGTCCCTCGTGGAGCGGACGCTGAACAAGAGGATCGCCGCGCTGCAGGAGAACCTGAAGTGGCGCTTCGCGCGCTCCCTCGGGCTTCCGAAGCGCTTCGGCATGGAGCTCGACTCGGTCGTCGCGCACTTCGACTCGGTCTACGCGCTCTTCGAGGAGCAGTACGTGAAGCCCGAGCTGCACAAGCCGGACTCGCTGCGCCGCTTCCCCGACTCCACGCTCTACCGCACCATCCAGGCCGCCGCGATCGTCATCGAGAACGAGACCGGCGCCGTCCGCGCGATGGCGGGCGGGCTCGACTTCAACACGAGCAAGTTCAACCGCGCGGTGCAGTCGGTCCGCCAGCCCGGCTCCTCGTTCAAGCCGTTCGTCTACGCGCTCGCCATGGACAACGGCGCCAGCCCCTCCGACACGGTCAACGACCAGCCGATCACCATCATCGACGAGGAGGACGAGTCCAAGTCCTGGCGCCCCGACAACTACGCCAAGAACTTCGAGGGGACGATGACCATGCGCCGCGCCCTCTACCTCTCCAAGAACCTCCCGGCAATCCAGGTGGGGATGCGCTACGGGCTCAACAACCTGGTCAACTACGCGCACAAGTTCGGGCTGAAGAGCAGGCTCGAGGCGGTTCCCTCGCTCGCCATCGGCTCCGTGGGCGCCACGCTCCAGGAGATGACCTCCGCCTACACCGCCTTCCCCAACGGCGGCTCGCGCATCGACCCCTACCTGATCGAGCGGATCGAGGGGCGCAACGGCGAGGTGATCGAGAAGGGGTTCAAGACCGAGCACGAGGTGATCAGCCCCGTCTCCGCCTACCTGATGCTCTCGATGCTGCGCGACGTCAACGTCCGCGGGACCGGCGCCTCGATCGCCGCCTCCGGCTTCCGCCACCCCAGCGGCGGCAAGACCGGCACCACCAACGACTACACCGACGCCTGGTACATCGGCTTCACGCGCCACTACACGATGGGCGTCTGGGCGGGCGTGGACAAGCACAACCGCCCGATGGGCCCCGGCCACACGGGCACCTCGGTCGGCGTCCCGATCTGGCTCGACGTGATGAAGGAGGCGCACAAGGACCTTCCCGTCCTCGACTTCCCGACCCCTCCGGGCGTCTGCTCCGCCACGCTCTGCAAGAAGACGCACAAGCTGGCCGGCGAGCTCTGCGCCGAGACGGAGTACGAGATCTTCAACTGCTCCCGCAAGCCGACCGAGGTCTGCGACGGGAACCACGACACCGACGCCAAGCCCAGCCGCGCCGAGATCTTCGGCGGCTCCTCGGACGCCCCCGCGGCCGCCTCGCCCGAACGCCGGCGCTCCTTCTAGGGGCGCGGCCCGCGAAAAACGGACGTTTTCGCCGTTTCGTTCAGAAAAATTCACCCGGAAACGACCTCGCGCGGGCCGTTTCCGAGATACTTTTCCATAAACGACGCCCCCGCCGAGGTTTCCCCCATGCTGAGCGCAGAAGAGAAAGTCGACAGAGTGCAGCATAGCGTGGACTACATCGAAGCCCACATGTTCGAGCCGCTGGACAACAAGTCCCTGGCCCGGGCGTCCGGTCTTTCGCTCTACCACTTCCAGGAGACGTTCCGCGAGATCACGGGATGCGCCCCCTCCGCCTACGTGCACCGCCGGCGCCTGACGCTCGCCGCCGAAGACCTGCTCGGCACCGGGCGCGACCTCGCCGTCGTCGCCTGGGACTACGGCTACGAATCGCTCCCCACCTTCTCGCGCGCGTTCCGCCGCCAGTACGGCGTCTCGCCCGGGCGCTACCGCCGCGAGGGGACGGACTTCTGGTTCAACGGCCTGCAGCCGTTCCGCCCGGAGCAGCTGCTCTTCCGGCAGACCAAGCTGGACCTCGAACCCGAAGTGGTCGAGCTGGAGCGGACCGTCCTGCGCGGCGCCATGCGCGAAAGCTCCTACGGCGACCAGCTGAACCGCGACCGCTTCGTCGCGACGCGCGAGCAGATGGAGTCGTGCGACGACGAGCGCTCGATCGAGCTTGTCAGCGTGGCCGACCCCGGCTCCGTGCTGCGCAGGAGCAACGTCAACGGCTTCCTCGTGCGCGCGGAGGAGCTGCGCGGCGGCACCCCGCACCCCGAATACCGCGACGTCGAGCTGCCCGGCGGGCGCTACGCGAAGTTCCGCCACAGGGGCACCCGCGCGGAGCTCGCCTGGACGAACAACTTCATCTGGAACGAGGCCGAGTCGAAGATCGACGGCAAGCTCGACTACCTCGCGCCGATGCGGATCCGCGCCGCGCGCCCGGACGCCGCGCTCCTCGACGACGAGCTCGACGTCGAGATCTACGTCCCGCTGCGGGCCTGACTCCGGGCGGACGGCCCGCGTTCCGGCATTTGCGCGCCTCTTCCTATATTTGGTTCCGAATCCGTCCCCGTAGCTCAAGCGGATAGAGCAGGGCTCTCCTAAAGCTCAGATCCCAGTTCGACTCTGGGCGAGGATATTCTCCACGAAAGACCTACGCCAGCGAGGCGGGAACCGCGTCGTTCTCCTCGCTCCAGACCGGCAGCAGCACCCGGAAGGTGGCGCCCTTCCCCGCCGCGGACTCCAGCAGGATGTCCCCGCGGTGCTCCGCGATCGTGGTCCGGACCATCGACAGCCCGAAGCCGCTCCCCTTCGCCTCCTTGGTGGTGAAGGCCGGCTCGAAGACCTTGCGCAGCAGCTCCTCCGAGACGCCCGCGCCCGTGTCCTTCACGACGACCTCCACGTAGTCGCCCGCGGCGAGCTTCCGCCCGCCGATCCAGGACTCCATCTCGCGGTCCGCGTGGACGTTGTGCGTCTCCACGGTGAGCACGCCTCCCGCCGGCATCGCGTCGCAGGCGTTGAGGAAGAGGTTGAGGAAGGCGTTCTGCAGCGTCACGCGGTCGCCGGAGACGAAGCGGCGGTCGGCGCGGAAGTCGCGGACGACCTCGATGTCCGTCCGCCGGTTCAGCCGCGCGAACTGGAGCGCCTGCTCGACCAGGAGCTCGGCGTCGAGCCGCGCGTAGACGATCTTGTGGTTGCGGACGAAGTCGAGGAGCTTGCCCCCGAGGTCCCCCGTGTCGCGCAGGGCGACGGAGATCTCGTCGGCCAGCGTGCGCGCCAGCTCCATGTCGGTCTTCTCCTCCGACAGGCTCTTCTTCAGCAGGTCGGAGAGGCCGCCGATGCTCCCGAGCGTGTTCTTGAACTCGTGCGCCACGCCGCTCACCAGGCGGCCGAAGGTGTTCATCCGCTGCTCCTGCTGCAGGAGCTCGCGCATCTCCAGGATGCCGGTCAGGTTGTGGAAGACGAGCCCGACGCCGTGGAGCTCGCCCTTCGCGTCCACCAGGCGCGTGCCCGCCATCGCGATGCGCGAGACGGCGCCCGTCCGCGCGTTCCGGATCTCGTGGATGTGCATCTCGCACCGTTCGCCGTTGAGCAGCTTCCGGAAGACGTCCATCGCCGTCCGCAGCCCCACGTCCACCGTGATCCGGGAGAGCACGTCCATCGTGCTCCGCCCCTCCATCTCGGACGCGGGGATTCCGACGATCCGCTCCATCGCCCCGTTGACGCGCGTGACCCTCAGGTCGTTGTCCAGGACGACCAGGCCGTCGTCGATCGCGTTGAGCGCGCTGGCGGTGATCAGGTCGAGGTATTCGCTCCTGCGGTAGATCTCGACGTCGCGCGCGGCGATCGAGACGACGAACGCGAAGATCATCCAGGAGACGCACGCCCCGCCCACGCGGAACGCCGCCACGCTCAGCTGCGCGTCCACGGCCCAGGCGACCAGCGTCGCGACGATCATCGCGCTCATCGGCAGCAGCGCGACCATGCGCATCCGCTCGCCGGTCGACTTGGCGTGTATCGCGCCCAGCAGCAGGACGCCGAAGGAGAAGATGCCCCAGAGCGCGCCGTGGACGTCCTTGACCTGGCTCGCGAGGAAATACCAGTCCGCGCGCCCCGGCCCGGCCAGCAGCAGCGGGACGAGCAGGACGACGTTGGGAACGAAGAAGGCGAGATGGATGACGTTGCGGATCTGCTTCTGCAGGTCCGTCACGAGCGCCGCGGTCATGCGGATGTGCGTCCAGAGCATCAGCGTGCCCGAGACCGGGTAGAGAAGCGCGAGGCTCGTGCCTTCGTAGACGCCCACGCCGAGGAGCGCCGTGGCGTTCAGGAAGCAGGTTCCGAGGAGGAAGAGCGTGAGATGGAGCGCCTGGACCTGCCCGAACGGGTGCGGAATGTAGTAGGCGACCAGCAGCAGCATGACGGCGACGAAGACGAAGCCGCCCATGTAGAAGCCGGTGAAGAGCGTCTGGCTGTCCATCCCGAGCCGGGTGAAGAGGCTGTAGACCAGCGTGCCCAGCAGCAGCGGCACGGACGCGAAGAGAAGCCAGCGGTAGATCTTGTCTCCCATGGCCGACAAACTAGCTCTTTGGCCGGGCGTCCGCGGCCCGGAGACGCGAAAAGAGGGAACCCGGCGGGCTCCCTCTTCGGACTTTTCCCCCGCGGAGGGCTACTTCGCGGCTTCCTCGGCCTTCTTGGGCTCCTCGGCCTTGGCCACGGGGGCCGCGACGGGGTTCATCAGGGCCTTTTCCTCGTCGGCGGTGGGATTGACCTTCAGCAGCTCGATTTCGAACACCAGCACGGAGTTCGGGGGGATGACGCGCATCGCGCGGTCCTTGTAGGCCAGTTCGGAGGGGATGGCCACTTCGAACTTGGAGCCTTCCTTCATCAGCTTGACCGCTTCGACCCAGCCGTCGATCACGACGCCGGGGCGGAGTTCGAAGACGAAGGGGCGGTTGCGCTTGACCGAGCTGTCGAACTCGGTGCCGTCGATCAGGCGGCCCGTGTAGTGGACCACGACCTTGTCGCTGTCCTTGGGCATGACGCCGGAACCTTCGGCCAGGATCTTGTACTGCAGGCCGGTGGAGGTCTCCTTCACGCCGGGCTTCTTCTTGTTGGCTTCGAGGTAGGCGGTGCCTTCCTTGAGGGTCTTTTCGGAGGCGTCCTTCTGGATGGCTTCGAACAGCGTGCGCTTGGCGGCGACCGCTTCTTCGGCGGTCAGCTTGGAGTTGCCGCGGACCAGCGTGTCCTTCAGGCCCTGCAGGAACAGGTCGAGGTCGACGCGGTCGGTGTTCAGGCTCTTGAGCGCGGCGCCGATTTCGAGGCCGAGCGCGTAGGCGCCCTTGTCGTCGTCGCTCGTGACGGAGCGGGAGTTGTCGCCGGAGGCCTTGCTGCAGCCGGCGAGCAGAAGCGCGGAAACCGCGGCGAAAGCGAAAATCTTCTTGGTCATCTCATCCTCGCGTGTAAAACGGGCCCGGCACATCCGGGACGTGGGGAAATTTAACAAACCCGCGGGATTTCGGCTATTTTTGCCCCGTGGAAAGGCGCTTCGAATACCCCGACCTGCCCGTCGTCCGCCGCCGGGACGACTTCCTGGCGCTGCTGGAGAGGAATCCGGTCGTCGTGGTCCGGGGGGAGACCGGCTCGGGGAAGACCACCCAGATCCCGAAGTTCTGCCTGGAGGCGGGCCTGGCCGAAGTCGGGAAGATCGCCGTCACGCAGCCCCGCCGCATCGCCGCGCTCACCGTGGCCGACCGGATCCGCCAGGAGTGCGGGGACCCGGACCTGGTCCAGTGCCGCATCCGCCTGCGGACCGAGGGCCCGGACGAGGCGCCGCTCCGCCTGATGACCGAGGGGGTGCTGCTCCAGGAGTTCCGGCGCGACCCGCGCCTGCGGCGCTACTCCTGCCTGATGCTCGACGAGGCGCACGAGCGGACCATCGACATGGACGTCCTGCTCGGGATCGCGAAGAAGATCTCGGCCGAGCGGCCCGGCTTCCGCGTGGTCGTCGCCTCCGCGACCCTCGACGCCGCGCGGTTCTCCGCCTTCTTCGGGAACGCGCCCGTCCTCGAGGTCGAGGGGCGCGGGTTCCCGGTCGAGATCCGGTACCGCGACCCGGAGGAGGAGCCCGACCAGGACGTGCTCCGCCGGGCGAGGAACGCGATCCGCGACCTGATGGCCTCCCGGCGCGACAACCTCCTCTGCTTCCTCCCGACGGAACGCGACATCCGCGAACTCGCGGAACTGCTCTCCGGCGAGGAGTTCGCGGAATTCGCGGTCCTGCCCCTCTTCGGGCGCATGGGCCCCGAGCAGCAGCGCGCGGTCTTCGCGCCGAACCGGAAGCCCAAGATCGTGCTGGCCACCAACGTCGCGGAGACCTCGCTCACGATCCCCGGAATCGCGGCGGTGGTGGACACGGGCCTGGCGCGCATCGCCCGCTACCAGCCCGCGTCGCGCATCAACGCGCTCCCGGTCGAGCCGATCTCGCGGGCCTCCGCGGCGCAGCGCGCCGGCCGCGCGGGCCGCGTCAAGCCGGGGATCTGCGTCCGCCTCTACTCCGAGAAGGACTTCAAGTCGCGCGACGAGTGGACCGAGCCCGAGATCCTGCGCTCGAACCTCGCCAACACGGCGCTGCAGTTCCAGCGCAACCGCCTGCAGCTCTCCACGTTCCCGCTTCTCGACCCGCCGCCGCGCTCCACGGTCCGCGACGCCTACCGGCGGCTCTACGAGCTCGGCGCGCTCGAAAGCTCCGACGACGACGCCCGCATCACGCCGCACGGCCACGCGATCCTGCGCTACCCGATCGACGTCACGCTCGCGCACGTCATGATCTCCGCCGCGAAGCGCAAGGTCCTGCGCGAGGCGGTCGTCGTCTGCGCCGCGCTTTCGCTCCAGGATCCGCGCATCACGCCCGACGACGAGAAGGAACGCGCCCGCGCGCTGCAGGTCCGCGCGCCCGCGAACGACGCGAACTCCGACTTCGTCGGGATTCTCAAACTCTGGAACCTCCTGCTTTCCGAATGGCCCGCGGGCTCGTCGCAGTCCAAGCTGCGCAAGGCCTGCAAGACGCTCTACCTCTCGTTCCCGCGGACGCGCGAATGGATCGACCTCGTGGAGATGTTCCTGCGGCTAAGCGGCGAGGCGGATCCATCGGCCGCGGGGAGCGGAACCGGGCCCGCGCCGCGCGCCCCCAAGGCCGGGCCGATCGACCTGGAGCGCCTGAACTCCGACGCGCTGCACCAGGCGCTCCTCTCCGGGTTCCTCGACTACGTCGCGCGCCGCGACCCCGAGACGGGGCTCTACAGGACGGCGAACGGACGCGAAGTCGCCGTCCACCCCTCGTCGCGCCTGAAGCGGTGCAAAAGCGAATGGGTCTTCGCGGCCGAGCTGCGCGAGACCTCGCGCGCCTGGATCTCGCACGTCGCGGTCTTCAAGCCCGAGTGGATCGAGGCGGTCGCGCCGCACCTGTGCAAGGTGCACTACGGCGTCCCGCGCTTCAACCCGAAGACGGGGTTCGTGGAGGCCGCGCGCCGCGTGGTCTTCAAGGGGTTCCAGATCGACGTCTCGGGCCGCGTCCACTACGCGGAGATCGACCCCGAGGAGTGCTCGCGCGTCTTCTGGCACGAGGGCGCCGCCTGCGGGAACCTGCCCGGGCGGTGGAAGTTCCTCGAAGCCAACGCCGAAGTGCTGCGCGAGCTCTCGGACTGGCAGGAGAGAAGCCGCTCCTCCGCGCTCCCCGACGAGTTCGAGATCGGGCGGTGGTACCACTCGCGCGCGCCCGAGGTGCGCAGCGTCCCCGAGCTGAAGGAGTACATCCAGAAGCGCGGCGACCGCAGACTGCGCTTCTCGCGGGAGACCTGGACCGGCGAAAGCGCCCGCGCCGGCGTCCGCAACCGCGAGCCCTACCCCGAGACCGCCAGGATCGGCGGGGAGAACGCGCGGATTTCGTATGTATACGACTTCCGCGACCCGAAGGACGGCGCGACGATCTCCCTCTCCGCGGACTCGTTCGTCCGCTCCTCGTGGACCGAATGGGTCTTCGCCGTGCCCGGCTGGATGGACCGCGTGCGCGAGGAGGCCGTGCGGAACCTGCCCGCCGCGCTCTCCGAGAAGTTCGCGGGGAAGGCCGAGACGCTCGCCGCGAAGTGGGAGGAGAACCTCCGCGCGCCGGACTGCGTCTCCGCCGCGGGCGCGCTCGGCGAGGCGCTGATGGAGCTCTGCGGCCCGGACGAGTCGCGCTGGACCCTTCCGAAGAAGTGGCCCGCGCACCTTTCGCTCCACGTCCGCGTCGAACTCCCCTCGGGCGACGACGAGGAGTTCGACCTGCCTCCCTTCTCCGGCCCGGGGACGTTCCTCGCGCGGAAGAAGGAGATCCTCGACCGGCTCTGGCAGCTCGCGGAGATCGGGAAGGCGGAGGGCTCGGACTTCCCGCTGGTCGATCCCTCCCCCTCCGGGACCGGCGAGGTCTTCCTGGCCTGCGCGGCGCCCGGGCGGTGGATCTGGCAGCGGTGCGAAGCCCTCGCCCGCGAGGTCCACGAGTGGCGCGCGCGCCGGACCGCCGGGAAGGCGGTGCCGACGCTCGAGAACCTTCTGTCGCAGATCGCCGCCGCCAAGGCGAACAACGCCCCCTCGCGCCGCGAGCTCGACGAATACAAGCACCATTGGCGCAGCCTGCGCAACGTCTTCCGCGCGCGGCTCAGCCCCGATCCCGAAAACCCGATCGCGCTGCCCGAGCCGCTCCGCGAACCGATCGCGAAGCTCGAGAAGTGCGCCGACCCCGAAGAGGGCCACGAGCTCTACTGG
>JAGCEZ010000032.1 GCA_017650365.1 Fibrobacterales bacterium | reverse complement strand
GGCGAAATCCTTGATCCGGTCGTCGCCCTCGAGTCCCAGCATCGTGTTCAGGAAAACGACCAGGCGCGGCGCGTTGTTCTGCATCAGCAGCTTGAAGACCGCGTCGCTGAAGGGATAGACGTTCCGGTACTTCTTGCGGAACTCGACGATGGCGGACGGGTCTTCGCGCATCGCCAGGAGCAGTTCGTGGTATTGGGCCTTGTTCATCGGGCGGAATCTTCCTTTGCGTGGGTTGCGGAACAGGACGCGAATCGCGGCGGGGCGCCGCGTATCCATTAGGTGATGCAATAATACAAAACATCATTCCAAAACAGTCAATCGACAAACAGAACACCCCCTTTCCCGTCCGCAAACGCGAAACGGCGCCGGGAAACAGCCCTCCGGCGCCAAGTCCGGCACCGCGCGCGAACAGGACTCCCGGCGTGGGAAAGGGGCGGAAAACGGCGTCTTGGCGTCCGAATGTGCACTATTGGGCGTGGACGGAAAGCGCACAACGCGTAGTTTCCGGAAAGGGCGGTTTCGCCCGAACGACACTCTTCGACTGGAACGGGCGATGTCGCTACAGGAAAAGATCGGCACGGCCATCCGCGCGATGCGCGCGGAGCTGGGGCTCTCGCAGGAAAAGCTGGCGTTCGACGCCGGCGTGGGACGACGCTATCTGAGCGACGTCGAAAACGGGAAGCGCAACGTCTCGCTGGAGACCGTGGAAAAGCTGGCCGAGCGCTTCGGCATCACCGCAAGCGAATTCGTGCGCAGGGTCGAGCGGGCCGATATGCCCGCGCCGACCGTGGAATCGCTCAAAGAAGCGCTCTGCGACCGCGGCTTCGAGGACGCCGTCGTGCTGGAAAACCCGGACTTCGCCGACGCCGTCGTCGGCACGAGCGACGACGGCCGCGTCGTCTACGACTACGAGCGGATGGTCCGCTCGCTGATGCGCGAAGACAACATGGACGAAGAAGAAGCCCGCGAGTTCATCGACTACAACACGATCCGCGCGCTGCCCTACATGGGCGACAAGCGCCCGGTAATCCTGTACGGGATCGAGGAAATCTGAGATGGAAACGGCCGGGCGTTGCCTTTACGCCGATTCGTTCGCCGGCTTTCTTGACGCCGACCCGAAAACCGTTCTGGGAACGCTGCACGACAACTACCACGGCGATTCGCTCACGACGACCACTGACGCATGGCGCGGCGAGATTGCGCTATTGCAGAAAGCGCTCCTCGCGTGGAGGAACGAAGACGCGCGAATCGTGTTCGAATACGGCATACCGCGCCTCGGCAAACGCATTGACGTCGTTTTGCTTCTCCGCGGAGCCGTCTTCTGTCTGGAATTCAAAGTCGGCCAAAAGGACGTTCTGCAAGCGGACGTCGAACAGGTGATGGACTACGCGCTCGACCTGAAGAACTTCCACCTGCGGAGCCGGAACCGCGTCATCGTCCCGGTTCTCGTCCCCACCGGACACGCCTCGTCCTCGACCGAGTTCAGGCCGTCGGTCTACGACGACGGCGTCTGCAACCCGCTCGTTTCGGGCGCGGAAGGATTCGGCCGTCTGCTCGCCGGAGCGCTGGAATCGATCGCCGGGAAGCGGGCGGCGGAAGACGGCGCGGACAATTGGCCGGACGGCTGGATCATCTCCCCCTACTCCCCGACTCCGACCATCGTCGAAGCCGCGCGGGCGCTCTACGAAAACCATTCCGTCGAAGAGATCACGCGGCACGAGGCGGACAGGGTTTCGACGGATCGCACCATACGGCGCGTCATGGAAATCGTCGCGGAAAGCGAGCGGAACCGGACGAAGAGCATCTGCTTCGTCACGGGCGTTCCGGGGGCGGGCAAGACGCTGGTGGGCCTCGAAGTCGCCATGAAGCTGACCTACGCCGACGGCGCGGGCGGACAAAGGAACAAAGAGAGCGCCGCGGTCTATCTCTCGGGGAACGGACCGCTGGTGGCCGTGCTGAAGGAGGCCCTGGCGCGCGACAACTGGCGCAAGTGCAAGGAACGCGGCGAAAAGAAACGGATCTCCGATTCCCAGCGCGAAGTGGGAGAATTCATCCAGGTCATCCACAACTACCGCGACTCCATGCTGGCGAAAATCAGGAACCCGATCGAAAACGGAACCGTGGAGATCGACCCGGCGAAGGCGGTGCGCCGCGACGGGACAGGCTACGGCGAAGTGGAGCATGTCGCGATTTTCGACGAAGCGCAGCGCAGCTGGACCAGAAAGCGCATCGCGGACTACCTCAAGCGCGGCGGCACATACGGGAACAAGCTCAAGGTCGCGGACTTTCCCATGTCGGAGGCCGAGTTCCTGATTTGGTCGCTCGACCAGCGCGAAGACTGGGCGACGATCGTCTGCCTCGTCGGCGGCGGGCAGGAAATCAACACGGGCGAAGCCGGCATCGGCGAATGGATCGACGCGTTGAACGGAAAGTTCAGGCACTGGAACGTCCACATTTCGGGCCACCTCGTCGAGCCCGAATACGCGGAAGGACTGGTTCGCGAAAAGCTGGCGGGGAATCCAAAGGTCCGGTTCGAAGAGGACCTGCATCTTGCCGTCAGTCTCCGCTCTTTCCGCGCCGAAACGCTTTCGGCTTTCGTCGGTTCCCTGCTGTCGTTCGCGCCGGACGCCACCGAACTGCTCCGGAAAATCGCGAAAGACTATCCTGTCATCCTGACGCGCGACATGGGAAAAGCGCGCCGGTGGCTGCGCGAAAAAGCCCGAGGAAACGAACGGACCGGCGTGCTCGTGACCAAAGTGGCCGCCCGATTCAAGCCTTTGGCCGTCGATGTTCTTGCACAAGGCGATGACAACGCCGTCCATTGGTTCCTCGAAGACAAGACCGACATCCGTTCGTCGAACTACCTAGAGGACGCCGCGACCGAAATCCAGGTGCAAGGGCTGGAACTAGACTACGCCTGCGTGCTGTGGGACGCCGATATGAGGTGCGAAGGCGGCGAATGGACTTGGCACAAGTTCAACGGCAAAGACCGGTGGACTCCCGAACGCAACGCCGAGAACCGGAAGTACATGCTGAACGCCTACCGCGTGTTGCTCACGCGTGCGCGACAGGGCATGGTCATCTGCGTGCCCGAAGGCAATTCGCGCAAAACGGCCGACGGCTTCCCCGAAGACCCGACGCGGCTCCCCGGGTTCTATGACGGCACTTACGCCTACCTGAAGTCGCTCGGCCTGGAAGAAATCTGAGCGATTGCAAAGTGTTCACTGCCATTAAACGCTTTTGCCGCGCCCCGGCGACTGGCTCCTGCCCGCCATTCACTAGATTATCGGCATGAGCGAACTGAGGAAGATCTTTTTGTCCGTCCGGGAGGTGGTCGACCGGATCGCGGGCGACGACGTTCTCCGCGGGCTGGCCGCGGGCGGCCGTTCCCCCGTCCGGGTTTTCGGCGTGCCGCGGGGCGGGATTCCGATCGCGATGACGGCGGCGGCGATCCACGGTTTCGAGCCGGTGGAGACCGCGGAGGAGGCGGACGTGATCGTGGACGACATCGTCGATTCGGGCACGACGCGGAATTTCTACCGCGACCGTTGTCCGGACGCGGTGTTCGTCGCCCTGTGGACGAAGGGCGTGGACTGCCCCGCGGATTGCTGGCTCTGCTTTCCGTGGGAGGAGAGCAAGGAGCGCGACGAGGCGGACAGCCTGGCGCGGGTCCTGGAGCATTTCGGCCTTCCGGCCGGCGAGGAGGAGATGCGCGCCCTGCGCGAGTTCCTCGCGAGCCGCGCCGCCGGCCGCTGACCGCCGATTTCTACCATTGCCCCCATGCCTGAACCGAAGCGCGTCGACGTGGTCGCCGGGATTCTCCTGAAGGAGGGCCGGATCTTCGCCACGCGGCGCGGGAAGGGCGAGTTCAAGGGCGGCTGGGAGTTCCCGGGCGGAAAGATCGAGCCGGGCGAGACGCCGGAGGCGGCCCTGGCGCGCGAGCTGCGCGAGGAGCTGGCCGTCGAGGTTTCGGTCGGCCCGCTTTTCTGCGCCGTGGAGCACGACTACCCCGCCTTCCACCTTTCGATGCGCTGTTTTCTGTGCGAATTGGCCTCGGGCGAACCGGTCCTTCTGGAGCACGACGCCGCCAAATGGCTGGCCCCCTCGGAACTGCGCTCCGTGACATGGCTCACCGCCGACGTCTCCGTGGTCGAACGGCTGGAGGCCGAATTCGGGCGCCAGTCGGGCGAACCGCGATTTTTGGACTCTTGAGGCTTCGCGCCGAAATTCTTTGCTAACTTGTTGCCATGATGAAGAACAAGTGTTCGAAGTGGATTCTTTCCGGTTCGTGTCTGCTGGCGATGGCCGCCTGCGGTCAGGGCGACATCTGGGAACCGAACTCCGACCTGAACATCCTCTCGTCCAAGGACTGCGCCGCGCACGGTTTCGGCGAGGACTGCAGCCTCGAAGACGACCTCGCGCTGGTCGAATCCGACACCTGGGTCAACACCGGCCACGGCGTCAACCCCTTCTCGTCCGAAGCGCCGCTCTCCTCCGAAGGCGGCGAACCCGGCTTCTCCTCCGAGGGCGGCAACTCGCAGCCCGGCTTCTCGTCCGAGGGCGGCAACTCCCAGCCCGGTTTCTCGTCCGAGGGCGGCAACTCCCAGCCCGGATTCTCCTCCGAAGGCGGCAACTCCCAGCCCTCCTGGTCGTCGTACAGCTCGTCGAGCAGTTCGTCGTCCAGCAGCTCCTCCAGCTCCTCCTCGTCGAGCAGCTCGTCGTCGATCTCCTCCTCGTCGCAGGGCGGCAACCCGGGCGGCGGATGCACGCTCCCCGACTGCGCCACCGGAATGCAAGGCAATTGGACGGGAGGCGACAGGTGCTCCTACAACGGCCACAACTGGACCGCGAAGTGGTGGCAAAACACCCCGCCTCCTGCTGCCGACGGCGGTTGGCAGGACGACGGCCCGTGCTGAGTCTTCGGGCGGTTTAGGCCGCCCGACCTGGCGAAAATCATCGTTTTTCGCTTTTTCCGCCCTCAAAAGAGGCCGCATTCTGGCCTCTTTTCGTTTTTTGTGGGCGGCTTTCGGCGGGCTTTTATTACATTAGGATAAGGAAACACTCGTAGAGACAAAAGTCAACGGGGTGCGTATGAAGTCCATGAACGGTTTCTCCAAGCGCGATTTCGCCGTCGGCGCGCTCGTCTGCGCGTCGGTCGGCCTGCTGATCGCCTGCGGCCAGGGCGACGTCTGGGAACCCTCCGCCACCGAAGCCTCCGCGGTCGAGCTTTCCGACAAGGAGTGCCTCGCGCTCGACATCACCAGCAACTGGGGCGGCTGCTATCTCGACGAACTCGAAGCGCTGGAATCCGACGGCGTGATCAACACCGGACACGGCAACACGCCCGTCGTCTCCTCCGCGTTCCTCCCCTCCTCCGAAGGCGGCGATCCCGGCTTCTCGTCCGAAGGCGGCGATCCCGGCTTCTCGTCCGAGGGCGGCAATTCCCAGCCCGGATTCTCCTCCGAGGGCGGCAATTCCCAGCCCGGTTTCTCGTCCGAGGGCGGCAATTCCCAGCCCGGTTTCTCCTCCCAGGGCGGCAACTCGCAGCCCGGATTCTCGTCGTATAGCTCGTCAAGCTCCTCCTCGTCGTCGAGCAGCTCCAGCTCCTCCTCGAGTAGCTCTTCGTCGAGCTCCTCCAGCTCCTCGCTCAGCTCCTCCTCGCAGGGCGGCAGCGGCGGCGGCGTCAACTGCAGTCCTTGGTCCGGGAACAAGTGCACCTACAACGCCGCGACGACGGGCTACGACTGCGCCGGACAGCCTTTCCGCGGCACCGACGGCTACTCCTACACCTGCGCGATCCATCCCTATGGAGCGTACTGCAACAGCGTCGAGCCGCCCGAAGCGATCAACTACGGCGGCACGGTCTGGATCAAGGGCGCGATCTGCAACTAGGCCCGGATTTTCGAACGTTCGAACCGAAAAGGCCCCTCGTCGAGGAGCCTTTTCGCTTGCATACCTCCGCGAGGCCGCATTATTAAGTTACATTTCGGCTTATGACTGTAAAAAATCCGGTTGCATTCCTCTGCGCTGCACTCCTCCTCGTGCCGGCGGCGCTCTTCGCGGCATCCGCGGTGCGGAACTACGACCTTTCGGGCACCGTGCTCGGAATCCCCGACTCCCTGCCCGTCGCCGGAGTCGAAGTCTCCGTCGCCGAAGCGGAGTTCGAGACCACGAGCGACGCGGACGGGCGCTTCCGCCTGGTCGGCGCGCAGTTCACCGCGCTCGAAGAATCCGCCGGAAGCCTCTCCGGCATTTCGTTCTCCTCCGCGACGCGCGAACTGCGCCTCGCGCTCGACCGGCGCGGTCCGGTGGAACTGACCCTCTTCGACGTCCGGGGCAAGGCGACCCGCCTCCACTCCGAAACGCACGACGCCGGCGAATACCTCTTCCCGCTCGACGAGCTTCTCGACAACCCGCTGCCCGCCGGGCTTTTCCTGCTCCGCGTGGAAGCGAACGGTCTCGTGGAAACGTTCCGGCTGGCCGGCACCGGCGACCTCTCCCTCTCCGCGTTCCGCGCGGGCGCGGTCCGGCGCGCCGCCCGGGGCAGCACCGTCATTGACACCCTCGTCCTCTCCAAGACGGGCTACGTCACGGTGCGCGTCCCGCTCTACAAGACGACCGGCTCCATCGGCGAACTCTTCCTCGTCCCCGAAGGATGGTCGTCCGCGCTCTCCAGCTCCTCCGAAGAGCCGATCTCGTCCGCGGAAGAGATCTCGTCCGAAGAGTCGAGCTCCGGCGAAGAGTCTTCGAGCTCGGAGGAATCGAGTTCGTCCGAGGAATCCTCCTCCAGCGAAGAGTCCTCCTCCTCGGAAGAATCCTCGTCCTCCGAAGAATCGTCGAGTTCGGAAGAGTCCAGCTCCTCCGAGGAATCGAGCTCCAGCGAAGAGTCCTCGAGCTCCGAAGAGTCCAGCTCGTCCGAAGAGTCGAGTTCCAGCGAAGAGTCCTCCTCCAGCGAGGAACCCGACCCGCATCCCGTGGCCGCGGACGACGCGATTCCCGCCATCGTCGAGGACTACGCGGGCGCCTTCGTGGCCCCGGGCGTGCTCGGCAACGACAGCGACCCCGCCGACCTGGCGCTGACCGCCTCCCTGGTCGACTCCACCGCCCACGGCGCGCTGAACCTGAAGGCCGACGGTTCCTTCACCTACCGTCCCGAAGCGGACTGGAACGGCGAGGACTCCTTCCGCTACGCCGCCTGCAACGCGCTCGGGCTCTGCGACACCGCCGCCGTGGTCCTGACGGTCTCCCCCGTCGACGACGCCCCCGAGGCCCAGGACGACGACTACAGCATCGGCGAGGACGGAACGCTCGCCATCGCGCTTCCCGGGCTCCTGAGCAACGACGCGGACGTCGACGGCGACGCGCTGTCCGCCGGCAAGGTCTCCGACCCGGCCCACGGCTCGGTCGCGGTCAACGCCGACGGCTCGTTCTCCTACGAACCCGGCGCGGACTGGAGCGGCACCGACTCCTTCCGCTACTCCGCCTGCGACCCGAGCGGGCTCTGCGACACCGCCACGGCGACCGTCACCGTCGTGCCGGTCAACGACAAGCCGTCCGCCGTCGCCCAGAACCGCGAAACCGACGCGAACGTCCCCCTCGCCGTCGATGCGCCCGGACTTCTGGAAGGCGCGACGGACGCCGAAGGCGACGCGCTGACCGCCGCCAAGGTCTCCGATCCGGCCTACGGCACGGCCGCGGTCTCCCCCGACGGCTCGTTCTCCTACGAACCCGACGCGGACTGGAGCGGCGAAGACTCGTTCGACTTCGAGGTCTGCGACACGGAACTCTGCGACACCGCCACCGTGACCATCACGGTCAACCCGCTCCAGATCTCCTCCAGCGAAGAGTCCTCCAGCTCCGAAGAGTCCAGCTCGTCCGAAGAATCCTCCTCCAGCGAAGAATCGTCGAGCTCGGAAGAGTCCAGCTCGTCCGAAGAGTCTTCCTCCAGCGAAGAGTCCTCCAGCTCCGAAGAGTCCAGCTCCTCCGAGGAATCCTCCTCCAGCGAAGAGTCCTCCAGCTCCGAAGAGTCCAGCTCGTCCGAGGAATCCTCCTCCAGCGAAGAGTCCTCCAGCTCCGAAGAGTCCAGCTCGTCCGAAGAGTCTTCCTCCAGCGAAGAGTCCTCCAGCTCCGAAGAGTCCAGCTCGTCCGAAGAGTCTTCCTCCAGCGAAGAGTCCTCCAGCTCCGAAGAATCCAGCTCCTCCGAGGAATCCTCCTCCAGCGAAGAGTCCTC
>JAGCEZ010000031.1 GCA_017650365.1 Fibrobacterales bacterium | reverse complement strand
CTACGGCGTGAACCACAAGACCTACGCCGGCCAGAAGATCATCTCCAACGCCTCCTGCACCACCAACTGCCTGGCGCCCCTGTCCAAGGTGATCAACGACACCTTCGGCATCAAGCGCGGCCTGATGACCACCATCCACGCCGCCACCGCCACCCAGAAGACCGTCGACGGCCCCTCCAAGAAGGACTGGCGCGGCGGCCGCGGGATCCTCGAAAACATGATCCCCTCCTCCACCGGCGCCGCCAAGGCCGTCGGCAAGGTCATCCCCGAACTGAACGGCAAGCTCACCGGCATGTCCGTCCGCGTCCCCACCTCCGACGTCTCGTTCGTCGACCTGACCTGCGAACTGAACAAGCCCGCCACCTACGAAGAAATCTGCGCCGCCATGAAGAAGGCCTCCGAAGGCGAACTGAAGGGCATCGTCGGCTACACCGACGAAGCCGTCGTCTCCACGGACTTCCGCAACGACGCCCGCACCTCCATCTTCGACGTCAAGGCCGGCATCCAGCTCGACCCCACCTTCGTCAAGCTGTGCGCCTGGTACGACAACGAATGGGGCTATTCCAACAAGGTCCTCGAAATGGCCCGCGTCATCGCCGGCTAGTTTCGGACGGTCCCTCCAAAGAGGCCCTCTTCCCCGGAAGAGGGCCTTCTTTTTGCCCGGAGGGGCCGCGGCGGGGTCCGCCGTTTTCTATTTTGGCCCCGAACCGCCGGAGACGGCGCCCACACCACAAACTCGAGGGCATGGACAATGGCCAAGCTTTCTATCGAAGATCTCGAACTCGCCGGCAAGCGCGTGTTCATCCGCGTCGACTTCAACGTCCCCCAGGACAAGGTGACCGGCGAAATCACCAACACCAAGCGCATCGAAGCCGCTCTCCCGACCATCCAGTACGCCCTCGACAAGGGCGCGGCCGTCGTGCTCGCCTCCCACCTGGGTCGTCCGAACGGCGAACGGAACATGAAGTACACGCTCGCTCCGGTCGCCAAAAAGCTGGAAGAGCTCGTCAAGAAGCCGGTGAAGTTCCTCGACGACTGCGTCGGCCCCGAAGTCGAAGCCGCCTGCGCCGCGATCAAGCCCGGCGAAATCGTCCTCCTCGAAAACCTCCGCTTCCACATCGAAGAGGAAGGCAAGCGCAAGATCAAGAACGCCGACGGCACCGAAACCAAGGAAAAGGCCGACAAGGAGGCCGTGAAGGCCTTCCGCGCCAGCCTCACCAAGCTCGCCGACGTCTACGTGAACGACGCCTTCGGCACCGCCCACCGCGACCACTCCTCCATGACCGGCGTCGAACTTCCGCAGCGCGCCGCCGGCTTCCTCATGAACAAGGAGCTCAAGGCGTTCGACCGGGTGCTCAACGATCCTCCGCGTCCGTTCCTCGCCATCCTCGGCGGGGCCAAGGTCGCCGACAAGATCCAGCTCATCAACAACCTCCTCGACAAGGCCGACAAGATCATCATCGGCGGCGGCATGGCCTTCACCTTCAAGAAGGTGCTGACCG
The DNA here is from genome assembly GCA_017650365.1 of Fibrobacterales bacterium. Lineage (GTDB taxonomy): Bacteria > Fibrobacterota > Fibrobacteria > Fibrobacterales > CADBQJ01 > CADBQJ01. The sequence goes on along the minus strand of JAGCEZ010000031.1, from coordinate 3,401 downwards.
GCATGTCGATCGGCTCCTCGCTCTTCGACGAGGAAGGCGCCAAGCTCGTGCCCGACCTGATGAAGAAGGCCGAGGCCCAGGGCAAGCAGATCCTGCTCCCCGTGGACTACGTGATCGCCGACAAGTTCGCGCCCGACGCGCAGGTCCGCGCCGCCGACGACGAATCCGGCATCCCGGACGGCTGGATGGGCCTGGACGTCGGCCCGAAGTCCTCCGACAAGTTCGTGCGCGCGATCCTCGCCGCCAAGACCGTCGTCTGGAACGGCCCCGCGGGCGTGTTCGAGTTCGACGCGTTCCAGGCCGGCACCAAGGCCATGGCCGACGCGATCGTGCAGGCGACCGCCGAAGGCGCGATCACCGTGATCGGCGGCGGCGACACCGCCACCGCGGCCAAGAAGTACGGCGCCGACAAGAAGGTCACCCACACCTCCACCGGCGGCGGCGCCTCCCTCGAACTGCTCGAAGGCAAGGTGCTTCCGGGCGTCGCCGTCCTCACCGACAAGTAACCCAGGCAAAGGAAAAGGTTTTCATATGCGCAAAATCATCATCGCCGGCAACTGGAAGATGAACAAGGGCGTGGCGGACTCCGTCAAGCTCGCTTCCGAAATCGCCGCCCTCGCCAAGCCCGTCGACGGCGTCGAAGTCGTCGTCGCCCCCACCTACCTCGCCACCGCCAAGGTCGCGGACGTCCTCAAGGGCTCCGCGGTCAAGCTCGCCGTGCAGGACGTCCACTGGGAAGACCAGGGCGCCTACACCGGCAAGGTGAGCGTCGACATGGTCAAGGAGCTGGGCGTCGAATACGTCATCGTCGGCCACTCCGAACAGCGCCAGTACTTCGGCGAAACCGACGAGAAGGTGAACAAGAAGGTCGTCAAGATCCTCTCCGCCGGCATGAAGCCCATCGTCTGCATCGGCGAAACCCTCGACGAACGCAACGGCGGCAAGCTCGAAACCGTCCTCTCCGCGCAGGTGAAGGGCGCCTTCGCGGGCCTCTCCGCCGACGACGCGGCCAAGTGCGTGATCGCCTACGAACCCGTCTGGGCCATCGGCACCGGCGTCGTCGCCACCGACGAACAGGCCGAGGAAACCCAGGCCTTCGTGCGCGGCGTCGTGCGCGGCCTCTACGGCGACGCGGTCGCCGAAGGGATGACGATCCAGTACGGCGGCTCGATGAAGCCGGGCAACGCGGCGGGCCTTCTCGCGCAGAAGGACATCGACGGCGGACTTATCGGCGGCGCGGCCTTGAAATCCGACAGCTTTATTGCTATCGTTGACGCCGCCGTTAACGAAGTTCGAAAGGCGTAGGTCAAATGGGTTTCATCTTCTGGCTTTTGATCGCCGTCCACGTGGTCCTCTGCCTCGTGCTCGTTCTGCTCGTCCTCGTGCAGAACGACAAGGGCGGCGGGATCGCGGCCCTCGCCGGCGGGAGCAGCTACTCCTCGCAGGGGACGGGCGCGGCCACCTTCATCCAGAAGCTGACCCGCGGCGTCGCCTTCGCCTTCATGCTGGTCGTGCTCGCGATAAACTTCTATGTTTCGCACGCGACGCAGAACCGGCAGGTCGGCTCCGAACTGAAGGGCGCGTTCCAGGAACAGACCGGTCTCGGCGGGATCGTCCCGCTCGAAGGCGCGGGCGAAGCCGAAGGGAACGCGGAATGACGTCTTTTGCGGACGTGGTGGAATTGGTAGACACGCTAGCTTGAGGTGCTAGTGACAGCAATGTCATGACGGTTCAAGTCCGTCCGCCCGCACGAAAGAGGCTCCCGCTCCGGGGGCCTCTTTCAGTTTGCCCGGAAACGCGCCTGCGCGCGGGATTCCGCCGCTTTTTCCCATGACGGACGGCGAAGCTATCTTTGGAAACATGGCGCATCCCTTCCGAAAGTTCTTCTTCGCGCTGCTGCCCAAGGCGGCGATGAGCCGCGCGACCGGCCGTTTGATGGCCTGCGAGCTCAAGGGCGTCTCATCCATGTGCAAGGCGCTCTTCGTCCGGTTCTGCAAGCCCGACCTCTCCGAGGCGGAGCTTCCCCCGGACGCCTATCCCACGGCGCAGGCGCTCTTCACGCGCCGCCTCCGCCCGGGCGCGCGCCCGGTCGCCGACGCCCCGCTCGTCTCGCCCGTGGACGCGCGCCTGCGGACCGCGGGGACCGTCGAGGCCCCGGACCTGGAGATGACGCAGGTGAAGGGCGTGGAATACACGCTCGCGCAGCTCGTCGGCGACGAAAGGCTCGCGGAGTCCTTCTCCGGCGGGCGCTGGGGCGTCTTCTACCTCGCGCCGTTCAACTACCACCGGATCCACGCGCCGTGCGACGCCGAGCTCGAGGAGGTCGTCCATCTGCCCGGGAACTTCTGGCCGGTGAACGACTGGAGCGTGGAGGCCGTGCCCGGGCTCTTCGCGGTGAACGAGCGCGTCGTCGCGGTCCTGAAGCACCCCTCCGGCGCCCGCGCGCTGATGGTGATGGTCGCGGCCACGAACGTCGGGCAGATCCGGCTCGCCGCCGACCCGGAGTTCGCGTCGAACGGCGCGCCGCGCCGCGCCGCGAGGCGCTGGAAGCCCGAAGGGAAGACCTCGTTCGCGCGCGGCGAGGAGTTCGGGACGTTCATGTTCGGATCGACGGTCGTGCTCGTGCTCGACCGCGCGTGGGAGGGGCTCCTTCCCGAGCCCCCGTTCTCCGCGCTCGGGCAGGCCGTCCGCATGGGCCAGAAGATTTGACTCCTCCGAGGTTCGAAGAGCTCCGCGACGACCTCCTCCGCCTGCGCGAGGAGAACCGCGGCCGCGCGACGCCCGAGGTCGCCTGGCTCGACGCCGGGGGGATCGGCGGTCCGGAGGAGCGGCTGCGCTGGCTGCTGCTGCGCTGCGCGCTCGACCAGGGGCTCGGCGTCCGCGTCCTCGACCGCCTCTGCTCGCGCCTCCTCGCGCGCTTCGGCGGCGCGCTCTGGGAGCTGCCCGCGCCGCGCCAGTCGGTGCTCGAGGCGGTCCTGCGCGAAGACCCCGCCCTGAAGGGCTGGCTGCTGGAGCGCCCCTTCTGCGGAATCGTCTGGAGCGCGGCGCGGTTCGCGCGGGAGCGCGCCCCTCTCGTTTCGTATATGCGAAAAGATCCGGACGCCGTCCTCGGCGACGCGGCGCGTTCGATCTTCTGGTTCGGGAAGAGCTCGGACGAGCGGCGGAAGGCGCGGCGCTTCGTCGCGCTCGCCGCGGCGCCCGCCCCCTGGGGGCTCGGGCTGCGCCGCGCTCCCGCCGAGTGGGACGGATGGACGTTCCCGCTGTGGCGGGGAAGCCTGGAGTTCTGGAGCCGCCGCAGGGCGTTCTGGCCGTTCGGCGAGCGCCTCCGCCGCGCGGACGTGGCGCGCCTGCTCTCCGACCTCGCGCGGCGCGCGGACCCGTCGGCGCCGGAGGAGATCGCG
>JAGCEZ010000030.1 GCA_017650365.1 Fibrobacterales bacterium | reverse complement strand
GGCCGTCCCCGATCCGCGCATCGTGGTGCTTGCGGGCACCGACGCCATCAGCGGCGGCATTTTCGAAGGTTCGAAGGAGCTGGACCGCTCCTGGCTCGAAAGCCACAAGCCCGACCTCTACATTCCCGGCAACCCCTGCCATCCGTTGACCGTCATCAACGGATTGCTCGCGCTGACCCGTTCCAGGTAATCGTCCTTCCGATCAGAAGTTCACCTGCACCCGGACGGAGTAGGCCAGGGTCTGCTCCAGCAGGTTGTCGTCGGAACTGGCGCTTTCGGAGCGGTACCAGGAGTACTCCAGCCAGGCCTCGCCCTCGATCTTCTTCGTGAACTGGTACCGGGCCGAGGGGCGGACCGTGAAGAGCCAGCTGTCGGTGGGGACGGTCTCGCTGGTCGGCTCGAGCTGGTCCGCGTCCACCTGGTTCACGGGGACCCGGGTGCCGTCGGCCTGGACGTGGACGTAGGCGAGCTCGACGGGCCCGTCGGAGGAGAGCGGGTCGAAGTCCGAAGGGGCGATGTAGTCCCGGCGGGTCTCCAGGATCCGCTCGAAGTCGAAGCCCAGGGCCAGCCGGATCGGGTTCTTCAGCCGGAAATACCACTTCAGGAGCTGGATCCCCTTGTTGACGTTCAGGTCGTAGGTGATCTCCAGGCGGTCCCGGAGGGTCCAGGTGTCCTCGTCCACGAGGTCGGTGTAGATCCAGGCCGGGGGGCGCCAGGGGGCCGAGAAGGAGAGCTTCTGGGTGTATTCGCCGTCGAAGGGGTCGATCTTGGGCCTGCGCCAGCCGGTCTCGTACTTCACGGAGAAGCCGTTGACGATCCCGATCTTCCGCTTGGCCGTGGTCATGCTCACCTTGAGCAGCGGGTCGAAGGAGTAGGTGCGCTGCGTCAGGTCCTCGGAGGAGGCGTAGGGCTTGGCGGTCGAGTCCTTCTCGTAGGTGAAGCGGGTCTCGAAGGTCAGCTTGGAGAGGTGTTTCTTCGTGGCGCCGAACTTCGCGTGGACGTCGGGCACGTTGAACGAGACGCTCCACCAGGGCCAGGTCCAGTGGCGCTCCTCCTGCAGGGGCTGCGCGCGGTACTGCGTGAAGTCGTGCTTCCACTTGACGTTGCCCGAGGCGCGGATCTTCCAGAACGGCAGCGTGATCCCCGTGTTCGCGCCGGCTTCGCGCGCGATCGTGGTGCGGAACTTGTTGCGGAACACGAGCGAGTCCACGTCCGCGTACATGTAGTCGCCGAACGCGGTCCAGTCGTTCGGGTCGTTGCTCTTCAGGCCGTCGCCCGTGACGACGTCCCAGAAGTTGCGCACCGGGTGGTCCGGGTCGCCGTCCGAGAGGCCGAGCCCCCAGAGCCACCAGTCGCCCGGGCCCATGGAGGTGCTGTCGTGCAGCCAGTTCAGGCGGAAGTCCTCGCCCTGGTCCGAGACCGAGGCCTTCCAGTTGAAGTCGACCGCGTTCAGGCTGATCTTCCGCAGCGCGGCCTGCCAGCCCTTGGCCTTCGGGAAGATCCTGTTCATCTTGAGCCGCGGGCGGAAGTCGAAGGTCGCGACGCGCCCGGCGGTCCAGTAGTTCGCGTCCAGGTCCTTCGGGTCCCACGGGTCGTAGCCGTCGGGGATCGTCTTCTCGAGCGTGAAGTCGCTCTGGTAGTTCGCGCGCATCTCCAGGAACTCGAAGAGGCGCGGCTGGAGCCCGATCTTGAAGGTCTGGCGGCGGTTGCGTTCGTTGGAGAGGATGCCGTAGTCCTCGCCGAGCGAGCGCCGCTTCGCGCCGACGACGCGGTAGGCGGAGCTCCTCCGCTCCACGAGGGAGTCGGCGCCGGAGTTCGACGCGAGCGTGTCGTAGGTCACGACCACGTCCTCGGCGCTCTCCACGTCCCAGTCCGACTCGTCGGCCGCGACCAGCTTCTTCCACCCGAGGAACCCGCCCGGGGAGCTCGTGCTGAAGAGGTTCTCGCGCCCGAACGACTCGGCGTCGCCGCGCATGTCGCGGTAGATGTTGATCGAGTAGCCGAGGTTGAGGAAGCTGAAGACGTTCCAGTTGACGTTGGCCGCGTGGTTCAGGTCCACGATCGCCTCGCTCACGGGCTTCTCGGTCTCCTCGATCCTCTCGGGGTCGCGCGTCCTGTTCTTGGTGCGAGTGAAGGAGAAGTCGAGGAGCGTGACGTCGAAGGTCTCGGGCCAGGGGTTGAAGAAGCGGCGTTTCTGCGGGCCGAGCTGGCCGAAGTTGTAGCGGACGACCGTGTTCCAGGTGTTGGTGGTGTCGATCGCCTTGGGGCCGTAGAGCGTGCGGTTGGTCCAGCGCCAGCTGAACTGCGGGCGTTCGAAGAAGACCTGCCCGAGCGCCTCGCGCCAGAGCTCCCTGCTCTTCACGTGGTCCTTGCGGTAGCTGAAGGCGACCGTGCGGTTCTCCGTCCAGCTCTGCCAGCCCTTGGACTCCAGCTGCTCCCGCAGGCGGCGCTCCTCGGAGGTGTCGCGCACGCGGAGCGAGCTGTCGACGAAGAAGAGCCCCCTGCCGAAGTCGCCCATGTCGTCGTGCGAGAGGTCCACGTCGGAGTTCGGCTTCAGCCAGGGCCGCTCGGCGCTGGCGCCGTAGCCGAAGGAGAGCGGCATCTGCAGCTTCCAGGCGTCGGGGAAGAACTTGTTGAGCTGGAACTTCAGGTCGCCGCGGTAGTCGAGCGTGCTCGCCGCCTCGGCGAGCGTCGGCAGCCCGGAGGCGCCGGACGCGTTGAGCGGGGCGAAGGCGCCGTCCTGGTAGTGCGCGTCGCCGGAGACCGTGATCACGTCCCCGAAGTCGAGCTGCGCGGAGACGCGGCCCGCGGTGCCCCAGCCGGAGCGCACGCCGCGGAGCTTCAGGTCGTCCACCCAGATCTCGCCCTCCGCCAGCTCGGAGGCGGGAAGGTCCTTGTCCACGGAGACGACGAACCGGATCCAGTTGACCTTGCCCAGGTTGGGGTTGCCGACCACGCCCAGGACCTCGCGGCGCGGGTCGTCCGCGGTGTCGGCGCGCGTCGCGACGAGCATGTCCTCGAGCGCCTCGCGCCGCAGGAAGACCGAGTCGCCCGAGGAGGAGCGCAGCTTCCAGAGCGCGCCGTCCGGAGTCCAGTTCCGGTCGGCCTTCAGTCCGGTCCACTCGTCCAGCTCGATCGTGAACCTGTTCTCGCGCCAGTTGCGCTCGTGGCAGTCGCGGCGGTCCTTCTCGGACTGGAGGTCCGAGCACGAGGAGGGCGCGGGCCGGAACGACCATTCGTAGTACTCGGAGCCGCCCGTCAGCGAGCCGCGCCCGAGCTGCAGCGCGAAGCGCATCCGGCCCGCGGCCGACGAGCCGGGGTCCTGGTCGAGGTGGATCTCCATCGACATCTTCGTGTACTGCGTGAGGTCCTTCTCCTCGCTGTCGAAGAAGCGCGTGGCCGTCACGCTCTGGCCGGGGTGCAGGTGCGTGAACTCCAGCGCCAGCGACTGCTCGCGCTGCTTCACGCCGTCGCCGTCCTCCTCGGCGGTCACGTGGGGCGACATGAAGTAGGCGCCGATGTCGTCGCGCGTGTTGACCACGCGGACCTTCAGCGCGTTCGAGTCCGGCGACGCCGACGCGATCCCGTAGTCCACGTCCACGGTCGAGCCGCCCACCACGGCGCGCTGCGAATTGACGTCGGCGGGCGTCTCGTAGAGGCTCGACCGCTCGGAGCCCTCCCACTGGTTGCCGACCACCGCGAAGCGCGCGATCTGCACGGTCGCGTTCGCCACGCCCGCGGGCAGGTCGCCCATCCAGACGCGCGTGTAGGCCGCGTTCCCCAGGATGTCCGCCGCGGTGGCGCCTTCCGCCGAGACCGTCTCGTGGAAGTCCTCCAGCGGGATCCGGTAGCGGCGCCAGCCGTTGCGCAGCTCCTCGTAGCCGTAGCCCTCCGTCAGGTCGATCCGGTAGCGCACGAACTCCTCGTCCGCGTCGAGCGAGCCGGATCCGTCGAGGTCCTCGGTGTCGAATCCGCGCCCGGCGTAGGCGTCGTTGTTGTTCCCCTCGGTGCCGTTGATGCGCCGGTCGGGGTTGGAGGCGTCCTTCTGCGCGTCGTATTCGTAGTCGTCGCCCGCGGGGTCGTTCGTGCCCGAGACCGCGAAGCCCGTGCAGCCCGCGCCGTTGCACTCCCAGCGGGTCGCGGTCTCCTGCGACGAGGGAACGCCGTCGAGGCCGTAGTCGTGCTCCTGCGTGCCGGTGTAGAGGTTGCCTTCGGAGTCGAGCCTGCCGTTGGGCTCCTCGCCGTTGATCGAGACGTCCTCGGAGACGCGCCCGAGGTCCACGTAGAGCGCGCCCTGCGAGCCGCGGACGACGACCTCGAGATAGCGGTAGGTGCCCATGTCGGCGTAGTAGTCGGAGTTCGCGCGCATCACGCCGCCCCAGGAGCGGCCCTGGAGGTTGTCGTTCGCGGCGAGGTTGAACTGGAGGACGCTCACGTCCTGGCGGTCGGTGGAGGACGACCCGGTGTTCCCGTAGATCCGGCTGAAGTCGATCGTGGTGTTGGAGTGCCAGACGAACCCGCCCATGTGCCGCCAGTCGGTCGCCTCGTCGCGGAGGTAGGAGCGCGCGCCGCCGGGCGGCGAGGCCTGCTTCCACGCGGTGCGGCGCAGCGGGAAGGGGAGTTCGCGGCGGCTGGACTCGAAGTCGTCGAGGAGCGCGCTCCCCTTGGTGTTCGGGTTGTGGTAGGAGCGGGCGATCTCCGCCTCGAAGAGCCAGCGGGAGCTCTTCTTCGTGTCGATGAACGGTATCCCGTTGGTGAAGACGTCCATCCAGCGCGCGCCGTCGGTCAGGCGGAGGTTCGCGCCCCAGAGCATGCTGCTGAAGGGCTCGCGCCCGTAGTGCGGCGTGTTCTCCGACGTGTTCTGGCTGCGGTAGAGGAACGTGACGCCGAAGAGGCTCCCCTCGCCGAGCTTCTTGAACGGCAGCTCGCCGCGCACGCCGAAGAGGAACTTGTTCTCGATGCGGAAGAGCGGCTCGCACTCGTACGAGACCGTGATCTCGGAGTTCGGGTCCTTGGCGCGCTCGGAGATCAGCTCGATCTGCCCCAGCTCGTAGACCACCTCGTAGTCGATGCCGCGCTGCAGCGTGGTCGAGCCGATCTTCAGCTTTTCGGACCCTTCGGCGATGTCCACGCAGCCGCCCGACGAGACCGACTGGCTCTCGCTCACGCGCAGCGTCGTCTGCCTCCGCTTCGCCGTCCCCGCGAAGCTGTACCGCGACTCCGCGCGCGAGATGTTGCGGACCTTCGCGGAGTAGATCTCCGCGCTCGCCGTGTCGAGCGCGAGGAAGGGCTCCAGGCAGACGCGCTCCGCCCAGTCCGCGGGCACGCCGCGCGACGAGTCGGGATGCGGCGGGTCCGGGCGGCACGGCATGACCAGCTCGCCGTCGTCCGTGAAGATCTCGCGGTCGCTGCGGTAGAGCTTGCCGTCCTCGTCGGCCAGCCCCAGGAGCGTGACGTTCGCCACGCCCCGCTGGTTCGACGAGGCCCCCTTGGCGTTGACCACGCGCATCGTGAAGCCCGACTGCTTCGCGCCGCTCCCCACGTTGTACCGGTTGCGCTGCATCAGCTCCTGCAGGACGTCGATCTCGTCGCGCTCGGTCTTGAAGACCACGACCGTGCCGCCGTTGCTGATCCCCGCCCCGCCGACCGAGAGCCCGTCGGGCGTGCTCCACGTGGCCGCGTAGAACCCGTCGCGCGATCCGCGCAGCAGCGTCACCGTGCGCCGCTCGGGGTCCCAGGTCCACTCCTGCCCGCTGCGCGCGGCGCCCGTGCCGCCCTGCATCTTGCGCAGCGTCATGTTCGTGCGGTAGGTCTGCCGCCTGCCGTTCGCGTCCCAGTAGACGGCGGTCACCTCGCGCACCACGTTCCCGCTCTTGGCGGCGGACGTCGCGTTCGCGATCGTGTAGAGCACCAGCCCCGGCTTGTTGTCGGTGGTCGGCTTGCGGTTCTTCACGGCGGCCTTGACCCACTCGTCGCGGTCGCTCCGCGTGAGGAAGTAGTGCTTGTAGGCGACGAAGTCCTTGTCGCGGATCGTGTACTCCGACGTCGTGGACTGCGGATTGATGGTGTAGTTCTCCTGCGAGCCGCCCTCCTGCGAGGCGATGGCCGTCACGTCCACGGGCCCGATCTTCCAGCGCGACTTCACGCCGAAGAGCCCCTTGTGGTTCTCGGAGTAGCCGGTCAGCTCGGTGCCGGGGAGCGAGAGCGAGGTGTTGCCCGCCTCGACCTCCTGCAGGATGTGGTCCTCGAACTCGCCGGGCTTCGACTCGCCGTAGTGGACCTTGACGTCGTTGCGGATCGAGAACTCGTCGGAGGTCGCCACCTCGATGGTGATGTAGCGCCCCACGCGCCCCTTCACGCGCATCGACGGCTCGAAGTCGGGCGTGAACCCGGGCCAGAGGCTGGTCGAGGGCGAGCCGGAGATCTTCTTGCCGCGCCCGCTGACCGAGAAGACCATGCTCCCCTCCAGCTCCAGCTTCGGCTTGTCGAGCTCGAACTTCTTCAGCCACGCCGGCAGCTTGATCGGGATGTCGAGGTCGTAGGTCGACTCCTCGTCGGGCGCGTCGGACTTCTCCTGCCCGACCAGCGAGCTCAGCCAGAGCCTGCGCAGCGCCAGCTCGTTCATCTTGATCGCGTAGTCGCCGAGGTCGCCGAAGGTCCCGGTCCAGAGCGGGGTCTCCTTGCCCGAGCGGAGGTTGCGCACCTTCTTCGTCACCTCCACCTGGCGCGACTGGTAGTCCACCCTGTGGTCGTAGGAGGTCGCGTTCGGCGGGACCTTCAGGATCCCCTTCCCCTCGTCCACGCCCTGCGCGGGGAGCATGTGGTCCAGGGGCGAGGCCTGGCCGGGAAGCCCGAGGTAGGAGAGGTCGGCCGGACCGGGGAGCCCCTCCACGTTGATGCGCGAAAGGTCCGCGTCCTCGAGGTCGACCTCCGCCGCGTCCTGGGCGAACGCGGGCGCGAGCGCTCCGGCCAGAAGGCAACAGAACGCAAACAGGCCCCGAGGATTTCGGATTCGCCTCTTCATCTTTTGAGGCTTTCAATATAAGTAGATAGAATAGGTCCGCCCAGCCCCCGCCCGCCGGAAGGCCCGGAGGTCCGCCCGGGTGGCTATTTTTGGGCCATGGACCGCGACCGCAGACGCCATTTCGGCCAGAATTTCCTCCGCAACGACGCCGTGATCAGGGCGATCGTCCGCGACGTCCCCATCGCCCCGGACGAACGGGTGCTCGAGATCGGGCCGGGCCACGGCGCCCTGACCAAGGAGCTCCTGGCCACGGGGGCCCGCGTCACGGCCGTGGAGGTGGACCCCGACTGCGTCTCCTACCTCCGCATCCGCAAGGCCCGCGGCGACCTGCCCGGCCACCTGCGCATCGAGCGGAGCGACTTCCTCAAGTACGACACGGACGCCTACCTGGACGAGGAGCCGGACTCGAAGCCCTGGATCGTCGGGAACCTCCCCTACAACTGCGCCACCCCGATCCTCACGAGCCTGCTGCCCCGGCTGCCGCGCGTCAGGGGCGTGATGGCGATGGTCCAGCTGGAGGTGGCGAAGCGGCTCTGCGCCGAGCCCGGCGGGAAGGACTTCGGGTACCTCTCGGTGCTGCTCCAGAGCGCGGGGAAGGCGCGCATCCTGCGGCGCATCGAGCCCGCGAACTTCAAGCCCGTGCCCAAGGTGATGTCGGCCACCGTGCTGATCGAGGAGCGCGAGAACCCGCTGCCCGCGGGCCGCGACTTCTACGCGTTCGCGACGCTCTGCTTCGCGCAGAAGCGGAAGATGCTCTACAACGCGCTGGAGGCCGCCTACGACCGGAACGCGGTGCGGGCGGCGCTCGCGGCGATCGGCGCGGACGAGAAGATCCGGGCCGAGGCGCTCTCGGCCGACCGGCTGTTCGAGCTGTACGGAATCCTCGGGCTGCCCTCCGGCGTCACCCTTGGAGGGAAAGCCACTCCTCGAGACGGGCGAGAGGGCTCCCCGGAACGAACGGCCTGAACCCGGCGAACGCCTTGACCAGCTCCTCCGCGGCGCCCTTCGCGGCCGCGACGAACTCGTCCTGCGGGACGGTCCACGACGCGCCGCGGTATTCGGCCTTCGTCACGGCGCCTTCGCGCGAGAGCCGCATCTCCGAGCCGTCCGCGGCGAAGTCGACCCAGCACTCTTCGAGCGCGGTCTGGAACTCCGAGATTCCGTCGACCAGCTCCAAGAGCCAGCGGTCCACCTGGCAATAGTCGGAGCGGGCCTCGCGCCCGCGCCCCTCGATCAGGACGCAGCCGCCCGCGTCGTCGGGGGCGATGGGGGTGGAGTCGTCGAGGAGGAGTCGGATGTTCAGCGCGTCCATGTCCGAAAGATAGCCTGTCGCCAGTCTACCATCTCCACAGCAAGCGCCATTCGAGATCGATGATCTCGTCGCTGCACAAATCGCAGGCCTGCCCCGGCACCGTTGCGGAGAGTTCGTATTGAAGGCCGATGGCGAGCACATGGGCGGGGTCGAACGTGTTGGTCGCCCCGTTTCGGGGTCTGATGGAGTCCACGGGCACAATCACCCTCTGCCAGGCGCCGGTGCCGGCGAACCCGTACTTCGGCAGGCCTTCAGTGGAGTCGTTGTACGCGACCTTGTCCCAACCGTAGATCTTGACCGGCATGCCGGCCTTGGCCTTCACTTCGACGATGAGCTCGTAGCCGATGTCGACGGGTTCCGCGTACGAGAAGTTCCAACCGTCGAGAATGTAGATGAAGCCTCCGTTGACATGGCCCCAGCCGGCTTCGTCGACGAACTTCTTCAGTTTCACGCCGACCTTGGCGGAGCTGTCGGTGAACATGTCGCCGTCGTTCCAGCCCCAGTAGCAGGGCGAGACCCAGTTGCCGCTGCCTTCGGGTTCCTCGACGAGGCCGCCCTCGGGACATTCCCAGCCGCAACCTTCCGTCCAGCCTTGGGCGGCGGGGTAGTAGTTGCCATCTTCGGCGTGGTACAGCGCGGTTTCCGCCGATGCGGAATCTTCGCGGCGCGAATCGTCGACGAACATTGCGCTGTTGTGGGGAAAGCCTCTGTAAGGGTCGAATTCAAAGGGGTAGAGCGCGTCTTTCCCGCAACATGTCGGTCCGGAGTACGAGTAATAGAACGAGGACGAAGACGAGACCTTTTCCGAACCGCCCTCGCCGCTCGTTCCTTCCGACGAGGAGCCCGAATCGCTCGAGCCGCCGGCGTCCGAAGAGAGGTTCGCCTCTTCACTTCCGCCCGGGCCCGTGGTCCCGTCGTAGGAACAGGCGGACGCGCCGAGCGCGAGCAACGCGGCACAGCAGAACGTCATCGCGGTTCTGGTCATGTTCTTCATAGGCACATCCCTTTCGAAGTTCCTGTTTCAAATCTATACTCGTTTCGGCGAAAGCGACGGGACATCTACCGAAATCAGGGCGCTTTAGCCTCCAACGCGAGCAGCGCCCGCTTGTTCCCCACGCCGCCGCTATAGCCGCCCAGGCTCCCGCGCGCCCCGACCACCCGATGACAGGGCGCGATCACGCAAATCGGATTGCATCCCAAAGCCTGCCCCACAGCCCGCGCGCAAGGGCGACCGCCCGTTCGCCGCGCCACGCGCTCCGCCAGCTCGCCGTAGCAGATCGTCTCGCCAAACGGAACGCCAAACAATTCGCGGATCACCGCCGCGCCAAAAGGCGAAAGCCCCGAAAACCGGCAGGCCGGAACAAAACCCGGATCGCGCCCCGCGAAATAGCAGTCCAGCCACCGCTCCACTTCGCGGAAAACCGGCACATCGCCACCCCCGCGCAACCGCGCCGCCTCCGCCGGAGAGACAAAGCGCAACCCCACCAGCGCCTCGCCGTCGCTCACCGCCCACAAATCGTTCAGCCCCTCGGGCGTGGCGTACAATCGTCCGAACACCATGGGGATAAATTAGCGATTAGGGATCAGGGATTAGTGCGTGGAAGAAGGACAGTCCGAGGCTCCTGGACTTTCGGAGGGAGGCCTTCGCGCGACCGTCTCGAGCGGGCGGAGGGGCGACGGCCCCGGCTGGCGCGGGCGAGACGTCCTGCGGCGCGATGCTTTTGATGCAGGCCAGGAATTCCTCGGCGTTGTCCCGGACCATGCTTTCCGCGTAGAAGACCGTGGAACCGTCGTCGTCTTTCGTCGTGTAGCCGTCGAACAGGCCGATGTTCTCCGCCTTGCAGCTTTCCCTGTCGACGGTTTCGTTCTCCCAGCCCGCATAGCGGCAGGCGACCCCGCCGGAAGAAACCTCGACGCCAACGACCATCTCGAAACCCGTTCCCTTCTCGTTGAGCGTCTCCCGAGCCGAGTCGACGACCATCCGGTACTCCCTGCCGCCCAGGACGAACGTCTGCGCGTTTTCCGTCCGCGACAGAACCGAGACGCCCAGATCCGCCGCGGCTTCGGCGACGTCCTCGGCGTCGTCGCCGAAAAGTTCCGCCGGCGAGAGCAACTCTTCAAGCCACGAATAATAGCCCGACAAGGCGCTGTACAGGATTTCCATGAACCAGGAATCGAAGGGGCGGAAGGCGAACGCGTCGTTCCTGTTCACGCCGACGACCGCCGTCACCGACATCGAACGGTCGGAAAACACGTAGCTCGCCGAGGCGGTCGTGTCCGGGCCGTATCCCGCGGTCAGCCGGGCGTGGTCGCAGTCCAGCGCTCCGTCGCGGACGGCGCACTGCGTGGCGTACCAGGTTCCGGAAAGGGAGGACGAATCGCCGCCGACGAGCGCCGCCGGCAGCTCGTCCCCTTCGGCGAAAAGCCGGAGATAGACGCCGTCCACGACCGGAAGGCGGAGCGTGTCGCGCACGAACGCCTCTTCGGCCGCCGTCAGCGTCCCGAACCCGTACTCGGATCGAAGCGCGCGGCCCTCGCGCTCGACGACGCGCCAGGAGACGTCGTTCCCGGAGACGACGCAGTCTTCGGACCTGTTCCCCCTGACAAGGGTCAGCACGTGGTTGTCCTCGTCATTGCCGACGATCGGATACGCCTGGGCGATCGTCACCAGATACCGGTCGCCTTCGAACGCGAACCGGATGTCCATCGACCAGCCTTCGGAGCCGTACGAAACGGAAGACGCCCCGTTTCCGGAACCGCCCGAGCTCGAGGAGCCGCCGACGCCGTTGGAGCTGGAGGATTCGCCGGATTCCGGATCGTGCCCGCCGGAAGTTCCGGTGGAGTCGCCGCAGGCGGCCAGGCAGCCGAGCAGCAGGCACAGCGTCGCCAGAACGGAAATCTTCTTCGTCATCTCTTCTCTCCTTGGGGTTGCGCGGATTCGCGGAACGGGGCCGAAAAATAGTCAAATCGGTTCTTGAAAAGAACTGTTTTTCCGAAAATCGCGCGAACGAAAAAGCCTCTCTTTCGAGAGGCTTTCCGTTGGTCTTGGAACCTGGCCGGCGGTTCGGTCAGAACGCCCCGAAGACGGCGAGGAGCACGCCCGCGGCGACGCCCGAGCCGATGACGCCGGCCACGTTGGGCCCCATGGCGTGCATCAGCAGGAAGTTGCCGGGGTCGGCCTTTTGGCCCTCCGCCTGCGAGACGCGCGCGGCCATCGGAACGGCCGACACGCCCGCGGATCCGATCAGCGGATTGACCGGCGTCTTGCTCAGCTTGTTCATCAGCTTGGCCATCAGCACGCCCATCGCCGAGCCCACCGAGAAGGCGAGCAGCCCGAGCACGATGATGCCGAGCGTCTTGGGCGTGAGGAACTTGTCGGCCGCCAGCTTGGAGCCGACGCCGAGGCCGAGGAAGATCGTGGTGATGTTGATCAGCGCGTTCTGCGCGGTGTCGCTCAGGCGGTTGGTGACGCCGCACTCCTTGAGGAGGTTGCCGAAGCAGAGGAACCCGATGAGGGGCGCCGCGCTGGGCAGCAGCATCACGCAGAGCGTGAGGACGAGGATCGGGAAGACGATCTTCTCGCGCTGCGAGACGGGCCGCAGCTGCACCATGCGGATCTTGCGTTCCTTCTCGGTGGTGAGGGCGCGCATGATCGGGGGCTGGATCAGCGGGACGAGCGCCATGTAGGAGTAGGCCGCCACGGCGATGGGGCCGAGGAGGTCGGGCGCCAGCTTGCTGGTGACGTAGATGGAGGTGGGGCCGTCGGCGCCGCCGATGATGCCGATGGAGGCGGCTTCGCGCAGGCCGAAGCTCAGGCTGGGGATCAGCTCGCCGAGCGCGAGCGCGCCGACGAGGGTGCCGAAGATGCCGAACTGCGCCGCGCCGCCCAGGAGCAGCGTGCGGGGGTTCGCGATCAGCGGTCCGAAGTCGGTCATGGCGCCGACGCCCATGAAGATGATCAGCGGGAAGATGCCGGTCTCGATGCCGCCGTGGAAGACGAAGTCGAGGATGCCGCCGGGTTCGTTGATGCCGGCCAGCGGCGCGTTCGAGAGCAGCGCGCCCATGCCGATCGGCACGAGCAGCAGCGGCTCGAACTTCTTCGCGATGCCCAGGAAGAGCAGGACGAAGCTGACGAGGATCATCACGAGGCGGCCGACGTGCTGCGGCAGGATGCCGGAGTCGGCGGAGAGGACCTTGCGGCTCTCCTCGGCGGCGGCGCTCTCCTCGGCGCGGGCGGCGGCCAGGATCTTGCAGGCGTGGCGCTTCTTGAACGAGGCGTCGTCGTAGTTCAGGAACGCGTAGAGGCCCGTGGACTCCCACAGGGTCTTCAGCATCTGCCCGAACGGGGGAACGCGCTCGCCCTTCTTGGCGCCGGCATCTTCGAACTTGCACTCCTTTTCGGGGTCGAAGCCGTTCGGGAAGTCGGGGTGTTCGTTGGGGGCGAGGATCGCCGCGGAGGCCGCGGCTTCGGGCGCCGCCTGTTCGGTGGCGCCGGAGGTTCCGTCGACGGTGGCGGCGGAGACGCCGTCGACCGCCGCGGGCGCGTCCTGCGCCTGCGCGAACGCCGCCGAGACGGCGACGGCGCAGATCAGGAGTCCCGCGCGGAGATTCGGAAAGCGGACCATCGGCCTACCCCAGCGTGACGAGCGACTGGCCGGCGACGACGACGTCACCCTGGTTGACGTTGACCGCGACCACCTTGCCGTCCTTGGGCGCGAGCACGGGGTTCTCCATCTTCATCGCCTCGATGACGACGAGGGAGTCGCCGGCCTTGACGGCGTCGCCGACCTTGACGTCGATGCGGAAGACGGAACCGGGCATGGGGGCCTCGACCGCGGTCCCGGAGGCCGGGGCGGCGGGGGCCGCGGGCGCGGCGGCCGGAGCGGCGGCGGGGGCGACGGAGGAGACGGCGCCGCCTTCGGAGACCTGCACGGCGTAGCTGACGCCGTTGACGGTCACCGTGTAGGAGCCGGAGCCGGAAGCGGCCTTGGGCGCGGCCGCCGCGGGGGCGGCGGGCTTGGGCGCGTTGGGATCCTTCTTGGGCACGCGGATCGTCTTCTTGCCGAGCAGGAAGTCGAGCCCCTTGTTGCCCTGCTTGGTCTGCAGCGCGCCGACGATGAAGATGTTCTCGTCGGTGGTCGGCAGGTTGTTCTTCTCGAGCAGCGCCTTGGCGGCGGGGATGCCGGGTTCGAGGATGTCGACCGGGAGCTTGCCGGGGTGGGCTTCGGAGAAGACCGGGAGCTTGAGCTGCTCGGAGGCGATCTTCACCAGCTCGGGGTCGGGCTCGACCGGGGTCTTGCCGAAGTAGCCGAGCAGCATCTTGCCGTAGCCTTCGGTCATCGTGGCCCAGGTGTCCTTGCCCTGCGCCTTGTTGACGGTGTTGGCGTAGGCCTGCTGGAAGTAGAACTGCGAGACGGGCGTGACCGAGCTGGCGAAGCCGCCGCGGCGCACGCATTCGCTCATGTTGGCGATCACCTGCGGATAGAGGTGGAAGGTGTTGGTCTCGCGCATCATCAGCGTGTTGGCCGTGAGCGCGCCGCCGGGCATGGGCGAGAAGATGACGTCGGGCGAGATCTGCAGCGCCTCGGGCGGGAAGTTGTAGTCCTTCAGGCACTCGACGGCGACGTTGTTCGCCTCCATCAGCTTGTCGATGTTGTCGTCGACGATTCCGTCCTCGCCGAGGCCGAGGACGAAGTCCTTGCCCTTGAGCGCGTGGAAGAGCGAGAAGAGGTCGGGCTGCGAGGTGCCGCCGGAGAGGGGCTTGCGCGCCAGGCAGACGCCGTCGCAGCCGCCTTCGATCGCCGCGACGTACTGCGCCACGCCGGTGCCGCAGGTGTCGTGCGAGTGCATGCGGAGCTCGACCTTGTCGCCGAGGAGCTTGCGCGCGGCCTTGAAGGTCTCGTACACCTTGCTCGGGTTGCTCGTGCCGGAGGCGTCCTTGAAGCAGACGGAGTCGAACGGCAGGCCGGAGTCGAGGATGTCCTTCAGCGTCTTGAGGTAGAAGGCGGGGTCGTGCGCGCCGGAGCAGCCCGGAGGCAGCTCCATCATCGTGACGACGACTTCGTGCTCGAGCCCGGCGTTCTTGATGCACTGGCCGGAGTAGATGAGGTTGTTGACGTCGTTCAGCGCGTCGAAGTTGCGGATGCGGGTCATCCCGTGCTTCTTGAACATCTTCGCGTGGAGGTCGATCATGTCCTTCGGCTGGGCCGAGAGGGCGACCACGTTGATGCCGCGGGCGAGCGTCTGCAGGCGGGCCTTGGGGCCGGCCACGCGCCGGAACTCGTCCATCATGTCGAACGCGTCCTCGCCGCAGTTCTGGTAGAGGGCCTGGAAGCGGGCGCCGCCGCCGGCCTCGAAGTGGGTGATGCCGGCCGCGCAGGCGGCTTCCACCGCGGGCATGAAGTCCTTGGTGAACGCGCGGGCGCCGAAGATCGACTGGAACCCGTCGCGGAAGGAGGTGTCCTGGAAGAGAATGCGTTTCTTGGCCATGTCGTCTTTCCTTTCTGAAAAAATCAGCCGCGGGCCCTGTGAGCGGCGATCGCGGCGGAGATCACGGCGACGAGAGTCGCGTCGTCCGAAGAGGAGGGTCGGGAGGAGGGGGCGCGCTTCGGCGCGGGCGCGGGTCCGGCGGGGACGACCTTCCCCATCAGGGTCGTCAGCCCGAAGAGCAGACAGAGGAACGTGAGCACGACGCCCATTCCCAGAACCATCAGAAGCAAACCGTCGCCGATCATGTCGCCCCGCTTTCGAAGTGCGTATTAGGGGGAGAATATAGGTTATTGGCCGCGAAACCGGCCCCGAAATCCCCGATTTTACACCCTGAAGGGGGAAGTCAGCCCCTGCGGTTCAGGGGTTCCTCGCCCGGGGCCAGCAGGCAGAGGGAGGGGAGGTCGGCCGGGGCCACGCCCTCGGGCAGGGTCTCCGGGAGGATCGGGAGCGCCTTGGGGAGGACGCCGGCCTCGCGGAGCCGGGCGAAGACCGCGCGGCGCGCGGGGACGTCCATCGCCCGCAGGTTGCCGAGGATCTCGTCGGGGAGCGGACGCAGGAGGCGGAACCCGAACGGGGCCCTCAGCCGGGCGCCGGACCAGCAGAGGAGCAGCCAGTCGGTCAGCTTGGCCCAGTCCGCGGCCTCCTTCACGAAGAAGACCGGCGGGGAGAGGACGTCGCTCGCCTCGATCGCCAGCACGTCGTTGCGGTAGACCTTGAGGATCCGGCCCTGGCGCAGGACCTCCTTCCCGTCCGCGAGCACCCGGCAGACGAGCACGGGCCCGGGGGGCGGAGGAACCGCCTCGCGGAAACGGTCTCCGGAAGCAGGCTCTTCCATTCCCTACTTGTGGCGGAGGAATCCGAAGAGCGCCCCGAGCGCGCCGCCGACCAGGTGCGCGAAGTGGGAGACGCCCACGGCGCCGTCGCCGGCGATTTCGCGCCCGAGGAAGAGCAGCGCCACGAGGATGAAGCTGACCGGGATCTCGCCCGTGCCGCGGTTGACGAAGCTCGAGAGCAGGATCATCATGAAGGCGATCCCGGAGCTCCCCACGAGGCCGGAGGAGAAGAAGAGGACGTTGAGGATGCCGGTCACCAGCGCGGTGATGAGCATCATCAGGACCATGGCGCCGGAGCCGTGCTTCTCCTCGAGCATCGGGCCGACGAGCAGGATGATGCTGAGGTTCCCGAGCAGGTGCTCCCACGAGGCGTGCCCGAGCGGGTGGAGGAAGAGGGCGACCCAGTCGAACGGATCGCGGGCGGAGAAGCCGCCGCGCCCGGGCGCGGTGAAGGCCTCGAGGAACGACCCTCCGAAAAGCAGCGAAAGCAGGAGCACCGCCGCGCAGAGGACGGAGAAGGTGATGACGACGGGGGCGTTGTAGCGGAGTCTCATGCGCGAAATATAGGAGCTATTTTTCCCGCATGCGCGCCCACATCGTGCAGACGACGTTCCCGCTGGAGGGCAGGTCCGCGGCCTTCGCCCAGGTCCGGGACCTTCTGGAGAAGGCCTCGCCGGAGCCCGGCGGGCTGATCGTCCTGCCGGAGCTCTTCGCCTGCGGCTTCACGCCCGCCTCGCGCGAGATGGCCGAGGGCGAGGGCGAACTGGCCGAAACGGCCGAGTTCCTCGCCGGAATCGCCCGGAAGTGGAAATGCACGGTCCAGGGGACCGGCATCGGGCGCGCGAAGGACGGCAAGCTCCAGAACCTGGTCTCCGTCCACGGTCCCGACGGCGGGACGATCGGCACGTTCGAGAAGATCCACCCGTTCCGGTTCGGGGGCGAGGAGGAGGTCTTCGGCAAGGGCGACCGCATCCTGCTCTACAAGTGGGGCGAGATCGTCGTCTGCCCGATGGTCTGCTACGACCTCCGCTTCCCCGAATGCTTCCGGCGCGCGACGCTCCTCGGCGCGCAGCTCTTCGCGATCGGCGCCAACTGGCCCAGGACGCGGCGCGAGCACTGGAGAACCCTGCTCCGGGCCCGGGCGATCGATGACCTCGCCTACGTCCTCGGCGCGAACTGCGTCGGGACCGACGGCCACCTGACGTTCAAGGGCGAGTCGCAGGCCTACGGGCCCAAGGGCGAGCCGCTGGGCGAGCTGGGGGACGGGCCCGGCGTCCTGAGCGTGGACGTGGAGCTCCGGCGCGTCCTCTCGTGGCGCGAGAAGTCGATGATCCTCGACTGCGCCCGGGATCCCGGGGAGCTGCGCGTGGTCCGCGCCTGAACGGACTTTCCCTTTTCTAGAACCAGGACCTGACGGCGCCCATCACGCCCCATCCGGGCGCGGAGCCCCAGCCGCCCGCGCCGGCGACGTTCGCGTCGGCGCCCCAGGTCCGTTCGTGGAACCCCTTCGCGGGCGTTCCGTCGTGGGCGACGCGCCAGGGCTGCGCGTCGGAGAACCCGTCGCCCGCCTTCCAGCGCTGTTGCGCGCCGACGGAGAAGCGCCAGTGGCGCGAGCCCCAGCCGATTCCGGCGCAGCCCCAGCCGAGGTCGAGCCCGTCGTCCGCGGCGAGGGCGAGCTCGCCGTCGAGCTGCCAGCCCTTGGGCAGGCCCGCGCTCCAGCTGCCCGAAACCCAGCGCGAACCCGCGGCCCCGTCGTCCCAGAAGTCGGCGGCGACCATGTTCGCCCACGCGGGGAGGCGGTGGCCGTAGAGCACCTCGATCGGGTCGTGGCGCTTGGGGTCGCCGAGCCGCTGCGGGGCGTTGCTCCAGGTCAGGCCGACGCCCCAGGCCGGGTCGTCCAATCCGCCCAGGAAGCGCGCGCCGCCGTCCGCGGCGAAGCCGAGCGGAAGGCCGAGCTGCGCTTCGGCGCGGAGCGAGTCGGGGCCCGAGCCGAAGTCGTCGAAGGACCAGGCGGCGGCGCGCCCCGAGAGCCGGATCTGCCCGGCGGGGGCGGTGCGGTCGAACCATCCGTCCCAGTTGCCCGAGACTTCGGAGAAGATCCTGCGCCCGAAGAGGACGAGGTCGCCCTCGACGCCGAGTTCGCGCGTGAACTCCGGCCGGGTCTCCGATTCCCAGAGCCCGAAGGTCCCGTCGGCCTTGATCCGGACCGGGCCGGAGAAGAAGCCCGCGTTCAGGCGCCCGGTCCCGTCCCAGTCGCCGGCGATCCACTCCTTCTTCCCGCGCCGGACGGGGCGCCGGGCCAGGAATTCCGCGCCGATTTCGACCGGGCGCGCGAGCCCGTAGCGCAGGACCGCGCCGACGGTGTCGGCGAGGATCCCGACCTTGGCGAAGGCGTGCGACTCCACGATCTCCCAGCCGACCTGCCCGGCGTCGAGCTGCGGGTCGCGGTAGAAGAGGATCCCGTAGTCCTCGCGCTCCACCTGGATCTTGCCGTCGTGGCTCAGCCGCTTGACGCGGAAGGACTGGTAGAGCTCGACCGACTGGTCGCGGTCGAGCCCGTTGCGCCAGTCGCCCGAGGAGTTGTCGTGGGCGAACCAGAGGTTGTCCATCCTCCAGTTCCAGGAGACGCGGGTCCCCTCGGCCGGGCGGATCTCGCCGGTCCAGCCCGCGGTGCCGAAGCGCCAGTCGTCCGCGCCCCGCGTCCGCAGCCCGCCGCGCAGCCAGAGCCGCGACTCGAAGACGTCCGCGGAGCCGATCCGCCAGAGGTCGCGGAAGGCGGCGGACTCCTCGCCGGAGTCGGGGGAGATCCAGGGCATGAGCAGGACGTCGTGCGCCTGCCCGCCGACGAGCCGGCCGTCCAGGAACTCCGGGCCGAACTCGCCCGCGGCCGCCGGCGCGAAGACGGCGGCGAGAAGCGCGAGAACGCGTCCGGGGCGGAACTCGGATAGTTTCATACACCTAAAATTAGTTAGATTTGTGTTCAGGCGCCGCTTTCGCGGGCAAAGGACGGGTATGCAGCCAGTCGTCGGACAGCGTTGGGTCTCCACCGCGGAGCCCGAACTCGGCATCGGCAAGGTGGCCTCCCTCGACCAGCGCAACGTCGTCCTGCAGTTCGAGCGCGTCGGCGAGACCCGCATGTTCCGCTTCGCGAACGCGCCCCTCGCGCGCTACAGGCTCAAGCAGGGCGATTCCGCCAACTTCCCCTCGGGCAGGGCCATCGTCAAGGACTCCACGGAGCGCGACGGCCTCCTCTGGTACGACACCACGCTCGGCCTCTTCTGCGAGTCGGAGATCGCCGACGCGCAGGCCTCCGGCGAGGGCTCGCTCTCCGCGCGGCTCCTGGACGGCGACTTCGGGACCGTCGAGGAGTTCGAGCTCCGCGCCCAGGCGAACGAGCTCCGCGCGAAGATCGGGGCCGACCCCGCCCGCGGCTTCGTCGGGCCGCGCATCGACCTCTACCCCCACCAGCTGCAGATCGCCGCGAACGCCTGCTCCGAGGCGCGCCTCCCGCGCAGGCTCCTGAGCGACGAGGTCGGGCTGGGCAAGACCATCGAGGCCGGGCTGATCTTCCACCGGCTCCTCCGGACCGGGCGGATCCGCCGCGCGCTCGTGATCGTCCCGCAGGCGCTGCGCCACCAGTGGATGGTGGAGATGTACCGCCGCTTCAACGTCGCCTTCACGCTGGTGGACGACGAGTACTGCGCCCAGCTCGACGCGACGCTCGACCGGGGCGACGACGACAAGGACCTCCTGCGGAAGAAGAGCGGGGCCGACGCGCTGCGCAGCGACATCGGCGTGGGGGCCGTGGCGAAGAACTCCGCCAACCCCTTCTCGCGGTCCGACTTCCAGATCGTGGACCAGGACTGGCTCGTCGTGCCCGGGCGCGCCGAGCAGCTGACGGCCGTGCGGTTCGACCTCGTGATCGTGGACGAGGCGCACACCATCTCGCCCGCGCCCGAGCACCGCGCGCTCTACGAGCTGCTGAAGGAGCTCGCGCGGAGGACGCCGGGGCTGCTGCTGCTGACGGCCACGCCCGTGCAGCTCCAGCTCGACGCGCACTTCGCGCGGCTGCACCTCCTGGACGCGGCGCGCTACCCCGACTTCGGGAAGTGGCAGGAGGAGTACTCCCGCTATTCCGAAGTCGCGGGGGCCCTCTCCGGGCTCGTGGAGCGGATGGAGGACCCCGACGCCCCCTGGTCCGGAATGGTCGCCTCCCTGAAGAAGCGCACCGCGCTGCGCCGGATCGCGGAGACGGTCCCGGACGCGGACCGGATCACCTGCTCGCAGGCGCTCCGCTTCCTCTGCGACTCGATGGGGACCGGGCGCGCGGTGATCCGCAACACGCGCCGCTCCGTCGGCGGGTTCTTCAGGCGCAGGCTCTTCCGCCACGAGCTGAAGGCCGACCCGAAGTACCGCGCGGCCTGCGAATCGCTCGCCGGGGAGATCGGGCTGGAGCCCGAGGAGCGCTTCTGGTTCGGGCAGAACGGCGCGGTCTTCTTCGACAAGCGCTGGTTCGAGCAGGAGCGGTGGAAGAAGGTCGAGGACCTCTGGATCCGCGACGAGAAGGTCCGCTGGCTCGCCTCCTTCCTGAAGAAACGCCCGAAGGAGAAGGTCCTGGTCCTCTGCGGCTCGGAGTTCTCCGCGCTCTCGGTGCGGAGCGCGCTCGGGCGGCTGTGCGACCTGGACGTCGCGATCTTCTTCGAGCAGATGGGCGAGTCCTACCTGGGCGACTCCGCGCGGCCCGCGCCCGCGGCGCGGCGGAACGTCGTGCTCGACGCCGACGTCCTGGACGAGGACGGGAACTTCGTCGGGGACGCGGACGACTCCGGCGCCGACGAGGCGAAGGCGGCCGAGGAGCGCCGCGTGCGCCTGGACTCCGCGGCCGCGTCGTTCGCGGACCCGGACGGCCCCTCGGTGCTGGTCTCCTCCGAGATCGGGTCGGAGGGGCGCAACTTCCAGTGCGCGCACCATCTCGTCCTCTTCGACCTCCCCGACGGGCCCGGCAAGCTGGAGCAGCGCATCGGGCGCGTGGACCGCGTCGGCCAGACCGAGGACGTCTCGATCCACGTCCCCTACGTGAAGGGCTCGCTCGGCGAGCGGCTCTGCGACTGGTACGACCTCGGGCTCGACGTCTTCGCGAACCCGGTGATGGGGATCGAGAACGTGCACAGCGCGCACCTGCCCGAGCTGGAGCGGTTCTTCGGCGCGCCGTCGGAGAACGGGCCGGAGTTCTCGGAAAAGTTCCTGCCGGCGGTCCGCAGGGAGGCCGACAAGCTCCGCGCCGCCGCCGAATCGGGGCGCGACCTGCTGCTGGAGTTCAACAGCTTCGACCCGCGCGCGGCGAAGAAGCTCGTGGCCCAGGTGCGCGCCTCCGAGGAGGAGAACGCCGCCGAGGGGTTCGTCCTGGAGACGATGGAGCACTTCGGCGCCGAAATCTCCCGCGGCAAGGCCGAGGGGACCTGGGTGGTCCGTCCGGGCGACGCCCTTCCCGAAGAGGGGATCGCCGGGCTTCCCGCCGAGGGGATCACCTTCTCCTCCGACCGCGCGACCGCGCTCCGGCACGAGAACGTCGCCTTCTTCTCCATCGACCATCCGATCGTCCGGAGCGCGCTCGACCTCGCGCTGGCGGACCATTTCGGGCGCACCTGCTTCGCCGTCGCGAAGGCCCCGTTCCCCAAGGGGGTCCACTGCGACTTCCGCTTCGTGGTGGACGCGCAGCCCAAGCCGGACTGGAACCTGCAGGAGTGCGTCTGGCCCGTCCCCGCGGAGATCGTCCTGGACCTGAAGGGGAAGAGCGCCCCCGGGCTGGCCGAGACGCTGGCCTTCGCGCCGCTCGCCGACGGCTCCCCCGCCGCGCTCGACCGGATCGCCGACGAACTGGCGCGGCGGATCAACGCGCTGGAACGCGACGCCCGGAGCATGGCCCTGGAACGGGTCCGCGGCGACCTCGACCGGATGCGGAAAAACGCCGCGGAGAAGCTCGACGGCGAGATCCGCCGCCTGGAATGGCTCCGCTCCGGCAACGAAACCGCCATCTCCAAGCGCCTGGAGCAGCTGTGCAGGCGGCGCGACTCCCTGGAAGAGCTCTTCCGCGCGCCGCAGGTCAGGCTCGACGCGCTCCGCGTCGTCCTCGGCGCCTAGCGCCGCCTCCTTCCGCGCTTCGCGAGAAGCGGATTCCGGATCCGCGCGACGAAGAAGAGCGCGACCGCGGCCGCGAGCGCGGCGAACCCGAGGCGGAGGGCCAGGGCGCGGCCGGCGAGCGCCTCCTCCCCGACGGAGAACTCCGCGTTTTCGATCGCGATCCCCGACCAGCGGTTCTCCAGCGAGGGCTTCGCGGTCACGCGGAAGACGGACCCTTCGCCGAACGCCGATACGAAGCGGTCCCGGTCCTCGCCGCGGAAGAAGTACTCCCAGCGGGTGTCGTCGTCCCCCTGGCACCAGACCGAGACCTTGCCGAAGTTCGGGACGACCGTCGCGCCGCGCGCGATGCAGTAGAACTCGACGGGCTCCCCGTGCGCGAAGACCGCGGAGCCGAACATCCGCGTCGTCCAGGGCAGCAGCCACATCAGGCAGAGGACGGCGAGCGCGTTCAGCAGCAGGGAAAGGAAAAGTCTCAAGACGTCTGGCCTCCGCGCACAATTTAATAGTTTCCGGAGGATGAAGCCCGCGTTCCCGTCCGCCGCGAAGTCCGTCGCCGCCGCCCTGTGCGCCGCGCTCCTGCTCTCGTGCTCCGACCGGCGCGAGGTCGTGGAGACGCATCCCGACGGTTCGGCCCGCGTCGTCGAATGGCGCGACGCCGACGGAAACCTGACCGCGCGCGAGACGCGCCACTTCAACGCCCTGCGCCGGAGCCGCGTCCGCTACGAAGGCGGCGTGCCCCACGGGGACTACCGCTCCTGGCGCTCCGACGGCACGGCGGAGTGGACGGGGTCGTTCAAAAACGGGAAGCGCGACGGGCTTTGGACGCTGCACGTCGGCGCGAACCGCGAGGTCGCGGAACAGGGAGAATGGCGCGACGGCCTGAAGACGGGCGTCTGGACGAAGCGGCATCCCGGCGGCGCGCTCGCCGAGGAGACGACGTGGTGCGGAGGGGAGCGGTGCGGGAAGAGCGTCTCCTTCTTCCCCGACGGGACGAAGAAGAGCGAATCGGACTGCTTCGACGGAACGGTCCCGCCGGAAAAGCGGCGGCTGCGACGCTGGAACCGCGAGGGACGGCTGGAGCTGGAGCACGGCTGCGCCGGCGAAACGCCGACGGGGAAATGGACGCGCTGGGACTTCCTCGGACACAAGATGGAGGAGACGAACCTCGACGCGGACGGGCTTCCGGACGGCGAGCAGCGCCTCTGGCGCGCCACGGGGGCGCTCCTCGCGCTCTCCACCTGGAGGCACGGTTCGCGCGACGGCCTGCAGCGGAAGTTCGCGAAGGACGGCTCCCTCCTCATGGACTGCCTGCTCGAGAACGGGACCGGGCGCTGCGTCGAGCTCTGCGCGCGGAACCGCGCCTTCGTCTGCGCCGACACGTCGTGGAGGGAGGGCCGGCCGGACGGGCGGGCGACGAAGTGGGGATGGACCTCGCGCAAGAAGATTTCGCAATATGAAAACGGAGAGGTCCGGCGGCTCGAGATCTGGGCGATGAAGCCTGTCCTGAAGGGGACGGACACCGCGGGCTGGGACTCGACGAAGATCGCGGAAGGGGGGATGGCCGGCGGAAGGCGCGAAGGCCCGTGGAAGCGGTGGGACGAGAACGGGAACCTCGCCGCGGAGTCCTTCTGGAAGAACGACTCGCTCTTCGGGGAGGAGATCCTCTACAACGCGGACGGAAGCGTCTTCCAGCGGCGCGTGCACAAGGGGCCGCACCGGGGGATCGAGATCTACTCCGCGAACTCCGCTTCGAAGGATCCGCTCCGCGCCGGCACGTCCACGAGGAAGTAGCGCCCGGAGCGGACCACGGGAATCTCCTCGCCGCCCAGCCACGCGCGCCGGAGTTCGCGCCCGGAGACCTCGACCGTGAGCTTCAGGCCCGGGCGCAGCGCGGCGAGCGAATCGAGCCCGTTCGCGTACTCCACGACCGTCCCGCCGTGCGGGCCCGCCGCCGGGCTCTTCGAGAAGCGGACCTCGTCGCGCATCGCGGCGTAGAGGACGACGTCGCCCGGCGGCGCGACCCAGAGCTCGCGCGCCTTCGACATCCGGGCCAGCAGCGCCATGTGCGCGGCGAACTCCTCTTGCGGAAGCGCTCCCCACGAGGCGTCGTCCACGCCGTGCATCGTGCGGACGCCCCACGCCCCCTGCGCGGCGGCGGCCTTCGGGAGCGAGTCCATGGAGAAGCGCTGGTAGGCGTTCTTCCCCGGATCGTCCTTCGGGAACTCCGAGTCGGCGACGTAGAGCGCGGGCAGGTCGACGTCCGGGGGGTTCAGCTTCCCGCCCGGGGCGCGGAACGCGACGTAGCCCCGCTCCTCGAGCGCCTTGCGCTGCTCGGGCAGGGAGACGTCGAACGGGAACGCGAAGACGACGGGCCGGACGCCGGTCCCTCGCGCGATGGCCGCGGTCGAGCTGTCGATCTCCAGCGCGAGGTCGGTCCAGCGCCTCCGTCCGGCCGAGGCGACGCACCACGCCTCCTCCGTCGGGCAGGCGTGCGACCAGGAGTGGTTGACGGGCTCGTGCCCCCACTCGGCCATCGAGCGCGCCTTCTCCCAGAGCCCGGCCGTGCACTGGCCGGAGATGACCGCGAACCCGAACCGGATCCCCTCCTTCCGGGCGATCGGGTCGGCGTGCGCCCAGATCCCCCGGGCCCAGTCGCCGCAGAAGTCGTCGAGCGTCAGGGAGTAGGCGCCCTTCGCGCCGCCCCGCCAGAGGGAGACCATGTAGCGCTCCTGCGCGAAAACGCAGGAGGCGAGGAGGAGAAGGAGCGCGACGGCCGTGCGGCGCATCCTCGTCTCCCTAGACGTCGAGGTCGTTCCGGACGAGGTGGGCGTTCTCCTCGATGAACCGGCGGCGGGGCTCCACCTCGTCGCCCATCAGCATCGTGAAGGTCTGGTCGGCGGTGATCATGTCGTCGATGTGGACCTGGCGCAGGCGCCGGTTCTCGGGCTTCATCGTCGTCTCGGCCAGCTGGTCGGCGTTCATTTCGCCCAGGCCCTTGTAACGCTGGATCGTCGGCTTGATCTCGGGCCCGAGCTCGGACAGGACCTGGTCGCGCTCCGCCTCGTCGAAGCAGTAGCGCTCGACCGACTTGCCGCCGGGGAGCTTCGCCGAGACCTTGTAGAGCGGGGGCTGCGCGATGTAGACGTGGCCGCCCTGGATCAGCGGGAGCATCTGCCGGAAGAAGAACGTGAGCAGCAGCGTCTGGATGTGCAGGCCGTCCACGTCCGCGTCGGTCATGATGATGATCTTGTCGTAGCGGAGCTTCTCGAGCTTGAAGCCGCTCTCCGCGTCCTTGCCGACGCCCGTACCGAGCGCCTGGATCAGCACGTTGACCGATTCGCTGGAGAGCACCTTGTCGAGGCGCGCGCGCTCGACGTTGAGCACCTTCCCGCGCAGCGGCATGATCGCCTGGAACTCGCGGTTGCGGCCCTGCTTGGCGCTGCCGCCGGCGGAGTCGCCTTCGACGATGAAGATCTCGGACTTGGAGGGGTCGCGGCAGGTGCAGTCGGCGAGCTTGCCGGGGAGGCCGCCGCCCTCGAAGAGGTTCTTGCGGCGGGCCATCTGCGTGGCGCGGCGCGCGGCGTCGCGGGCGACCGCGGCGTTGTAGACCTTCTCGACGATCGCGCGGATCTCGGCGGGGTGCTCCTCGAACCAGGTGGCCAGCATGTCGCCGGTCACGGCCTCGACGTAGCCCTTGATCTCGCTGTTGCCGAGGCGGCGCTTGGTCTGCCCCTCGAACTGCGGGTTGTGGACCTTCACCGAGATGATCGCGGTGAGCCCCTCGCGCACGTCCTCGCCCGTCAGCTGGACGTCCTTCTTGTTCTTCGGGAGGAGGTCGGCGGCGAACTTGTTGATCACGCGGGTCAGCGCGGCCTTGTAGCCGATGACGTGCGTGCCGCCCTCCCAGGTGTTGACGTTGTTGACGAAGGACTGCAGGTTCTCGACGTAGCTCTCGTTGTAGAGCATCGCGATCTCCACCGGGCAGACGCCGTCGGACTTCGAGATGAAGATCGGCTCGGAGAGGATCGGCTTCTTGCTGGCGTCGAGCCACTTCGCGTAGGCGGCGATGCCGCCGGGGAAGTCGAAGACCTCCCGCCGCGGCGGGTCCTGGCGCTCGTCGGTCAGCGTGAACTTCAGGCCGTTGTTGAGGAAGGCGAGCTCGCGCATGCGCGAGGCGAGCTGGTCGAACGAGTAGACCGTGTCGGTGAAGATGGTCGCGTCGGGCTGGAACTCGATGGTCGTGCCGCGGCGGCCGTCGCAGGGCAGCTCCTGCTGCGGCCCGAGCGGGACGCCCTTGCTGAAGCTCTGCGTCACCGTGCGCCCGTCGCGCGTCACGGTGGCCTTGAGGTCGGAGAGCGCGTTCACGCAGCTCACGCCCACGCCGTGCAGGCCGGCGGAGACCTTGTAGGTGGAGTCGTTGAACTTGCCGCCCGCGTGGAGCTTGGTCAGCACGACTTCGAGCGTGCCGATGTGCTCCTTGGGGTGCATGTCGATCGGGATGCCGCGGCCGTCGTCGACGACCTTGATGCCGTTGGTCGGCGTGATGGTCACCTCGATGTGGGTGCACTCGCCGGCGAGGGCCTCGTCCACGGAGTTGTCGACCAC
The DNA here is from genome assembly GCA_017650365.1 of Fibrobacterales bacterium. Classification (GTDB taxonomy): domain Bacteria; phylum Fibrobacterota; class Fibrobacteria; order Fibrobacterales; family CADBQJ01; genus CADBQJ01. The sequence goes on along the minus strand of JAGCEZ010000030.1, from coordinate 20,678 downwards.
TTCCCACACCAGCTGGTGCAGGCCGCGCTCGTCGGTGCTGCCGATGTACATCGCCGGGCGGACGCGCACGGCCTCGAGCCCCTCGAGGACGGTGATGTTGCTGCCGCTGTAGGCCTTCTTCGTGGTTTCTTCGCTCATTTCGGCTCCTCGTCGCGGCGTTCGCCGCGGGGTCGGCGGAAGCGCCTTTCCGCGCCTCCGGAACATGCCCGAAAGGTAGAAAAATTGTATCTATTTATCTACTATTAGGACCATGAAAACAGGGCTTTCGCGACTCGCTCCGGCCGTCGCCCTCCTGGCGACGGGATGCGTCTTCCTGTGCCGCGGCCCGGACCCGGAAGCCCCCTCCCCGCTGGCCGGGCGGAGCGTCCGCCTCCTGTTCGCCGCCGAGGGGTCCGAAAGCCCCGCCCTCCGCGCCGGAACCCTGCTCTGGGGGGAGGCGACCCTACGCTCCCGCAAGGGCCTCTTCCACGGCGAGAACTTCGCCCAGAGGGCCCGCGACCTCCGCGGGACCCTGGTCGCGGAGCTGGCGCGGGCCGGCTGTTCCGCGCTGCCCGAGGACTCCCCCGCCGGGGCCGGCGAGGCCCCTCCCGAAATCCGCCTCGAGGTCCTCCTCGCCCTGGGCGAGGAGGAGGGCTACGCGGACGGGTTCGACCGCAAGGGGCGGAAGGTCTCCCTGTTCCGGCTGCTGCGCTGCGTCGCCGCCGAGGGCGCGGGAGAGGTCCGCATCGGCGAGGCGCGCGTCCCCTTCTCCCCGAACGCGCTGCACTGCGACACGCTGACGGCCGAAACGCGCGCCGACGCCTTCGCGCGCGCAGGCTGGGACGAGCTGGTCGACAAGGCCTCCGAACGCTTCGCCCGCGTCTGGGTCCGGCGGATCGGGCGCGCCGCGGCCGACGCGGAGACGGAAGCCGGAACGCGAAACGCGCCCGGAGGCGAGCCGTGATCTTCCTGGACGTCAACACCTTCTTCGGCGACAAGGGCGGCGGGATCCGGACCTACCACCTCGCGAAGATCGCCTGGTTCCGGAAGCACCCCGAGCACCGCTACGTCGTCGTCGGGCCCGGCGCGGAGAACGGCCGCGAGGAGCTCGCCCCGAACGTCCTGCGCGTGCGGATCAAGGGCCCGCGCGCGACCAAGGACCCCGCGGGCTACCGGCTCCTCCTCGACGCGAAGGCCCTGCGCGCGCTGGTGGACGAATTCCGGCCCGACGTCGTGGAGTCCGGCGACCCCTGGCTGGGCGGCCCGATGCTGCTGCGCATGCGGAGGAAGGGGGCGAGGATCCCCGTGCTCTCGAGCTTCTACCACGGCGACCCCGTCCGCACCTACATCGACCCCTGGGCCTCCCGCGGCGCGACCTCCTTCGCGCGCCGCCCTCTGGCGAAGCTGGCCGGGAAGGCCTTCTACAAGCTCCAGCGCAAATACGACGTCACGCTCGTCTCGTCGCGCGAAATGGAGCGGCACCTGCGCGAAATGCGCGTCCCCGCAGCGCTCACCCCCTTCGGCTGCCCGGCGGAGTTCCTCGAACGCGGGAAATCGCATCTGCGAAAAGGCGGGAGGCGCCGGAATCCGGGCGCTCCGCTCCGCCTGCTCTACGCCGGGCGCCTCGACCCGGAGAAGGGCACGGACCTCCTGGCGCGCGCGGTCCCGAAGCTGCTCGACTGGGGGAACGTCTCCGTCACCGTGCTCGGGCGCGGTTCGCGGGAGGCGGTCTTCCGGAACGAGGAGTGGCTGGCGAACCCGAACTACAGGGCGGTCGGCTACATCGCCGACCGTTCGAAGCTGCTCGACGTCATCGACGGGCACGACGTGCTGCTCTCCCTCTGCCCGTGGGAGACCTTCGGGCTGGGCGTGCTGGAGTGCTTCGCGCTCGGGATTCCCGCGGTCGCGCCGGCGAAGGGGGGCGCGGGCGAGCTGGTCGCCGAACTCGCGCCCGAGGCGCTCTACGCGCCCGACGACCTGGACGGGCTGCTCGACGCGCTGCTGCGCGTCATGGACATGGACTACGGGAAGCTCTCCGCGAAGGCGCTCGAAGTCGCCGCGCGCTACGGGAGCTGGGACGACGCCTGCGCGCGCATGGCCGCGTTCTACGGACGGAGGATTCCGGAGGCGAAACGATGAACGAGCGGAAACTGCACGTCGCCCTGCACGACGTCGCGCCCAAGCACCTCGCCCGCGCGAAGCGCGCGGAGAAGCTCCTCGCCTCGCTCGGCGTGGAGAAGGCCACGTTCCTGGCGGTCCCCGACTTCCACCACGAGGGGAGGAGCGACCTCGCGGAGCCGTTCGTCGAATGGTGCCGCGGGCCGCATCCGCTCGAGATCGAGTGGGCGCTGCACGGGTACTTCCACGTGGAGGAGAACGCGCCCGCGGGCGGCTCCGCGCGCGAGCGGTTCGACCGCGCCTGGATGACCGGCGGCGAGGGCGAGTTCCTCGCGCTCCCGGCCGCGGAGGCCGAAACGCGCCTGCGCGAGGGCGTGCGCGTCCACGAATCGATCTTCGGCGCCGCGCCCGCGCACTTCGTCCCGCCCGCCTGGCTCTGGCACGAGGACCTGCCCCGCGCCCTCGCCGCCGCGGGAATCCGCAGCTTCGAGGCGCACAAGGGGCTCTGCGTCGTCGGGCCCGACGGCGGGCAGGAGTGGCTGCTCGCGCCCGTGATCTCGTGGGCCACGCGCACGCTCGCGCGGCGGATCGGCTCTCTTTACGTCTGCCCCGCGCTCGCGTTCCTCTGGCGCGAGACGCGGCTGCTGCGCGTCGCGCTCCATCCCTTCGACTTCGACTGGAGCTCCACGCAGGCGAGCATCGAGAAGCTTCTCAAGGCGCAGCTCGAGACGCGAGAACAGGTCTCGCTGGCCGAGGCGCTCGACCCGCTGGTCAGAGCGCCTTCGCGGTCGTGACGACGATCGTCGCCGTCCCGTCCGCGAACTCCACGACTCCCTCCGACAGCGCCCAGCGCTGCGTCGTCTCCCCGAGCACGAACCGCGCGACGCCGGGCTTCAGCAGCGCGACGATCGGCACGTGGCGCGGGTAGATCGCCATCTCGCCCTCCTCGGAGACGACCACGACGTGGTCCGCTTCGCAGTCGACCGCGTCGCCGTCGGGCGTGGAGACGACCACGCGCAGCGTCATCGGGAGCCTTCCTTCGCGAACTCGTCGAGGACCTCGTTCAGCCCGCCCTTCATGTAGAAGTGCTGCTCGGGCACGTGGTCGGCTTCGCCCGCGAGGATCCGCGCGAACGAATCGACGGTCTCCTCGAGCTGCACGTAGCGCCCCTTCATGCCGGTGAAGTGCTCGGCCACGCTGAAGGGCTGCGAGAGGAACTTCTGGATCTTGCGCGCGCGGGCCACCGTCAGGCGGTCCTCCGCGGAGAGCTCGTCCATCCCCATGATCGCGATGATGTCCTGCAGCTCCTTGTAGCGCTGGAGCTCGCGCTGCACGGCGCGCGCGGTCTCGTAGTGCTTCTCGCCCACGATCTCGGGCGCGAGGACGCGGCTGCTCGAGTCGAGCGGGTCCACCGCGGGGTAGATGCCGAGGGAGGCGATCTGGCGGCTGAGGTTGGTCGTCGCGTCGAGGTGCGTGAACGTGGTCGCCGGGGCCGGGTCGGTGTAGTCGTCCGCGGGGACGTAGACCGCCTGGATCGAGGTGACCGAGCCGTCGCGCGTGGAGGCGATGCGCTCCTGGAGCGCGCCCATCTCGGTCCCGAGCGTGGGCTGGTAACCGACCGCGGAGGGGATGCGCCCGAGCAGCGCGGAGACCTCGGCGCCGGCCTGCGTGAAGCGGAAGATGTTGTCGACGAAGAGGAGCACGTCCTTGTGGTCGCGGTCGCGGAAGTGCTCGGCGATCGTCAGCGCGGAGAGCGCGACGCGGGCGCGCGCCCCCGGGGGCTCGTTCATCTGCCCGAAGACCATGCTCGTCTTGCCGACGACGCCGGAGTCCTTCATCTCGCCGAAGAGCGACGTCCCCTCGCGCGTCCGCTCGCCCACGCCCGCGAAGACGGAGTAGCCCCCGTGCTCCTTCGCGATGTTGTTGATGAGCTCCATGATGAGGACGGTCTTCCCGACGCCCGCGCCGCCGAAGAGGCCGATCTTGCCGCCCTTCACGTAGGGCGCGAGCAGGTCGATCACCTTGATGCCGGTCACCAGCACCTCGGCGTTCGTGCTGAACTCCTCGAACTTCGGCGGCGCGCGGTGGATCGGCATCCTCTCGGCCGCCTCGACCGGGCCCGCCTCGTCCACGGGGTCGCCGACGACGTTGAGCACGCGGCCCAGCGTGGCCTCGCCCACGGGCATGAGGATCGGGCTCCCCGTGTTCTTCACCGGAATCCCGCGGCGCAGCCCGTCGGTGGAGTCCATCGCGATCGTGCGCACCGTCCGCTCGCCCAGGTGCTGCGCCACCTCCAGGACGAGGTTGTCCTCGCCGCCGGGGAGGGCCGGGTTCGTCAGCCGCAGAGCCGTCAGGATCGGCGGCAGTTCGCCTTCGGGGAAGGCGACGTCCACCACGGGGCCCGTCACCTGGACCACTTTTCCCGTCGCCGTCGTTTCGGTCTTCATTTCAACGCTCCTTTCCGCCTATCCCTTCAGCGCCTCGGCGCCGGAGACGATTTCCGTCAGTTCCGTCGTGATCGCGCTCTGCCGCGCGCGGTTCGCCATCAGCGTCAGGCGGTCGATCAGGTCGCCCGAATTCCGCGTCGCGCTGTCCATCGCCGCCATGCGCGCGCCGTGCTCCCCGACGAGGCTCTCGAACAGGGCCCGGAGCAGCTGCGCGTGCAGGCGCAGCGGCAGCATCGCGTCCAGGAGCCGCGCGGGCGAGGGCTCCATGACGTATTCCGTCCGCGCTTCCGCGCCCTTCGCCGTTCCGTCCACGCCTCCGGCGGGCGCGTCCGGACCGAGGTCCGTCGGCAGGAGCCTGCGCGAGACCGGGCGCTGGACGAGCGCCGATTCGCACTCGTTCCCCACGAGGTAGAGCGCGTCGATCCTCCCGGAGGCGAAGTCCGCGACCGCCGCGCGGCGCAGCTCGCCCGCCACGGCGTTCACCTTGGCCTTCGCCAGGTCGGGGCCCGCGACCGTCCGGTCCGCCCACGGCCCCTTCCGGAAGAACGCCAGCGCGCGGCGGCCCACGGCCACGATCTCCAGCTCCGCGCCCGCGGCCGCCTTCGCCTCGCAGACCGCCTGCGCCTCGCGCAGGACGCGGTGGTTGAAGTTCCCGCAGAGCCCGCGGTCCGACGAGAGCACGACCACGCGGACGCGCCTCTCCGGGCGGACGGCGGCCAGCGGATGCGAGACCCCCGGGGCGGAGAGCAGGCGGCCGCAGAGCCCGTCCACGCGGCGGATCCACGTCGCCGACTTCAGCCGCGCGCCCTGCGCGCGCTTCAGCTTGGACGAAGCGACCAGCTTCATCGCCGACGTGATCTTCCGGGTGTTCTGCAGGCTCCGGATGCGCAGCCGGAACTCCTTGATCGAGGGCATCCGCTACTCCTTCGGGTCCGGCGCGAACTGCGCGGAGAACTTGTCGAGGAGCGAACGCATCGCGTCCGTCAGCTGCGGGGTCAGCTCCTTCGCCTCCTCGATCTCCGCGGGGAGGCCGGGCGCGACGAGGTCGACGTAGCCCAGGAGCTCCGACTCGAAGCGGACCGCCTGGTCCACGGGGAGGTTCTCGAGGTATCCGTTCAGCCCGGCGTAGAAGACCATGATCGTCTTGCCGATCGGGAGCGGACGGCCCTGCGGCTGCTTGAGGAGCTCGGTCAGGCGCGCGCCCTGGTCCAGCTGCGCGCGGGTCGCCTTGTCGAGGTCGCCCGCGAACTGCGAGAAGGCGGCGAGCTCGGCGTACTGCGCGAGGAGGAGCTTCAGCCGCCCGGCGACCTGCTTCGTCGCCTTGATCTGCGCGTCGCCGCCGACGCGCGAGACCGAGATCCCCACGTCCAGCGCGGGGCGCAGGCCGGAGTTGAAGAGGTTTGCGTCGAGGAAGATCTGCCCGTCGGTGATGGAGATCACGTTCGTCGGGATGTAGGCCGAGACGTCGCCCGCCTGCGTCTCCACGATCGGGAGCGCGGTCAGCGAGCCGCCGCCGCGCGCGTCGCTCAGCTTCGCGGCGCGCTCCAGCAGGCGCGAGTGCAGGTAGAAGACGTCGCCCGGGAACGCCTCGCGCCCCGGCGGGCGGCGCAGCAGCAGCGACATCTGGCGGTAGGCCTGCGCGTGCTTGGTCAGGTCGTCGTAGACCACGAGCGCGTGCCCGCCGTTGTCGCGCCAGTGTTCGCCCAGGGCGGCGCCGGCGTAGGGGGCGAGGTACTGCATGGAGGCCGCCTCCGACGCGCAGGCCGCGACGACGGTCGTGTACTCCATCGCGCCCGCCTCGCGCAGCGTCTCCACGGCCAGCGCGACCGTCGAGGACTTCTGCCCGATCGCGACGTAGATGCAGTGGACGCCCTTGCCCTTCTGGTTGGCGATCGCGTCGAGCGCGATGGTCGTCTTCCCGGTCTTGCGGTCGCCGACGATCAGCTCGCGCTGGCCCCGCCCGATCGGGATCATCGCGTCCACCGACTTCAGCCCGGTGTAGAGCGGCTCGCGGACGTTCTGCCGTTCCACGATCCCCGGCGCGCGCGCCTCGATCGGCCGCTCCAGGTCGCTCTCGATCGCGGGTCCGCCGTCCACGGCGCGCCCCAGCGCGTCCACCACGCGGCCGACCGTCGCGGGCCCGACCTTCACGGAGGCGACCTTCCCGGTCAGGACGACGACGTCGCCCTCCTCCACCGCGTCCGCGTTCCCGAGCAGCGCCAGGCCGACGTTTCCGGCCTCGAGGTTCAGCACCAGGCCGCGCACGTCCGGGCGGTCGCGGAAGGAGACCAGCTCGCCCGCCATCGCGTTCGAAAGGCCGTGCACGCGCGCGATCCCGTCGCCGGCGCTCAGCACGGTCCCCATCTCGTACACGTCGGGGCCCGAGCCCTCGAAGGCCTTGAGCTCCCTGAAAAGAACCTCGGAAATCTCGTCCGGTCGAAGTCCGTCGTCCATCTTTTTCTCCTAAGCTCCCAGCCGCCCGCGGAGCAGGTCGAGCTGCCGTCGCAGCGAACAGTCGACCATCCGGTCGCCCAGCCGCATCCGGAATCCGCCGATGACGGCGGGGTCCACGCGCGTCTCCAGGACGCACTCCCCGCCCGCGCGCCTCCGCGCGAAGCGCTTCAGGCGCTCCAGCTCCGCGGGCTCCAGCTCGCGCGCGCTCCAGACCGTCGCGCGGCGCGTCCCGCGCCGTCGCTCGCCCTCCTCGCGCACGCGCGCCGCCACCGCGGGAAGCAGGGCGACCCTGCGCCGCGCGGCCAGGAAGAGGATGAAGCTCCGCATCGCGGCCGTGCGCTCCGGGTCGCAGGAGACGAGGGCGCGCGCCTTCGCCTCCTCGGGGATCGCCGGGTCGTCCAGCAGCTTCCCGATCCGCGGGTCCGCGGCGAAGGCGCGCTCCAGGCGCGCCGCCTCCGCGAACACGGCTCCGCCGTCCGCCTCCTCGGCGATTCTCGCCAGGAGGACCTCCGCGTACCGCTCCGCGACCGTTCCGCAGCCCATCGCCTACGCCTCTTCCTTCTCCAGTTCGTCCATCATCCGCTCGACCACGCGCCTGTCGGACTCGACGTCCAGCTCGCGGACGAGCAGCTTCGAGGCGAGGCCGACCGTCGCGTCGACCACCTTCAGCCGCAGCTCGTTCTTCGCCGAGGCGAGCATCGCGTCGGCCGACTTCCGCGCGGTCTCCAGGATGCGCTCGCGCTCCTCGCGGGCCGCGCGCTCCGACCGCCTGGCCAGCTCGTCCGCCCGGCTCCGCGCCTCCGCCACGATCTCGTCGGCGCGCTTCGCGGACTCCCGCATCAGCCGGTCGCGCTCCGAGGCGGCCGACTCGTTGGCGGCGCGCGTCCTCTCGGCCTCCTCCATCGTCCGGCGCAGCTTCTCGTCGCGCGCGTCGATCGCCGAGAGCAGCGGCCCCCAGGCGACCTTCTTCAGGACCACGAGGAGCAGCGCGAAGACGGCGAGCGTCCAGACCGCGACGCCGGGGTCGAGCTGCAGAAGCGGATTCGACATCCTACTGCCCCATCATCATCAGGGCGATCACCTCCGCGAAGAAGGCGACCCCTTCGATCAGCGCCGCGGCGATCAGCATCGTCGACCGCAGGTTGCCGGCCGCCTCGGGCTGGCGCGCCATCCCCTCCAGCGCGGAGGCGGCGAGCTTCCCGATCCCGAGGCCCGCGCCGACCACGGCGATGCCGGCGCAGAAGCCCGCGCCGATCGGTCCGAAGTGGGGGATTTGCTGAACGATCTGTTCCATGGTGTTCTCCTTGGTTTCAATGCTCCTGGCGCACCGCCCCCCCGACGAACAGCGCGGAGAGCAGCGTGAAGATGTAGGCCTGCAGGAAGGCGACGAATAGCTCCAGGCACTCGATGCAGGCGGCGAAGAGGACCGCGACCGGCTGCACCGCGCCCAGCGAGAGCTTCGGCATCGCGAACAGCATGTTCACGACGGTCCCGAGCGCGAGCAGCGAGAAGATGACGATGTGGCCCGCGGCCATGTTCGCGAAAAGACGGATCGCCAGCGCGGCCGACTTCGTCACCAGCCCGAAGAGCTCGATCGGCACGAGGATCAGCAGGATCGGCCAGGGCACGCCCTTCGGGACGATCCCCTTCCAGTAACCGGCTCCCCCGTTCGCCGCCATGCCCGCCGCGTTGAAGACGACGAAGACCATCGCGGCCATCGCCGCCGTGAAGTTCGGGTTCCCCGTCGCCGCCGCGAAGCCGGGCACCAGCCCGATCAGGTTCAGGGCGAGGAGGAAGAAGAAGAGCGTGCAGAAGAAGGGCATCCACTTCGCGGCGCGGGCGCGCCCGAGGTTCGGCGCCACGATGTCGTCCCGGACGAAGAGGACCATCGCCTCGACCATCGAGGCGAACTTCCCGGCGGGCAGGTCGCCGCCCTCCTTCCGCCGGCTGCCGCGCCCCAGCAGGACGACCAGCAGCAGGAACGCCAGGAGCATCATGCAGACGTGGAGCGACGGGAAGAGCTCGATTCCGCCGACCTTCAGCGACCCGCCCAGGGGGATCTCCACGCCGGGGAAGATTCGCCAGACCTCGCGGTTGTCGGCGACATGGTGCAGAAGAAATTCGCTCAGCGCGCCGAGCCCGTCGGAACCTTCTTCCATAACATCGGGAGCCCGCCGCTAGCCCCTCCAGACCAGCGCGGACTCCGCGAGAATGATAAGTAAATAAAAGGGCGAAATCAGCCCCAGCCAGGGCCCGGGCGAAACTTTACAAAGCGCGAAGGCGGCCAAAAAGAAGACTCCCGCCGAGACCAGGCGGAGCGCCGTCGCGAGCAGGATTCCGAGCGAGGAGCGCCGCGCGTCCTCCAGGCGCAGAACCGGGAAGAGGCCGGAGAGGATCCAGACGAGGACCGCGCCGACGAAGGGAACCTCCCCTCCGCGCCCCATCCACTGCGGGAACGCGGACGCGCAAAGGAGCGCCGCTCCGAAAAGCGCCGCTCCGAAAAGCGCGTAGATCCGGACCGCCGCGCGCGGCGCCCGGAGTCCGTTTCCGGCGGAGATCAGAGAGACTTGGCCTCGGGCTTCGCCGACGTCGGGGCGCCCATCTGGCACTTGCCCCGGAACGTGGCGCCCTGGTTGATCACCAGCTCCTTGGTGTCGATGTCGCCTTCCAGGAGCGATTCCTTTTCGAGGGTCAGCCGGCCCGAAACCTTGACGTTGCCCTTGACGGTGCCGCAGAGGGTGGCGGAGGCCACTTCGACGTCGCCTTCGACCAGGCCGGTCTTGTCCAGCACGAGGTCGCGGGCGCAGGTCAGCTTGCCCTTGAGCTTTCCGGCAAGGCGGAGATCGTTGTTGACCTGGATTTCGCCGGTGATCGTGGTCCCCTGCGAAATGATGGTGATGTTGTTGCCGTCGTTTTCCTCGGCGCGTGCCATGGGAGCCTCCTGAAACTAGTCCATAAAAAATAGCGAAGGGTCCTGCCGTTTGCCGTTCTTCAGGACCTCGTAGTGCAGATGCGGGCCGGTCGTGTTCCCGGTCATCCCGATCGTGCCGATCGAGCTCCCGCGGCCGACCGCGTCGCCCTTGCGGACCAGGATCCGGTTGAGGTGCGCGTAGAGCGTCCTCCAGCCGTCGCCGTGGTCGAGCTCCACGGTCAGCCCGAGGTCGCCCCGGTCGCCGGCCTCCACGACCTCGCCCGCGGCCGCGGCGTAGACCGGGTCGTTCAGGAGCGCGGCGATGTCCACGCCCTGGTGGTCCGAGCCGCCCTCCTTCCAGCGCTGCGTCACCACGCCGATCACCGGCTTGATGCCCGGCCGCGATTCGCCCGGCTTCTTCTCGCTCTTCCGGTACCGGCGGATGTGCTCCTCCAGCTCCGCGTCGCCCGAAGCGCCTTCGGGCCGGGAGGCCGCGGCCAGCTCGGGAACGGAGTCCGCGGGGCCGAGCAGGACCGCGCCGACGGCGTGCAGCCTCTCCTGCTCCGCCTGGACCGAGTCGAGGATGGAGAGCGCCTGCCTGTAGTTCTCGTTCTCCGACTTCAGGAAGGAGTTCTCCTCGCGCAGCCGCTCCGACTCCGCCGCGCTCATCAGCACGGTCGTCCCGTAGTAGGCGGCGAGCGCCACCACCACGACCGTCAGCGAGACGAGGAGCGCGATCAGCCGGAGCTGCCAGCGGTAGAGGTTGACCTGCCGCACCGTCCCCGTTCCCGAGGGGATGATCTGAACCGTGGTGAAGACGCGCATGCCCGGACCGCCCCGCCTTCGCTACTTGCCCGTGATCCGGGAGTAGATCGCCTTGAACTGCTCGTTCGAGGAGAAGCGGATCGAGATGGTGCCGATGCCGTCGAGGTGCTCCACCACGACGTCCGCGCCCAGGACGTAGCCCATCTCCCGCTCCAGTTCGGCGAGATTGGGGTCCCGCCGGACCTCCGGCTTTTTGGCTTTTTTAGTTTTTGTTTTCCCGCTCTTCCGGCTCAGCTCCTCCGCCTGGCGGACGCTCAGCCCCTTGGCGACGATTTCGCGGGCGAGGGCCGCCGGGTCGGCGAGCCCGTCGGACAGCAGCGCGCGGGCGTGTCCGGCGGTCAGTTTCTTCTCGCGGAGCAGGTCCAGCACCTCCTCCGGCAGGGAGAGCAGACGGAGCCCGTTCGTCACCGCGGAGCGCGAACGGCCCAGCTCCTCGGCCAGCTGTTCGTGCGTGTAGTCGTACTGCTCCTGCAGCTGGCGCATCGCCACGGCCTCTTCCACCGGGTTCAGGTCCACGCGCTGGATGTTCTCGACCAGGCCGAGCGCGGCCATCCGCCGGTCGGAGATCTTCTCCTTGACCAGCGCGGCGATCGTCTCGTCGCCGAGCAGCCGGCAGGCGCGCACGCGCCGTTCGCCCGCGATGATCTGGTAGCGGTCCTGGTGCTTGCGGACGGTGATCGGCTGGAGCAGCCCCTGCTTGCGGATCGACTCCGCCAGCTCGAGGATCTCGTCCTCGCCGAACTCCACGCGGGGCTGGAAGGGGTTGGGATCGACCAGCGCGAGCGGAATGCGCGAAACGCCCTCGCCCGAAGCCGCGTTCTGTCCGGCATTGGCCAGACCGGCGCTCACCTGTCCGACCAGTCCGGCGTTTCTCCCCATCAGGGCGTCAAAGCCCGTGCCGAGCGACGATTTTCCCATTTAGATCACTCCTCGTTGCCTGAGAACGGCGAGCAGCTCCTGCGCCAGCTCCATGTAGCACCGCGAACCCTTGCTCTTGACGTCGTAGAGAAGGACCGGCTTCGCGAACGAAGGGGCCTCGCTCAGCTTCACGTTCCGCGGAATCACCGTGCGGAAGAGCCGTTCCCCGAACTCCCGCTGCACCTCCTCCATCACCTGGCGCGAATGGCTCAGGCGGGAGTCGTACATGGTCAGCAGCGCCCCGTCGATCTCGAGCGCGGGATTCAGCCCGTTCTGCACCCGGATGATCGTGTTCAGCAGGTCGGCCACCCCCTGCATCGCGTAGAATTCGCACTGGATCGGGATGATGACGGAGTCGGCCGCGCAGAGCACGTTGATGGTCAGCAGGCTGAGGGAGGGCGGCGAGTCGATGACGATGAACTCGTATTCGTTCCGCAGCAGGTCGATTAGATGGCGCAGCCGGAGACGGCTCTCCGCGCGCGTGTCGATGGTCAGCTCCACCTCCAGCTCCGCCAGGGAGGTCGAACTGGGGAGCACCTGGAAGAAGGGGATGTTTTCGACGTCGTGGATCACCCCGCGCACCCTCTCCAGCGAAAGGGTGGAGGGGTCGGCCGCCCAGCGCATCACCTCGGTGATGTCCTCGTCCTGCATCTCGGTGACGCCGGAACCCATCGAGGAGTTGGCCTGCGGGTCCATGTCGATCAACAGCACCTTGTGCTCCATCGCCCCCAGGCTGGCGGCGAGGTTCACCGCGGTCGTCGTCTTGCCGACGCCGCCCTTCTGGTTGCTGATTGCGATAACACGGCTCATGCTTTCTTCTCCAGACAGACCGAGAAATAGCTCTTGAGTTGCGGATGCAACCTGTATTCGCGGCAGCGGGGCTCTGTTCCGTCCACCGGAACGGAGGCCCGTTCGGACTTAAAGGTAATAAAGCGGCCGCCCGCAGAAAGGAACGGCTTCGCCCGGAACCAATCCTCCTCGAGCGCGCCGAGCGCCCGGGAGGTCGCCGTCTCGAACGGCCCGAACTCCGCCGGCAGCTCCTCGATCCGGGACTCGACGAGCTCCACGTTCCCCAGCCCCAACTCCCCCGCCAGGTAGCGCATCTGCATCACGCGGGTCGAGCGGGACTCCACGCCCACGAACATCCGCCCGGGCTGGGCGATCGCCAGCGGGAGGAGAGGGAACCCTGTCCCGGAACCGAGATCCAGATGACGGCCTTTCGCGTCGCGCATCCAGGAGAGTGCGGTCAGCCCGTCCTGCAGATGGCGCTCCCTCAACAACGGAAGGTCGTTCGCAGAGACGAGGTTGTGCTTTCGGTTCAGCCGGGAGACCAACTCTTCCAGAGCCGCGAACTTCTCCAGCTGTTCCGCCGTGAAGGGGAACTCCAGCATCCGGGAGAATTCGCTCCATTCCATGCGCTCAAATATACATCCTCCCCCGTTTCACCGCGCCATTGTTTCACGTGAAACATCCCGCAGATATCCACACCTTTTCCTCCGCTGTGAATTGTTTCACGTGAAACATCGCCTAAATCTTTTCAAGTAGCAAACAATCTATCCACATTTTGCGTGGATATGTGGACATCTTTTTTGGAAAACTTCCGTACACCCGCCAATTTCTCCACCCCGTCTTATATATATTAGACAAAACCCTTTTTGGCAGGTTTTCCATGTCCAATCTTCTTTTCCGGTCGATTCTCTGCGCCGGCACGGCGTTCTTCCTCTTCGCCTGCGGCGACAGCGGCACCTCCTCCAACGACGAACCCCTCTCCTCCTCGGTCGAAGAGTCCTCCGAATCGAACGGCGACGGCGGCTCCTCCGACTCCGGCCTTTCGGACGAACCCGGCGTCTCCTCCGAAACGCAGACCTCTTCGGCCTCCGCGAGCACCTGCGCCAACACCGCGCCGCTCGCCCGCCTCGTCGGCTACCTCCCCTACTACCGCACCGGCTGGATCGGCACCGGCGACTGGAGCAAGCTGACCCACCTCTGCCTCGCCTTCTTCAATCCCGACCAGAACGGCCGCTTCTCCTCCAAGTTCAACGACGAGAAGCTCGCCGCCGCCATCGACTCCGCCAAGGCGCACGGCATCAAAGTGCTCGCCTCCATCGGCGGCGGCGGGGACGGCGCCCGCGACGTCTGGGCGACGAAGCTGACCGAGGACGGCGGGGTCGCGGCGCTCGCCGACTCCCTGGCAGCCCTGGTCCGCCGGCTCGGCATCGACGGCGTGGACGTCGACCTGGAATACTCCGACAGCAAGCCGGCCTACGCCGCCGCGTTCGACGCCAAGTACGAATCCTTCGTCGTGGCGCTGCGCGCCGCCCTGGGCGACACTGCGCTGGTCACCGCCGCCGTGGCCAACTGGGTCGGCGAAAAGTTCACCGACGCCGCGCTCGACCAGATGGACTTCATCAACGTGATGAGCTACGACCATTCGGGCACCTGGACCGGGAAGGGGGAACACTCCACCTACGCCAAGGCCATGCAGGAGACGAACTACTGGGCCCTCAACCGCGGCCGCGGCGCCTCGTTCGTCGTCCTCGGGCTCCCCTTCTACGGCTATTACTGGACGACCAACACGGCCGAAGGCGAAAACGGGCGGGGCGAACTCCTCGCGCGGGAGATCGCGGCCTTCTGGCCCGACCACGCCGACGACGACTACTTCACCGTCGATGAGGCCGGGTTCGAAAAGACGGTCTCCTGGAACTCCCTGAAGACCATCGACAAGAAGAGCTGCTTCGCGCGGAACTTCGGCGGCGCCATGATCTGGGAGCTCGGCCAGGACCTGGACGACAACTCCTTCCTGCACACCGTCGCGGCGCACCGCGAATAACGCCGCGGGAGAAGACGGGATGCGCGTGTTCGTCGTCGGCGGGGCCGGGTACATCGGCTCCCACGTCTGCAAGAGGCTCCTGGCCGCGGGCCACCGGGTCATGGTCTACGACAACCTGAGCTCCGGCCTCCAGGAAAACCTGCGGCCCGGCGCCGGATTCGTCCTGGGCGACATCCACGACGGGCTCCGGCTGCGCGCCGAACTCGACGCCTTCAAGCCCGACGCGACGATCCACCTCGCCGCGAGCAAGGCGGCCGGGGAGTCGATGACCGATCCGGTCAAATACTCCTACAACAATCTGATCGGTTCGATCGAGCTGATCGACGCCTGCGTGGAATGCGGGGTGAAGATCTTCCTCCTCTCCTCCTCCGCGGCGGTCTACGGAAACCCCGTCTACCTTCCAATCGACGAGAAGCACCCGACCGAGCCCGAGAACTACTACGGCTTCACCAAGCTGGAGATCGAACGCGTCCTCGCCTGGAACTCGCGCCTCCGCGGAATGCGCTACGGCGCGCTCCGCTATTTCAACGCCGCGGGCTACGACTGCGAAGGCGAGCTGCGCGGCCTGGAGCGCAACCCCGCGAACCTCCTCCCCGTGGTGATGGAGACCGCGGTGGGGATCCGCCCGTCGATGACCGTCTTCGGGAACGACTACCCCACGCCGGACGGAACCTGCATCCGCGACTACATCCACGTGGACGACCTGGCGCGCGCGCACGTCCTGGCGCTCGAGTGGATCGAGGCGGAGAAGAAGGACCTCACGGTCAACCTCGGCACCGGACGCGGCGTCTCCGTCCTGGAGATGATCTCCGAAGCGGAGAGGATCGTCGGCCATCCGTTCGACTGGTCCTTCGGCCCGCGCCGCGAAGGCGACTCGACCGAACTCTACGCCTCCTCCGCGAAGGCGAAGGAGCTCCTCGGCTGGGAAGCGCAATGCAGCGACGTCAACACGCTGCTCTCCACGACCTACGCCGCCTACAGGGCGAACCTTCCGGACGCGTAGCGGCCTCTCCTGAATTTCATCCATGCAAAAAGGAGAAGGCCGCGCCTTCTTCTTTTCCGCGTCCGGGCGCGATGCCCGTTTCTACGGGACTTCGCGGGCGCCGCCCTTGTCCGCGCTCAGCACCATGCTGGCGTAGGCGCGCAGCGCGTCGCTCACCTTGCGGTCGCGCTTCTTCGGACGGAAGGCGAGCTTGCCCTGCGCTTCCTCCTCCTTGCGGCGCGCAGCCAGCTCTTCGTCGGTCAGCGCGACCTGGATCGTCCGGTTCGGGATGTCGATCTCGATCATGTCGCCGTCGCGGACCAAGGCGATGTTGCCGCCGTTGGCCGCTTCGGGGCTGATGTGGCCGAGCGACAGGCCGGAGGTGCCACCGGAGAAGCGGCCGTCGGTGATCAGCGCGCACGACTTGCCCAGTCCCATCGTCTTCAGGTAGCTGGTGGGGTAGAGCATCTCCTGCATGCCGGGGCCGCCCTTCGGGCCTTCGTAGCGGATCACCACCACGTCGCCCGCCTTCACTTCGCCGCCCAGGATGCCGTCGTTGGCCTCTTCCTGGGATTCGTAGACGCGGGCCGGGCCGGTGAAGGTCCAGCAGGAGGCGTCCACGCCCGCGCTCTTCACGACGCAGCCGTCCACGGCCAGGTTGCCGTAGAGCACAGCCAGGCCGCCGTCCTTGCTGAACGCGTGGTCGAGGTCGCGGATCGCGCCGTTCGCGCGGTCCAGGTCCAGGTCGGGCCAGCGGGAATCCTGCGAGAAGGGCTCGAGGTTGAACTTGTTCGCGGGCGCGGCCAGGTAGAGCTTCCTGACGTCGTCGGAGGGGTTCCGGGCGACGTCCCACTTGTCGATCTCCTCGCCGATGGTCGGATACATCACCGTGGCGCAATCGCGGTGGATCAACCCGAGCTTGTCGAGCTGGCCGAGGATCGCCATGATGCCGCCGGCGCGGTGGACGTCCTCGATGTGGACCAGGTTGGTGCTGGGGGCGATCTTGCAGATGTGCGGGGTGTTCAGCGAAAGGCGGTTGATGTCCTTCATCGTGAAGTCCACGCCGGCGGTGTGGGCCACGGCCAGCAGATGGAGCACGGTGTTGGTGGAGCCGCCCATGGCGATGTCGAGCCGCATGGCGTTTTCGAACGCTTCGAAGGTCGCGATGTTCTTCGGCAGGACGGAGGCTTCCTCCTTTTCGTACCAGGCCTTGGCCATCTCGACGATGCGGTGGGCCGCCTTCACGAAGAGGTTTTTGCGGTCCGCGTGGGTCGCGAGAGTCGTGCCGTTGCCGGGAAGGGCGAAGCCGAGCGCTTCGGTCAGGCTGTTCATCGAGTTGGCGGTGAACATGCCGGAGCAGGAGCCGCAGGTGGGGCAGCTGGAGGCTTCGAACGCGTCGGCGTCCTCTTCGGTGATGTCGGGACGAGCGCTCTGCACCATGGCGTCGATCAGGTCGAGCCGCCACTTCTTCCCTTCGATTTCCGCCTTGCCGGCCTCCATCGGACCGCCGCTCACGAAGATCGTGGGGATGTTGAGGCGCATCGTCGCGATCAGCATGCCGGGGGTCACCTTGTCGCAGTTGCTGATGCAGACCAGGGCGTCGGCGCAGTGGGCGTTGCACATGTACTCCACGGAGTCGGCGATCACTTCGCGGCTCGGCAGGCTGTAGAGCATGCCGTCGTGGCCCATCGCGATGCCGTCGTCCACGGCGATGGTGTTGAATTCCTTGGCGATGCCGCCCGCCTTTTCGATTTCCCGGCAGACCAGCTGGCCCACGTCGTGGAGATGCACGTGGCCGGGAACGAACTGGGTGAAGGAGTTCGCGACGGCGACGATCGGCTTGCCGAAGTCCTCTTTCTTCACGCCGGTGGCGCGCCAGAGGGCGCGGGCGCCGGCCATCTTCTTTCCGGTGATCGTCTTCGCGGAACGGTATTCGGGCATGGCAAAACTCCTGGACAGGCCTGTTCTTCGGCTGGGCTTTCAAAAATAGCCACTCAGGCTCGCTTTGAGCTCCGCGGATTTTCGATCGATGCTTTGGCTTTCGCCCTGCTCGAACCCCGCTCTCCTCTTAGAATTTTCATTCTAGGAGAGGGTATATAGGGGTGTTGACAGTGGGGGAAAACGCGACCACGCTCTCTCCGGGCCGACGGCTGCGGACTTGGGTGGAAAAACCGTTGCGAAGTCAAGTTTTGAAAACCTCAGGCGGGTCTTTGAAAAACGATGTGGAGAGACGTGGAAAACCCGGAGGGGACCCGTTTTCCAAAACCGAAACCACATTTTTCTAAGCTTTTTCCAAGATGTCTCCACAGCTGAAAATCGCCCAGATTTCGGACATCCACCTCGGCGCCGGCGCGGACCGTGCGCAGCAGGAGTTCTACCTCGCCAATTTCCGCAGGGTCTGGAAGGCGGTTCTCGCCGAAAAGCCGGACGCGGTCGTCTTCTCCGGCGACATGACCGACCACGGGACGGAGAAGGAGCTCGACCTCCTGAAGCGCGAGATCGAGGGCGCGAAGATTCCGCTTTTCTTCGTCTCCGGGAACCACGACGACTCCGCGCGGCTGATTTCGGCGCTTTCGCTGCCGTCGACGCAAGGCAAGCTGGTCTACCGCTTTTCGCTCGGAGGCGTGGAGCACTTCGTCCTCGACAGCTCGGCGAACCGCGTGGATTCCTGGCAGCTGGACTGGCTGGAAGGCGAAGCGGGAAAGGAGAAGGGGCCATGCGCGCTCTGGATCCACCATCCGCCGTCGCCCTGCGGCTCTCTTTTCATGGATACGAAATGGCCGCTGCTGGACCACGGGCCCGTGCTGGAGCGCCTGAAGGGGATTCCTTCGATTCGGCACGTCTTCTGCGGACACTACCACAGCGGAAAGAGCGTGGAGGCGGGCGGGCTGCTCCTGCACCTCGCGCCCGCGACGCAGTTCCAGATTTCGGACGAGGAGCCGGGATTCGCGATCGCGAGTTCCGAACCGGGCTGGCAGACGGTCGAATGGAGAGGCGATGAAGTCGAGGTCACGGTCCGTTTCGCCTAGGCGCGTTCCTTCGCGCCGGAGGATCGCGACGTCGCTGACGACGCTGCTGGTCCTGCTCGTCGTCGGGCTGATCCAGGGAATCGCGCAGGAGAATTCGGACGGAGCCATCGGAAAGAACGAAGGTCCGTCGGAACAGCTCTCCTCCAAGCAGACGAAAAAGCAGACCGCGCGCCAGCTCAAGGAGGAGATGCGCGGGGCGAAGGGCGACACGCTGCGGGGCCGCGCGGTCAAGGTTCAGGACGGAGACACGTTCGACTTTCTCTACGGCGACAACCGGAAGCAGCGCGTGCGCGTGGCGCAGATGGACGCGCCGGAGAAGAACATGCCGTTCGGGCAGAAGTCGAAGGAGCGTTTCACGGAACTCGTCATGGGGAAGGAGATCGCGCTCGTCGTCAACACCGTGGACCGCTACGGTCGCATCGTCGGATCGGTCGTGATCGACGGCGAAGACCAGTCCGCGCGGATGATTTCGGAGGGGATGGCCTGGTACTACAGGCAGTACGGCTGGACCGACTCGCTCGCGCGGCTCGAGGAAGAGGCGCGGAACGCGAAGCGCGGGCTCTGGGCCGACCCGAACCCCCAGCCGCCGTGGGAATGGCGGAAGGAAAACCGGGGGAAGAAGAAAAATCAGTGATGCGACCTACTCCCTTCGCAGCGCGGCGATGGGGTCGAGGCGCGCGGCCTTGCGGGCGGGGAGCCAGCCGAAGAGGATGCCGGTCCCGACGCAGACGCAGAACGAGAGGACCAGCGAGAGCGCCGTCACGGAGACGGGCCAGCCGAGCCCGAACGAGATGAGCGCGCAGACGCCGAGTCCGAGCGCGATGCCGACGAGCCCGCCGATGAGCGAGACCAGCACCGACTCCAGCAGGAACTGCGCGAGGATGTCGCGCCGCCGCGCGCCGATGGCCATGCGCAGGCCGATTTCGCGGATGCGCTCCGTCACCGAGACGAGCATGATGTTCATGATGCCGATGCCGCCCACCAGCAGCGAGAGCGCGGCGACCGCCGTCAGGACGACGGAGAGCGTCTGCGCGGTGGAGCCGAGCATGTCGAGCATCTCCTTCTGCGAACGGACGACGAAGGGCTCCTCGTTCGAGACGCTCTTCCCCCTGCGGCGCTCCATCAGGAGCTCCGTCGTCTCCTCGATCGCCTCGTCCACCGAGTTCTCGTCCACGACGCTCGCCTGGATGGTGCGCAGCCAGTTCGTCGAGAGGATGCGGCGCTGCACCGTGGTCCACGGCGCGAGGACGATGTCGTCCTGGTCCTGCCCGAAGCCGTTGGAGCCCTTGGGCGCGAGCACGCCGACCACCTGCATCGGGTGCTTGTTGAACCGGACCCACTTCCCGACCGGGCTTCCGCCGTCGGGGAAGAGGTTGTCGGCGACGGTCTTCCCGAGCAGGCAGACCTTCGCCTTCGCCTTGACCTCCGCCGCGGTGAAGTTCCGCCCCTCCGAGAGCTCGAGCCCGCGGATGGAGAGGTAGTCCGGGCTGACGCCCTGCAGCGACGAGGGCCAGTTGTTCGCCCCGGAGATCCACTGCCCGTTGCTCTGGACGACGGGCGAGACCCACTGCAGCAGGGTCGCGCGCTCCGCGAGCAGCTCCACGTCGGCCGCTTCGAGCACCTCCTGCGAGGCGCGGTCCGTCCGGACGCCGGAGCGCCCGAAACGGTTGGGCATGATGGTGACCATGTTGGTCCCCATGCTCGTGATCTGCGAGCGGATGCTCGACTTGGACCCTTCGCCGATGCCGAGCATCGCGACGACGGAGGCGATGCCGATGACGATGCCCAGGATCGAGAGCAGGGTGCGCATCCGGTTGCGTCCCATGGCCTCGAAGGCGGTTCTGCAGAGGTCGGCGAATCCCATGGCGGTCAGACGAACTTCCTCTCGGCCACGGTTTCGTCGTCGCGGAGCCGTCCGTCGAGGAGGTGGAGGGTGCGCGCGCTGTAGAGCGCGACGTCGGGGGAGTGGGTGACGAAGACGATGGTCTTCCCTTCGGACTCGAGCTTCTGGAAGAGCGCGAGGATCTCGAGCGAGGTCCTGCTGTCGAGGTTGCCGGTCGCCTCGTCGGCGAGGAGGTCGGGAAGATGGACTCCGACCAGCTCGCGGAGGTGCGCAACCGGCGCATCGGGTTCGTCTTCCAGTCGTTCAACCTGCTTTCGCGCGTCTCGGCCGTGGAGAACGTGG
>JAGCEZ010000003.1 GCA_017650365.1 Fibrobacterales bacterium | reverse complement strand
CGCGGCGCGATCGTGGCCGCCATCTACGCCGCCGCGATGAGCTCGCTCTCCAGCGCCATCAACTCGCTGGCCAACACCGCCGAGAACGACCTGCTCTGCTCGCCCGAGGACGACCCGCGGCGGCTGGTCCGCGCGCGCCGGTGGACCGCGCTCTGGGGCGCGCTGGGGGTGGCCGCGGCCTTCGTCGCCGCCTCGCAGCAGGGGTCGCTCCTGAAGAGCGCGCTCTTCTTCACCGGGCTCTTCACCGGGCCGCTGCTCGGGCTCTTCCTCTTCGCCTTCTGGCGCCCGAAGACGCGCCCCTCCTCGCTGATCGCCGGGCTCTTCGGCGGGATGGCGGTCCTCTCGCTCTTCTCGCCCCCGCCCTTCTCCTGGGCGTGGAGCCCGCTCTGTCCGCTGGCCTGGACCTGGAACCCGATGATCTCGCTGTGCGGGATGGCGCTGGTCGTCCTGCTGGTGGACAAGGCGCGCGACGCGCTCGGGAAGCCCGGCGCGGGCGGAAGGGAGAGCGCGGACGGTGGGCGCGCGTAGCTCCGGAACGAACGCGGGCTGGCTGCCGACGACCGCGCGGGAGATGCGCGGACGCGGCTGGGACCGCCCCGACGTCGTGGTGGTCTCGGGCGACGCCTACGTGGACCACCCCTCCTTCGGGACCGCGGTCGTCGCGCGGTGGCTGGAGCGCCTCGGGCTGAAGGTCTGCGTGCTCTGCCAGCCGCGCTGGGATTCGTGCGAGGCGTTCCGCGAGTTCGGCGAGCCGCGCCTCTTCTTCGCGGTCAGCGCCGGCGCGATGGACAGCATCGTCTCGAACCTCACCGGCAACGGGCGGCTCCGCTCCGAGGACGCCTTCTCGCCCGGCGGCGACCCCTTCTTCCCGCCCGACGCGAAGGGCGGGCGGCTGCGCCGCCGCCCGGACCGCGCCACCATCGTCTACGCCGGCCGCGCGAAGGAGGCCTTCCCCGGCGCGCGAGTGATCCTCGGCGGCGTGGAGGCCTCGCTCCGGCGGTTCGTCCACTACGACTACCAGCAGCAGAAGCTCCGCGCCTCCGTTCTGCCCGACTCCAAGGCGAACCTGCTGATGTTCGGGATGGGAGAGCGGACCTATTCGGAGATCGTCGCGCGGCTGCGCGAAGGGCGCGACCTCTCGGGGATCGACGGCACGGTCGAGCGCTTCTCCCCGAAGGAGTACGAGGCGCGCAAGGCCTCCGGCGCGTTCCCGAACCTCGTGGAGCTCCCGTCGTGGGAGGCGATCTCGCGCGACAAGGCGGAGTTCCTCCGCGCGGAGCTGGCCGTGGACCGCAGCTCCCGCGCGCCCGGCCTGCGCGAGACGCTCGCGCAGATGCAGCAGGGGCAGTGGGTCGTGCAGCACCCCGCCTCCGAGCCGCTCTCGCCGGAGGAGCTCGACGAGGTGGCCGAACTTCCGTATATGCGAAAACCGCACCCCTCCTCCGGCGACGTCCCCGCGTTCCGGATGATCGAGACCTCCGTGACCGCGGTGCGCGGCTGTCCCGGGAACTGCGCCTTCTGCGCCATCACGCGCCACCAGGGGCCGCGGATCGTCAGCCGCACGGAGGAGTCGGTCCTGCGCGAGGTGGAGAGGATCGCCTCCGCGCCCGGCTTCTCGGGGACGATCAGCGACGTGGGCGGCCCCACCGCGAACCTCTACGGCGCGGACTGCCCGCGCTCCGCGACCTGCCGCCGCCACTTCTGCCTGGAGCCCGACGTCTGCCCCTCGCTCGACCACGGCGGCGGCAGGCGCTTCCTCCGCCTGCTGGAGCGGATCGCCGCGAACCCGAAGGTCAAGCACCTCTTCGTCTCCTCGGGGCTGCGGATGGAGCTCCTGCTCCGCCAGCCCGAGCTCCTGCGCAAGCTCCTGCTGGACCACACGCCGGGCCGGCTCAAGATCGCGCCCGAGCACCAGGACCCGGGGATCCTCGCGCTCATGCGCAAGCGGAGCTCCGCGCTGCTCCCGAAGTTCCTGGAGACCGCGCGGGAGCTCGCGCGCCGCGCGGGGCGCCGGGCCGAGTTCACGCCCTACGTCATCTCGGCCCACCCCGGCGCCACGATCGAAAGCGCGGAACGCGCGGCGCGCGCCATGCGCGACTGCGGGCTCGTCGTGGAGCAGCTCCAGGACTTCACGCCCACGCCGGGCACGCTCTCCACGGCGGTCTGGTACAGCGGGCTCGACCCCGAGACGTTCAAGCCGATTCCCGTGCCCAAGGGCGAAACCGCCCGCCGCGCGGAGAGGGAGACCTGGCTGCGGATCGCGGGGCGCCCCGCTTCGCGCGGACCCGCGCGCGGCGCGGAGCCCGGGCGTCCGCCCCGGAACGACGGCCGGCGCCGGCGATGAATTAGCGGCCAGTCGCCAGAGCCCTCGCGCGAGTGAACGGAGTTTGAACGGAAATGCGCCCCGCGCGCCGTTCCACGGGTCCGGAGTTCGGCGTTTCCGGATAGATTTGAGGAAGGAAAACGCCTGTTGGCCTGCCGAGGAGCGGTATGATGTGTGTCGGGAAATCACGTTTCGCGTTGTTGTCGATCGCGCTTGCGTCGTTGCTTTGCTCTTGTCTTGAAGAGAACGGCGTAGGGGCGCCCGAGGAGGAAAAGGAACAATGCGAGGCGGTCACGGTTTACGACACGTTGCATCGGACTTGGGGATATTCATGGGAGATTCCGCTTCAATCCGGCGAAGTGAAGAGGGAATTGCTTCCAAGGAAGGGAGGAGAGGAATTCGACTTCGAGCAATATCCGTTTCGGATTGCCCGTCTGTTTCCTGGATTCATCTTGAGCCCGTATGACGGCGGGCCCGGCAGTCCCGTAGTCCTGTATGACGGCGCGACCGAGCCGTGCACCACGCATGTGCGCGTGGAGCTGTTCGACACGCTTGCGCTGGATTCGTTGATTCCTCCCGATTACGATTTCGCGTACAGCGCCTTCGAGAAAGCGGCGATCGACGATGCGCTGTCGCGCATCATGAAGGGCTCCAGCGGTTTTGTAAACGTCGTGTCGCCCGACAGGTTCAGGATTCTCGATATTCCGGATTCCTTCGTCGTTACGGCGCCGCGTCTTACATCCTGGTGCTGCGACAGCTATTATTCCCGGCTTCCCGAACAACGGGCATCGGGCTGTCCGCCTGTGGAGGTAGACACCGGCACGGTTGTGCTATGCGAATGCGCGTTCCTCGCATCCGACGGGCCCTTCCCCGTAATGTACGACGAGAAAACCGTCATCGGCTTGGAGTGGAATCTTCCCGAAGACCTGGACTCGCTGGTCGTCAAGTGGGAGACCGAGAACGCTTACGGATACAAGGACACCGTGGAGTCCCGGGTGCAATTGGCTCCGGCGGTCTGTCTCCCGGAACCTGAACGGGTTATCGCGTTGGACGGCTGATCGCGCTTGAATGGGGCGAAGTCAGTGCCGCTCCATCGACGAAGATTAGGGGTTAGTGCGGAGTCAGGCCTTCGGCGTTGAAAAGAAAAAAGGCTCCCCGGAAGGAGCCTTTTTTCTGTCTTGCGCGCAGCGCGATTGTACGCACTGGTCCCTGGGGCCTGGCGACTGGCGACTGGTTCAGGGCAGCAGCCCCAGTTCCTCGAGCACGGCGGCGCCGTCGGCGATCGCGGTCTCGGCGACCGTTCCGGGAGCCGGGACCGCGGCGGCGGGGAGGGCGGCGAACGCCCGGAGCGCGGAGTCGGGGAGAGCCTGCCCCGCCGCGGCCGACGGCGCCGGGGCGGAGGCGCGCGAGAGCATCTTGCGCGCCTCCTCGACGGCCCGGGCCAGCTGGTCCGCGGACCCGGAGACCTCGACGTCGGGCGCGATGCCCGAGCGGTGCCAGGAGCTTCCGTCCGGGGCGAAGAGCCGCAGGGAGGTGATGCGGAGCAGCCCGCCCCCCGGCGTGTTCCAGATGCTCTGCCCGATCCCCTTGCCGTAGCTCCGCGTCCCCACGACCACGTCCCGCGGGCGGTTGCCGCGGACGGCGGCGACGAAGATCTCCGCGCACGAGGCCGAGCCGCCGTCGATC
Organism: Fibrobacterales bacterium; assembly: GCA_017650365.1. Lineage (GTDB taxonomy): Bacteria > Fibrobacterota > Fibrobacteria > Fibrobacterales > CADBQJ01 > CADBQJ01. The sequence goes on along the minus strand of JAGCEZ010000003.1, from coordinate 1,923 downwards.
AGGATCACGAAGTCCCGCGACTCGCCCAGCCCGCCGCCCTTCGAGGGATAGGCGCGGCGCATGGGGAGCCCGTACCAGGGCGAGACCGCGTCCTCCTCGAAGACCAGGGTCCTCCCGCCGGGGACCAGCTCGTCCGCCATCCCCAGGCAGACGTCGACGTTCCCGCCCGGGTTCCCCCGCAGGTCGAGGATCGTCGCCCCGTCGTCCGCGGTGGCGCGCAGCGCCTTCCGGAACTCCAGCCAGGTGCCCGAGGTGTCGCCCGCGACCTTCTCCATCGTGACGCGCCTGAACTGCGTGACGCGCAGATACGAAATCCCCGGGCCGGCCGACGCCGAGAGGACCGTCGGCACCGGGTCGCCCGACGGCAGGACCACGGGGTTCTCCTCCTCCTCGCGCGCCTTCTCCGCGGCCACGGGCTCGGAATACCAGGTCCAGCGGTCGGCGACGGGCGCCAGCAGCTCGTCCACGCTCCAGACCTTCTCCACGTCCGGGATCTCCTCCGGCCAGAGGTAGAAGCGCGAGAGCAGGCCGTGCGCCACGAGCGTCTCGAACCGCCCGGGGGCCTCCAGCGACGCGCCGGGAACGGCCTCCTCGCCGCCCGTCGCCGTGCAGCAGGCGAGCGCCCACGGCAGCGCGAGCGCCGCCGCGAGGAGCGGGGGGAGCCGTCCGGTCCGGGAGTCCATGGCGATAATCTACATCCCTTCTTGCTATCTTTCCCCTTCGCGGCCCGTGAAGCCGCCCAGGAGGCCCCATGCAGCTGCCCCGTTACAAGCGAAAGAAGCGGATCAAGCTCAAAATCTGCCAGGAGCCCGGCTGCGGCAAGCAATTCTGGGGCCACCCGATCGCGAAGTACTGCCCCGAGCACCGCGACATCAAGAACCGCCAGAAGCCGAAGAAGGACTACGATTCGATCGAGAAGAACAACATGCTCTTCCGCCACAACTACACGGACGTGGTCGAAATCGCCTTCAAATGCTGCATGGTGGGGTGCGACAACGACTTCTCGGTGAAGGTCTTCCCCAAGCAGTTCGTCTACCCCCGCTTCTGCATGGAGCACCGCAACGCCTTCAAGCGCCAGAACTTCCTCCGCAACCTCCGCCGCCAGCAGGCCGCGCAGAAGGCCCAGGAGCCGAAGAAGGACTGAACCCCGGCCGGACGGATTTTTTCCTACATTTGGCCCGTCACGGTGAGTGTAGCTCAGCTGGTTAGAGTCCCAGATTGTGATTCTGGATGTCGAGGGTTCGAATCCCTTCACTCACCCGAAAGAAGGACCGGCCGCCGCCGGTCCTTTTTCCGTCTCCGCCCCGCCGCTTGCTAGATTTTCCGCCATGCCGCAGACCGCCGACAGCGCCGCCTTCTGGAACCGCCTCCGCAGGGAGGCCCAGCGCATCGCCAAAGAGGAGCCGCTCCTCGCGCCGCTGATGCGCCGGACGATCCTCGACCGCGCCGACTTCCCGGAATGCCTGGCGGAGGTCCTCTCCTCCCGGCTGCGCCGCGCCGAGGACGTGGACCGGCGGGGCCTCTCCGACCTCTTCTCCGCGACGATCGCCGCGAACCCCTCGATCGCGAACAACGCCTCGGTCGACCTGATGGCCGCCGTGGACCGCGACCCCGCGCTCGAGACGCTCTGCGAGACGATGCTCTTCGGCAAGGGCTTCCACGCCCTGCAGATCCACCGGATCGCCCACGCGCTCTGGAAGTCGGGCGCGCGCATGAGCGCCAAGCTGCTGCAGAGCGCCGCCGCGGAGCGCTACGGCGTGGACATCCACCCCGCCGCCGTCGTCGGGCACGGCGTGCACATCGACCACGCCACCGGGCTCGTGATCGGCGAGACGGCCCGCGTGGGGAACGACGTCTCGATCTTCCACGGCGTGACGCTGGGCGGCACGGGCAAGGAGGGCGGCAAGCGCCACCCGACCATCG
>JAGCEZ010000029.1 GCA_017650365.1 Fibrobacterales bacterium | reverse complement strand
GCACCGCCGGCCTGGCCATCGGCCTGGCCCTGAAGGACAGCATCCAGAACTTCGCGTCCGGCGTGATGCTCATCCTCTTCCACCCCTTCGGCGCGGGCGACAAGATCGACGTCGCGGGCAGCTCCGGCGTGGTGAAGAGCGTGGACGTCTTCGCGACCCGCATCAACACCGAAGACGGCTCCGAAGTGATCATCCCCAACGGCAAGGTCTTCGGCAGCGTCATCGTGCTGCACCCCAAGGCCTAGTCCTCGGAAACCTCGTGGAAGGGCGTCCTCCGGGGCGCCCTTTCCCGTTTCGGGGCCCGGCCTCCGCTTTGTATTTTTCGGACGTGAAGCTCCTCCTCCACACCTGCTGCGCGCCCTGTTCGCTCTCCTGCATCGACCCTCTCCGGGCCGAGGGGATCGAGCCGGTCTCCTTCTGGTACAACCCGAACATCCACCCGTGGAAGGAATACGAGGCGCGGCGCGACTGCCTGCTGGCCTACGCCCCGACGATCGGGCTGGAGGTCGTGGTCCGCGAGGAGTACGGCCTGCGGGATTTCGTCGCGCACGTGGCTTCGGACGTTCCGCGCCGGTGCGAGTGGTGCTACTCCTCCCGCCTGGAGGAGACCGCGCGCTACGCGGCGGAGCACGGGTTCGGTGCGTTTTCGACCACGCTCCTGGCGAGCACGTACCAGCGCCACGACCGCATCGCGGAGATCGCCCGCGAGATGGCCGCGAAGCACGGCGTGGAGTTCCTCTACCGCGACTTCAGGCCCAATTTCCGGGCCGGGAACCAGCGGGCGCGGGAGCTGGGATTCTACATGCAGAAGTACTGCGGATGCGTCTTCTCCGAGGAGGAGCGCTACCTGAAGCAGATCGGACGGGACAAGCAACGATTCGGGGTGTTTGATGGAATCGACGGAAACGAGGGAAGCGAAGCCTGATTCGGGCCGCGTGGCCGGCCTGGACGTCTTCCGCGGCCTGGTGGTCGCGGCGATGTTCTTCGTGAACTACCTGGCGGGAATGCCCGACACGCCCCACATGTTCCAGCACGAGGCGGTGGGGATCGACCACTTCACCTTCGCCGACCTGGTCTTCCCGGCGTTCCTGCTGATGGTGGGCGTCTCGGTCCCGCTGGGGCTGGGCCGGCGCCTGTCGCGCGGCGAGAGCGCGCTCGGGACCGTGCGGCACATCTCGCTGCGGACGCTGGCGCTGCTCGTTTTGGGCGTGGCGACCGTGGAGTACTGGGCGTTCGACCCCGTGGCGACGGGGCTTTCGTCCCCGACCTGGAACCTGCTCTTCTATCTGGGCGTCTTCCTCGTCTGGCTGGACGTGAAGCCGTTCGCCCTCCTGAACCGCGGCCGGACCGCGCTTCTGATGCGGATCGCGGGCGTCGTCCTGATCGCCGTCCTGTTCGCGGTCGCCCGGTTCGACTACCAGGACGGCGCGGGCCCGACGACGATCCAGACCTCGTGGTGGGGCATTCTCGGGATCATCGGCTGGTGCTACCTCCCGAACGCGCTGGCCTGGTACGGCCTGAAGCGGTTCCAGACGAGGAAGGGGAGGGGGGACCGGACGACGCTGGCCGGGCTGGCGGCCCTGTTCGGGCTCGAGGTGGCCTTCTACTGCCTCTGCGACGCGGGCGTCATCTCCGGGCCCGTTTTCGACGCGATCTGCTCCAAGGTCAACCTGCCGCCCCTCTTCGGGTCGCACGCGGCGCTGGTGACGGCGGGCGTCTTCGCCGGCGAGCTGATCTCCGCGGTGAAGGAGGGGCGCCGGCGCCTGGCCTTCTGGTTCGCGGAGGCGGCCTTCCTCGTCGCCTTCGGGCAGTTCCTGCGGATCTGGCAGGTGGCGAACAAGATCAACGGCACGGCCTCGTGGTGCCTGCTGACCGCGGGCATCGCCCTGGCCGGCCTGGCGTTCTGCTGCATGGCGGCCGAAACCCGCCCGGGCGCCCGTCTTCTGGGCTGGGCCGGGCACGTGGGGAGCACGGCGATGCTCGCCTACGTCCTGCCCGAGATCTTCTCCCGGATCATGGACGCGACCGCCCTGCTGCTCTGCCCGGCGATCGGCTGGCCGGAATACGACTTCTGCCCGGCGAACCTCTGGAACCTCGTCTGGCCCTGGTGGTCCACCGGTGGCCTGCGCGGCATCCTGAACGCCGTTCTGGTGGCCTCCCTCGTGGCCGCGGTCGCCGCGTTCTGCGGCAAGAAGCGGATTCGGCTCAAGCTCTAGCGCTTGCTATCTTTGGGGCGCGCCCGACATCCGGCCGGGAACGCCATCAAAGGACCGAAAAATGAGCGAAAAGAAGGCCAAAGTCGCCGACAACATCCAGCACATCGTCTCCCTCTGCAAGCGCCGCGGTTTCATCTTCCCCGGCTCCGAAATCTACGACGGGCTGGCCAACACCTGGGACTACGGTCCCTACGGCGTCGAACTGAAGAAGAACATCAAGGACCTCTGGTGGCGCCACTTCGTCACCATGCGCTCCGACGTGGTCGGCCTCGACAGCTCCATCCTCCTCAATCCGGAAACCTGGGTGGCCTCCGGACACGTGGGCAACTTCTCCGACCCGCTCGTGGACTGCCTCGCCTGCCACGAACGCTTCCGCGCCGACCAGCTGCTCGAGGCCAAGCTCGGCGAAGGCTGCTGCGCCGGCAAGAACTTCGACGAAATCCACCAGATGATGGTGGACAACCAGATCGAATGCCCCTCCTGCCGCAAGCCGACCGAGTGGACGAAGCCCCGCAGCTTCAACCTGATGTTCAAGACCAAGATCGGCGTGGTGGAGGACTCCGGCGCCGAGGTCTATCTGCGCCCCGAGACCGCGCAGGGCATCTTCCTCGACTTCAAGTCGGTCGCCGAGAACTGCCGCCAGAAGGTCCCCTTCGGCATCGGCCAGATCGGCAAGAGCTTCCGCAACGAGATCACCCCCGGCAACTTCATCTTCCGCACGCGCGAGTTCGAGCAGATGGAGCTCGAGTTCTTCTGCAAGCCCGGCACCGAGATGGAGTGGTTCGCCTACTGGAAGAAGTACTGCATGGACTGGCTCTACAGTCTCGGCATCGACCCCGCCAAGCTGCGCATGCGCGACCACGACCCGAAGGAGCTGTCGCACTACTCCAACGGCACCTCCGACGTCGAATACGAGTTCCCCTTCGGCTGGGGCGAGCTCTGGGGCATCGCGAGCCGCACCGACTTCGACCTCAAGGCGCACCAGACGCACAGCAAGAAGGACCTCACCTACCGCGACGCGCTGACGAACGAGCGCTACATCCCCTACGTGGTGGAGCCCTCGCTCGGCGTGGACCGCCTGCTGCTGGTCGCCCTGTGCGACGCCTACGAGGAGCAGGAGCTGGAGGGCGGCGACGTCCGCACGGTGCTGCATTTCTCGCCCAAGCTGGCCCCCGTGAAGGTCGCCGTGCTCCCGCTCTCGAAGAAGGAGCCGCTGACCGAGACCGCGAACGAACTCTACCGGAAGTTCCTCGCCGCGGGCATCGCCGCCGAATACGACGAAACGCAGTCGATCGGCCGCCGCTACCGCCGGCAGGACGAGCTGGGCACCCCCTGGTGCGTCACCGTGGACTTCGACACCGTCGGCCAGGGCGAAAAGCCCGAACGCGCCGGCATGGTGACCGTCCGCGACCGCGACAGCATGGAACAGACGACGATGCCGCTCGACGAAGCGGTCGCGCACATCGCCAAGCTGCTCGTGGGCTAGCGCCGGATGCCGCAGGCGGCGCACGACAGGCACCTGAACGCCATCGGGACGCGCCCCGTCCCGCGCCTCCTCCTCGGCTTCTCGATCCCCTCGATCGTCAGCATGACGGTCGAGTCGCTCTACAACATCGTCGACCGCGTCTTCATCGGGCAGGGGGCGGGCTGGCTCGGCCTGGCCGGAATCACGCTCTGCTTCCCGATCGTCCTGGTGATCATGGCGCTGTCGATGATGATCGGCGTGGGGGGCAACACCCTCTTCGCGATCCGCCTGGGCGAGCGGAAGTACGGCCAGGCGTCGATCATCCTGAACAACTCCTTCACGCTGCTCCTGCTCGTCTCCGCGGCGGTGCTGCTCGTCGGGCAGATCTTCATGGAGCCGATTCTGCGCGCGGTCGGCGCGAGCGAGCAGACGCTGCCCGAGGCCTCGTCGTACCTGCGCATCCTCCTCTGGGGCGCCTTCTTCCAGGTGACGACCCCGGGCATGAACCACTTCATCCGCTCGATGGGGCACCCCCGGGCGGCGATGGTGCGGATGCTGACGGGCGCCGGCGTCAACACGTTCCTCGACTGGCTCTTCATCATGAAGTTCGGCTGGGGGATCCGCGGCGCGGCGTGGGCGACGGTCATCGCGCAGGCCTGCTCGACGGTCCTGGTCATGGCGTTCTTCTTCGGGAAGGATTCGCCGATCCGGCTGAACCTCCGCCACATGCGTCTCCAGACGGCCTACGCCTGGCGGATCGCGACGATGGGCGTCTCGCCGAGCACGATGCAGCTGTGCAACAGCCTGGTCAACGTGATCCTGAACCGCAGCCTCGCGAAGTACGGCGCGGCCTCCCCCTACGGCGGCGACATGGCGGTCTCCGCGATGGGGATCATCCACAGCGTCTTCATGATGGTGGCGATGCCGGTGATGGGCGTGGTGCAGGGGGCGCAGCCGCTGATCGGCTACAACTACGGCGCGAAGCTCTTCTCGCGCGTGCGGGAGACGCTGAAGTACGCCTTCGGGTCGGCGATTGCCTTCATGACCGCCGCGTGGGCCGGCGTGCTGGTCTTCGCGCCGCGGATCGTGGCCGTCTTCGCCGACGAGCCCCGGCTGACCGAGCTGAGCTGCGATTCCCTGCGCGTCTTCGCGGCCGCGATGCCCTGCGTGGCGGTCGGCATGATCACGGGGAACTTCTTCCAGGGGATCGGCAAGCCCTGGAGCGCGCTTTTCATCAACCTCTGCCGCCAGGTGATCGTCCTCATCCCGCTCCTGCTGGTCGTTCCGCGGATCTTCGGGCTGAAGGGCGTCTTCATGGCGCAGCCGATCTCGGACGCGCTCTCCGCCGCGCTCGCCGCGGCGATGATCTCGGCCGAACTGAAACGGATGGCCGCGCGGGAGCGCGCGCTGCCGCCCGCAACCACGGAGGAAACATCCGCATGAAAATCGAATCGAAGCGTCTGAACGTCTGGGTGCTGATGGGCGGTCCCTCGTCGGAAAGCGAGGTGAGCAAGGTGAGCGGGTCGGGCATGGTCCGTGCGCTGGATCCGGAGCGGTTCGCGGTCGTCCCCGTGGTCATCTCGAAGACGTTCGAGTGGAAGTGGACGGAGAAGCCCCTGGCCCCGGCGGAGCAGAAGGCCTTCGACGCGACGAAGCCCGATTCGCTCGCGTGGGAAAGCGCGATGCGCCCCTCGCTGCTGGACCTCCCGAAGTGCGACGTCGCGCTGCTGGGGCTCCACGGCCGCTTCGGCGAGGACGGCACGGTGCAGGCCCTGCTCGACTACTACGAAATCCCCTACACCGGCAGCGGACGCCTCGCCTCGTCGCTCGGCATGAACAAGATCAAGAGCAAGGAGATCTACCGCCAGAACGGCATCCCGACCTCCGACTGGGTGACGATCTCCGCCGCCGACCTCGCGGACGAGGTCGCGCTGCGGCAGAAGCTCGACGTCCTTCCCTGGCCGCTCTTCCTGAAGGATCCGGAAGGGGGCTCGTCGATCGACATGGGCAAGGCGGACGACTTCGCGCAGGCGCTGAAGCTGGCGAAGCGGCTGCTGGAGAAGTTCCCGGTCGTGCTGGCCGAGGGGTACGTGAAGGGCCGCGAATGCTCGATCGGCGCGCTCGAGGGGTCGCCGAAGCCCCTGCCCCCCACCGAGATCATCCCCAAGGGCGAGTATTTCGACTACGAGGCGAAGTACAACGGCTACGGGCGCGAGGTGACGCCCGCCGAGTTCGCGCCCGAGGTGACCGCCGAGCTGCAGTTCCTGACGCTGAAGGCGCACCGGGCGCTCGGATGCTCGGTCTATTCGCGCACCGACTTCATCGTGGACGCGCTCGGCAAGCCCTGGGCCCTCGAGACCAACACGCTTCCCGGCATGACCCCGACCTCGCTGCTGCCCCAGCAGGCGGCCAGCGTGGGCATGGGCTATTCCGCGCTCGTGGAGCACGTGCTGAAGACGAGCCTGGCCCGCTTCGGGCTGGAGTGGGACGGATGGAGCTGCTGATCGACGCCGCGCTCCCTGACCTGCGCATCGCCCTGGCGGAGCGCGGCGAGGTCGTCGCGTCCGCAATCGAGCGCGGCGGGCGGGCCGAGTCGGTCGAACCCCTCCTGCGCCGGGTTCTTGAGAGCGCGAAGGCGGAGCTCTCCGACGTGCGCGCGGTGCTCGTGTCGCGCGGTCCCGGCTCCTTCACGGGGCTCCGCGTGGCGCTCGCTTTCGCGCAGGGGTTCGCGTTCGGCGCGGAGGGGTGCGTCCTGCGCGCCGCGACCCTCTTCGAACTCCTCGCGCTCCACGCCCGGAAGATGGGCGCCTCGGGTCGCGGCGCGATCCTCGTGCCCGCCCGCCGCGGGTGGTTCTACGCCGCGGCGGCGGATCTGCCGGACGGCGGCGTCCGGATTTCGGACGAGCGCATGGTTCCCGAGGAGGAGGCCGCCGGCGCCCGGAAGGAAGGGGAGTGGATCCTCCTTCCGGACTACGCGTCCGCCGCGGCCGCGCTTCCCGGCGCCCTGACGTTCGGGCACGACGACCTGCTCCTCGACGCGGCCGCGCCCTGCGTCTCCGCGTTCCCGGAGATCGACCCGGCCGCCGGCGTCTCCCCGGACTACATCGAGCCCCCGCAGGCCAAGCCCGGCGCGCGCAGGGGGCTCGGCGCCGAAGGGGGCGCGAAATGATGATCCTCCGCGCGGCGACCGTCCGCGACCTCCCCGCGATCGCCGCGATCGAGGAACTTTCGTTCCCCGAAGGCGCGATGGAAAGCTGGAGCGCGGAATCGCTCGCGGAGTTCGTCGGCAAGAAGGACGTCGTCTTCCTCGTGGCCGACGACGACGGCGCGGCGGTGGGCTACGCCATCTCGCGCTTCAGCGCCGACGAGTTCGAACTGCTGCGCGTCGCCGTCGCGCCGGCGCGCAGGCGCGAGGGGATCGCGGCGAGCCTCCTCTCCCGCACGACGCGCGACTTCGGAGACTTCCTCGAACGCGCGGGGCTCGAATCCGGCAAGGGCTGGCTCGAGGTCCGTTCCGACAACGCGGGCGCGGTCTCGCTCTACGCCAAGATCGGGTTCCGCGAGCGGAGCGTCCGCAAAAACTACTACGGAGACGGGGCCGACGCGCTGCTGATGGCGCTGGACTGCTTCGTCCGATGAACGGAGGAGTGTGATGTCGAACCGGGTTCTCGTCCGTCCCGATCCCGTTCCCGCGAAGCGGAGCCGCCGCGCGCCGCGCGTCTGTCTCGCGCTGTTCGTCCTCCTCTGCTGCCTGCTTCCCTTCAGCGGCCGCCTGCTCGTGGCCGGGGGCGACGCGGGGAACCGCGTCTGGGCGCTCGTGCTCGACGGCCAGCTTCCCTACGCCTACCGCTCCGCCGCCGCGGCCGAGGCGCTGAAGTCCGGCGCCGTGGACAGCGTGGCGCTCTCCGGCACGCCGTTCCTGCTCGGCGACTGGAGCTCCGCCCTCGCGCTCTGGTCGATGGCGCGGGAGGGCGCCGACGTCTCGCGCGTCGTCGAGCTGCGGCACTTCGCGCAGTCCACGCAGGCCGAGGCGCGCGCGACGATCCCCTTCTTCCGGGAACGCGGCGCCGACACGGTGCTCCTGGTGACGAACGCCTTCCACACGGCGCGCGCGGTCCGCATCTTCAACTCGGTCTCCGGCGGCGACCCGGTCTTCGTCGCGACCGACATCGGCGACCCCGTCTTCCGCCCGTGGGGCTGGTGGCGCGAGCGCTCCATGGCCAAGGTCTGGTTCGAGGAGACGGCGAAGAACGCCTGGTCCGCGCTCGAACTGCTTCTGGGCGACCGCGAGCCCGGCGGGACGGCCGTGGAGGTCGTCCCCGCGTCGGAATCCGTCCTGCTTCTCGCCGGCGGAACGCCGACCGTGCCCGAATCCCTGTTCGCGAAACCGGCCCGGAAGGAGAAGCCCGCCTCCGCGGACTCCGTCCTGAAGGAGCCGGAGACGGCGCCCGCGGCGCTCGAACCGATGGAAGAACTCCGCAAGGAGCCCGATTCCGCGAAGTCGGCTCCGGCGGAGAATGCGGAAAAGCCGGAAAAGGACTCCGCCGCCGCGCCCGCGTCCGGGAACGCCGCCGCGGATTCCGCGAAACCGGAAAAGGCGCCCGCGGCGGAGAACCCCGCGGACTCCGCGCGCCGCTGAGGGCGAAGATGGCCCGCGCCGCACGCCCCCTCCTCTTCTGCGCCGCCACGGGAACCGAACTCGCGGCGCTCCTTCCCGAGAATTTCGCAGATACGATAAACGGCGGGCCCGGGTCGCTCTGGAAGTGCGGCCCGGACTTCCTGCTGGTCGCGGGCGTCGGATGCGCGGAGGCGGCGCTCTCCCTCGGGGCGGCGCTGGCGCGGCTCCGGAACGAAGTCCGCGGCGTCGTCCTGGCCGGATTCGCGGGCGCCTACCGCGCGCCGCGGACGAAGGCGTGGATCGAGGGCGCCTCCCTCGTCCGCGTGGTCTCCGAAACGCTGCCCGAATGCGGCGCCGTGGTCCCGGGCGGGGTCCTTTCGCTCGAAAAACTCGGGCTCGGGAGGACGTCGTGGCCGTCCGGGCGCGATCCGGAGACCCTTCCGGACGCGTTCGCCGGCCTCGGGCTGGAGGCGCTTCCCGCCGCGCGCGGCGCGACCGTGGACTCCTCGACGGGTTCCCTGAAGCAGGGCGCGGAGCGCCGCGCGCATTCCGGCGGCGCGGAGATCGAATCGCTCGAGGGCGCGGTCCTCTTCGCGGCCGCGGAACGGTTCGCGCTTCCCGCCGTCGAGATCCGCGCGGTGACGAACCTCTGCGCGAAGCGCGACCGCGCCGCGTGGAAGGTCGCCGAGGCGACCGGCAATCTCCGGAAGCTCTTCGCGGCGCGGTTCCGTCCGCGGCCGCGCGCGCTCGGCTCCGTCTTCGCGCCGCCCGCCGGAGGGACGCAGTGAACGCGCCCCTGCGCCTGGGGATCTCCCCCTGCCCGAACGACACGTTCATCTTCGGACCGTGGGTCCTCGGCCTGCTCCCGGACGCGCCCGGCGTCGAGGTCGAGTTCCACGACGTCCAGCGCCTGAACGAACTCGCCCTCGCAGGCGCCCTCGACCTCGCGAAGGTCTCGTACGGCGCCTGGCCCCTGCTCCGCAGGGGCGACGCCGGCCGCGCGCCCTGGAGGCTCCTCCGCTGCGGCGGGGCGCTCGGCATGGGCTGCGGGCCGCTCCTCCTCCGCTCCCCGCGCGGCAAGGGCAAGGGAGACGGCCGCGTCTTCCTGCCGGGCGAGTTCACCACGGCCGCCCGCCTCTTCTCCTGGTGGAAACGGGCGTGCGCGGAGGAGGCCTCCGGACTAGCGGTTCCCCCGGCCGTCGCCTACGAGCGGTTCGACCGCATCTACAAAAAGCTTCTGGACGGCGAAATCGAATGGGGCGTCGTCATCCACGAATGCCGGTTCACCTACGAGCGCGACGGACTGGAGCGCGCCGCCGACCTCGGCGACCGCTGGGAACGCAAGACCGGCGCGGCCATCCCGCTCGGCGGCATCGTCCTCCGCGGCGACCTCGCCGACGCCGATCCGGGACTTCTCCCGCGCCTGGAGGCCGCGATCCGCGCCTCCATCGCCCATTCGAAGGCGCACCGCGAGGAGCTCATGCCCTGGATTTTCGAAAAGGCCGGCATCCCCGAACGGGCCGTCGTCGACGCCCACATCGACACCTACGTCAACGCCTTCAGCGAGGACCTCGGCGAAACCGGCCTCCGCGCCGTCCGGACGCTCTGCGGAACCGTCTGAAAACGAAAAAAGAGGCTTCCCGACGGAAACCTCTTTTGTAGTAGCGGGGGCTGGATTTGAACCAGCGACCTTTGGGTTATGAGCCCAACGAGCTACCGGGCTGCTCCACCCCGCATCGTTCGGAGCCAAGTTTAGAAATCGCCCGCCCGTTTGGCAAGAGGGGAGGGGTCAAAACGCCGCGACCAGGCGTCCTTTCGCGCTGTCCGCGGGCAGCAGCCATTGCGAATAGCTGGCGTTGACCGGCGCGAAGAGGTAGAGGTCGCCCTTCCAGACGTGTTCGGCGAGCAGTTCGCCGCGCAGGCGGATTTCGCGGACCCACTTCACGTCGAGGCCCGGGCGGTGGCTCGCCAACGCCTCGGCCTGGCGCCGCATCTCGAACCGGTCGGGCCAGCGGTCCGCGGGGACGGTCTGCGTCTCGATCGTCTCGCCCTCGTTCGTCCAGCGCAGCGCGATCTCCAGCGAGTCGCGGTCCTCCGGCGCGAGCTCGTCCAGCATCAGCGGGAAGAGCGCGTCGAACTCGCGGTCGTTCCACTGCGCGGGATTGCACGCCGCGCCCGCGGCGGGGACCACGAGGACGGAGGCGGTGTCGCCCGGAAGCGCGGCGACCTTGCGCAGGCGCGGGCCGGCGGGCGTGG
>JAGCEZ010000028.1 GCA_017650365.1 Fibrobacterales bacterium | reverse complement strand
CGGCGTGGGCAAGACCGCGATCGTCGAGGGGTTCGCGCAGAAGATCGTCGAGGGCGACGTGCCCGAGGTCCTGCTCGGGATGCGCGTGGTCGCGCTCGACATGGCCGGCATGGTGGCCGGCACCAAGTACCGCGGGCAGTTCGAGGAGCGCGTGAAGGCGCTCATCCAGGAGATCTCGCGCCGCAAGGACGTCATCCTCTTCATCGACGAGCTGCACATGATCGTCGGCGCGGGCGAAGGGGAGGGCGGCGCGCTCGACGCGGCCAACATCCTCAAGCCCGCTCTCTCGCGCGGCGAGTTCCAGTGCGTCGGCGCCACGACCTTCAAGGAGTACCGCAAGTACATCGAGAAGGACGGCGCGCTCGAACGCCGCTTCCAGCAGGTCCAGGTCGACCCCCCGAACGCCGAGGAGACCTTCCTCATCCTCAAGGGGCTCTCCGGCAAGTACAGCGAGCACCACAAGGTCTCCTACTCCGACGAGGCGCTCCGCGCCGCCGTGGACCTCTCCGACCGCTACATCTCCGGGCGCCTGCAGCCCGACAAGGCGGTGGACGTCATCGACGAGGCCGGCGCCGCGACCCGGCTCGCCGGGCTGGGCCTTCCGCCGGAGCTCCGCGCGATGGAGGCCCGCGCCCACGACCTCGCCCTGAAGGAGGCCGCGGCCGTCGAGGCGGCGGACTACGCGCAGGCGGCGGAGTGGAAGAGCCGGAAGGACCTGATGGAGCGCGACGTCGCCGACTTCCGCAGGAAGTGGGACGCGGAGAAGCGCGAACGGAAGCTCGCCGTGGACGAGACCTGCGTCCGCGAGGTCGTCTCCCGCATGACCGGGATCCCGCTCGGCCGCCTGGCCGGCGCGAACCGCGAGCGGATGCTGAAGCTGCACGAGCTGCTCCGGAAGCGCGTCGTGGCGCAGGACGCCGCGATCGACGCCCTCGCGCGCTCGATCCGCCGGAGCCGCATCGGGCTCCAGAACGCCCGCCGGCCCTCCGGCTCGTTCATGTTCCTCGGCCCCACGGGCGTGGGCAAGACCGAGCTGGCGAAGGCGCTCGCGGTCGAGCTCTTCGGCACCGAGGACGCGCTGATCCGCGTGGACATGTCGGAGTACATGGAGAAGTACTCCGTCTCGCGCCTCATCGGCTCGGCCCCGGGCTACGTCGGGTTCGACGACGGCGGGCAGCTGACCGAGAGCGTGCGCCGCAAGCCCTACAGCATCGTGCTGCTCGACGAGATCGAGAAGGCGCACCCCGACGTGCTCAACATCCTCCTCCAGATCCTGGACGACGGCGTGCTGACCGACAACGTCGGGCGCCACGTGAGCTTCAAGAACGCCTTCGTCGTCATGACCTCCAACGTCGGGGCCCGCGCGATCCGCAAGGGGACCGCGATGGGGTTCGCGAAGGGCGGCGAGGAGGCCGAGTACCAGCGGATGGAGGCCCAGATCCGCGAAGAGGTGAAGCGCGCCTTCAACCCCGAGTTCATCAACCGCATCGACGAGATCGTCGTCTTCCGGGCGCTCGAGCGCGACAGCCTGCTCGACATCGCCCGCCTGATGGTCGGGAGGCTGAACGAACGCCTGGCCGAGCGCGGCATCGTCCTGAAGCCGACCGACGCCGCCTACGCGGCGATCGTGGACGCCGACCGCGACCCGCTTCTCGGGGCGCGCCCGCTGCGCCGCTCGATCCAGCGCATGGTCGAGGACGCGCTCGCCGACGGGATCCTCTCCGGGGAGATCCCCGACGACTCCGAAATCGAAGTGGACGCGGGCGAAAAGGGGCTGGTCTTCCGCCCCCTGGAGGCGAAGCCGGCCGAATGAGAACGACCCCGCACCGTCTCCTCCTCTCCGCCGCGGCGCTCCTGGTCCTCGCGCCGACCTCCGCGTTCGCGCAGTTCGCCGAGAACCTCGGCTCCGCCGACGCGCAGACGATCTCCGAAATCCGCGTGATGGGGAACCAGGGCATCACCGAATCCCAGGTGGTCGGCCGCTCCGGCCTCGCCGAGGGCGAATCGCTCCAGCCCGCGCAGCTCTCCGAAAAGGTCGCCGCCGCGATCCGCTCCCTGTGGGAGTCCAAGTGGTTCTCCGACGTCCAGGTGGAGATCGAATACCCCGACGAGGACGAAGCCGGGAAGATCGTCCTGGTCTTCACGGTCGCCGAGCGCCCGCTCCTCCGCGAGATCGAGATCGAGGGCGCGGACGAGGTGACCGAGGAGGACCTCCGCATCCTCCTCGACATCCATCCCGGGCAGATGTTCGGGCAGCCCGACGTGGAGCGCATGCGCCAGAAGATCCTCCGCAAGTACCGCGAGGAGGGCTTCATGATGGCCGAGGTCCGGCCGATCCTCGAGACCGACGAGAAGGACGGCAAGACCACGCTGGTCTTCTCGATCCGCGAAGGGCGGAAGGTGACCGTGCGCGACGTCCGCTTCCACGGCAACGACAGCGTGGACGAGGCCGACCTCGCCGCCGCGCTCGGCTCGCAGGTGGACCACTGGTGGTCCTCGGGCGAGTTCCGCGAGGAGCAGGTGGAGCGCGACCTCGACTCGATCCGCGCGCACTACGGGACGGAAGGCTACCTCGACGCCGACGTCGTCGACCACAAGGTGATCTACTGCGTGGACTCCTCGTTCCGCTTCTACGTCGGGCGCCTGGCCGCCACCCCCGCCGCGACCGACACCGTGCTCGAACGGCTCGACGCGGAGGTCCGCTCCGGCGGCCCGCTCGCCGAGATCGCGGCCCAGGCCGTCCAGATCGACGATCCCTACTACCGCCGCTTCCGCGCCAGGCGCGGCGCCGTGCCCCGCCTCCGGATCGAGACCGAGGAGGACGCGGTCCGGACGCTCAACCGCCTGCTCGACATCGACCACCTGCGCGAAAAGTGGCTCGACCGGATCGAGCGCGAGGAGGGGAGGCCGGTGGACCCCGCCGCGCGCCGCGCGCTCGGCCCGAACGGCGAGCGCCTGAAGATCCGCCAGGACCTCGAGCGCCGCTACGGGCTGCTGAACTACGAGCTCGCGCGCACCGGGAACGAGGTCGAGCTCGAGTTCACCGTGAACGAGGGGCGCCGCTACTACACGGGCGACTTCTCGTTCCAGGACAACAAGGTCCACTCCACGCCCGTGCTGAAGAGCCGCGTCCGCCTGGAGAAGGGCAAGCCCTTCAACACCGCGCTCTACGCGCAGTCCGTCCAGGAGATGTACGGAATCTACCGCGAGGAGGGCTACCTCTTCGTGCGCGTGGACGACCGCAAGACCTACCGCGACAGCGTCGTGGACGTCGAGATCAAGTTCACGGAGGGCAAGCCCGCCAGCATCCGCCGCGTGCTGATCGAGGGGAACACGACCACCAAGGACAAGGTGATCCGCCGCGAGGTCCAGCTCTTCCCCGGCGACACCTACCGCCAGTCGCTGATGGAGCGCTCCTACCGCGAGATCATGCAGCTGAACTACTTCGACGAGGTGACGCCCGACATCCGCATGCGCCCCGACTCGGACCAGGAGGTCGACCTGCTCTTCAAGGTGAAGGAGAAGGAGGCCGGCACGGGCCAGTTCACCGCGGGCCTGGCCTACAGCCAGAAGGACTACCTGACCGGCACGCTCGGGCTCTCCATCCCCAACTGCTGCCTGGGCGACGGGCAGACCGCGAACGTCACGCTGGAATACGGCGAGTACCGCAAGAACTACTCGATCGGCTTCTCCGAACCGTGGTTCCTCGACAAGCCGATCCGCGTGGGCGGCACCGTCAGCTACTACCACTACGACTACGACTCGGAGGACATCTCCGACATCACGCGCTACGGCGTGCGCGGCTACCTGGGACGCCGCCTGAAGTGGCCCGACGACTACTTCTACGTCCAGGGCGACGTGCAGATCATGCGCCACGAGCAGGGTCCGAACTTCTCGGACGACGCCGTCGTGCTCTACACCGGCAACGAGACCAGCGCCTCGATCACCCTGACGCGCGACGACAAGGACCTGCCGATCTTCCCGACCGAGGGCTCGCGCGTGAGCGGGATGGTGCAGTGGGCCTTCGCGCCCGGCGACTTCTCGTTCGTCGAGACCGAGCTGATCGCGAAGTGGTGGTGGCCGCTCGTCAAGAACCTCACGCTCGGGTTCGAGGGCGACGTCGGCGTGCTCGACGGCCCCGCCGTGCAGTACAGCGCGCTCTACCAGATGGGCGGCATGCTCGGCTACCAGGGCAAGCTCCGCGGCTACTCCGCGGGCAGCATCGGGCGCTACCGCATCGGCCGCAGCTACCTCTCGCTCTCGGCGGAGCTGACCTACGCCGTCGCGCCGCAGACCTTCTACCTGCTCGCCTTCGCGAACGCGGGCAACGTCTACGGCGACCACCTCGACTCCAAGGCGATCCCGACCTACGACGAGCTCCCGAGCCCGTGGACGGAGATCGACCCGAGCGACCTCTACCGCGACGTCGGCTTCGGCTTCCGCGTGGTCGTGCCGATGCTCGGCATCATCGGATTCGACTGGGGCTGGCCGCTCGACCCGGGCGAGCTCTCCTCGGGCAAGCGCGCCGACGACGTCGGCTCCTACCAGGTGAACTTCATCATTTCGCAGGGGTTCTAGGATGGGAAAGCGTTTCGCGGCGTTCCTCGCCGTTCTCCTCTTCGCGGCCGGGGCCGCGTCCGCCGCGGACGTCCGGGTCGCGCACGTCGACAGCAAGATCGTCTTCGAGAAGTACCGCAAGACCTCCGAGGCGCAGGCGGAGTACGACCGCAAGCTGGCCCTCTGGGAGCAGGAGGCCAACGTCAAGCAGCGCGAGGTGGACCACCTCCGCGAGCGCATCGAGCAGCAGTCGCTGATGCTCAGCATGGAGAAGCGCAAGGAGCTGGAGGCCGAGCTCGAGCTCAAGGAGACGGAGCTGCGCGAGTTCGTGGACCGCATCTACGGCGAGAACGGCGAGCTCGTGAAGGAGAACGCGAAGATCTCCGCCCCCATCATCAAGGAGATCCGCCGCGCGGTGAACGAGGTCGCGCTGCAGGAGGGCTACGACATGGTGCTCGACCGCTCGAGCGGCGCCGTGCTCTTCTGGAAGAACGAGAACGACCTGACCGACCGCGTCGTCGAAGTGCTGAACGGGGGCAAGTAGGGCCGTGCTGATCTCCGTCGCGCAGTACGCCGCGCTCCTCGGGCGGAAGTTCACCGGGGACGGCTCGTTCTGCCCGATCTCCTTCGCCTCGCTCGGCCGCGCGAACCCCGACCAGCTGGCCTTCTGCGAGGGCGACGTCCCGCTCCGCGAGCTGCAGGCCAGCAGGGCCGGCGTCCTCCTGATCGACGAGAAGCTCTTCGACGCGCAGCACCCGCGCGTCCGCGCCTGCATCCTGAGCGACGACCCGTACGGCGACATGGAGCGGCTGATGGTCCGCCTCTTCCGGCATCCGCTGGAGGACCGCGCCCCGTCGATCGCCCCCTCCGCGCAGATCCACCCGACCGCCGTGGTCGAGGGGGTCGTGGAGGCCGGCGCGAAGATCGGTCCGCACTGCTGGGTCGCGCGCGGCTCGCGCATCGGCTCCTGCGCGCGGCTCGAGGCGAACGTCTCGGTCTATCCGCGCGTGGACGTCGGGGAGCGGTGCGTGCTCCTGGCCGGCGCCGTGGTGGGGAGCCGCGGGTTCGGGTTCCGGCGCCGTCCCGACGGGACCGAGGCGCCCGTGGAGCACCGCGCGGGCGTGGTGCTCGGGCCCGACTGCCTGATCGGCGCGAACTCCGTGGTCGCCGCCGGGTTCGTGGAGCCGACGACGCTGGGCGCCGGCGTCTGCATCGACAGCTCCGTCCAGGTGGCGCACAACGTCCGGATCGGCGACCGCTCCATGTTCGCCGCCCACGTGGACCTCGCGGGCCACTGCACGATCGGTTCGAACGTGCGGATGGGCGGCGGCGCGCAGGTCGCCGGCGGCGTGACCGTGGGCGACGGCGCGACGCTCCTCGCCTCCGCGGGCGCGACGAAGGACGTCCCCCCGGGCGAAGTCTGGTCCGGGTTCCCCGCGCGCCCCGTCTGGGAATGGCGCCGCTCCGTCGCGGCGCTGCACGACTCGCGGCGCAAGGCGCCGGATTCCAGTGACTAGGGACCAGTCGCCAGGGGCCAGTGCGGATAATCGCGCCTGCGGCGCAAGGTCGGGATGTGAGATGAAAACGATTCCGCTTCTGATGCTGCTGGCAACTCTTCCATTTGTCGCCGTCTCATGTGGCTCGATGGAGACGGGCGGCGCGAGCTACGAACCATTGTATCTGAACGAAACGCGGAACGAGGTTCGCTTTGTTTGGAGCGATCCGGAAATTGGTTGGTCCGACACAATGGCAATTGCTCCAGAGGACACGGCCTATTGCGCCCCTGACGGCGACGACGATTTCCCCCACCTCAAGAAAAACGGCCTGCATTGGAGCGAAAAGGATCCCCTTTACGACGTCCGGCTGGTGTTCGACGGCGAACCGAAACGGTGTCTCGATTTCAAGGGCGATGATCTAGCCGACGGCGACATTCGTGATTTCGCATCGTACGAAAACATCGGGGCTTGCGGTTTCTGCGTTATGCGCACCATGTCGGTTCCCTACGGCATGCTCTACCGCATCACCGAAGAGATGCGCGCTTCGGCCGGGCCGTGCGAGTGACATCCCCTCGCGGCGCTCTGCGGAATCGTCTGTCCGCTCGCCTTGCCGCCGGCCTGACGACCTGAAATCCGCCTTCCGACATGGCGATTCCGGGCGGAATTCGCCGTTCCGGGAGCCCTCCACAAAGGCCCGGCGGGGCCTCCGAATGGCTATCTTTGGGCCATCATTCACGGCGACCGGCACACCGGGGGGAGACCCCCAGAGGGAGCACCCTCCGGAAGCGACGACTCCACGACCGCGTGCCTGGGCCGGGGAGCAGGAGCCTGAAGATGTCCGCCCTCTCCGAAT